>PSRJ01000115.1 GCA_003175985.1 Terriglobia bacterium
CCAGACTTGCCGAGGGCGATCCGCAGGCAAAAGAAGAGCCGCGGCAATCAGCACTAGAAAGAACGCCGTCCCCACTTCCGTCAGTGCGAAATGCTGGTAAGCCACAGAGGTCGGAAACAAAGCCATGACAACCATTGCCAGGGCCGCGGCCACCTCGCCCGCGTATCGCCGCACGAGACGGCCAACAATGAAGGTGCCGGCTAAACCCAGCGTCGACGAAACCGCGATTACCGCAAGGGGCTGCCGTCCGAACGCCCAGAACGCCAGCTTTAATGTGAGCGGGAAAAGTGGAGTACGGGCAAAATTCCAGTCCTGAGGAAAGCGGCTGCTACCCAGGACGTCGGCCATATCGATATAAATGAATCCGTCGTAGGTAACTGCCACTGGCAGGGAGATCATATGCGCGATCCAGAACAGCGTAATGAAGACCAGCGCGCATCGGTAAATGACGACCTTCCAGGGGGTGGAAATAGGGAAATTTACCATTTGTCGTTGCTGTTTGGGCGCCGCCGCGGCAGTTGGGGCGTAAACCATCTCCCGTTGTTTGTTGTGAAGCGTTATTGTAACGCGGGTGCCGCCTGCGGTGTTCTTGCCGGCATCTATTCTCTCCCTCGCGGCCACGCCTCTCGCAGCGCCAGCGAGGTTTCCGCGCGGATCATCGAAGCCCATAGTTCGGACTGTGCGTCCCGTTGACGTTGGAGAGGGGTTGTTCCTGTTTGTATGTTGCCCCGCAAACCTAAGAGCGACCCGATTTTCTTTACGGCATTTCCGGGATCCCGCGAGATCTGTTCGTAGGTCATGCGCAACGGGTAAATGCCCAACAAGCTGAACAACATCTCCCAACGCTGCATCATCCGCAGAAGGTACTCGAATCGTTCCAAGATGCCGTCGCGGTCATATACCACGGCGCGCTCTCCTTGCTGTTCCGAAGACCAAGCCCCGCTTCGCACTGCTCGAAACAAAGAGATAGCCTGGAGCAGAACATCTTGCCTGGTGACATACACGAACCGGACCTTTCGCATTCCGGCCCGGAGCCATCCCCGGGTGAAGAGAGGCAGGAGCTGGTATAGGTCCCCTTTCAATACAAACACGCCTTCCACGTTTTGCGAAGTCCGGATGGCGGACCGCACGTAGGCGCTGAGCGTGGTGATGCCCTCCTCGAATACTGGTTCATCGCTCGGTGCTATGGGAATCAGAGCGCCCAGAATTTCACGGACATTATGCTTGTAGTCCCAGAGATTCATGAATTCCCGCGCGACGCCGAATCGTCCTGTGGATTCGAGAAGAGAGGCGAGATAAGTGCTTCCGGATCTCGGAGTGAGGCAGATCATGCAGCCCACGCCATCTTCACACCAATCTTCCAGCGATTCTTCACCCCAGCCGGAGTCATCTCCCGGGAATGCCTGTCGGATTTGGGATTCCGCGTAGTCCAGTTCGGGTCCGGCCAGGAGCCCTTGCAAAAGGTTTTGTATGCGCATGGACTCCCGAGCTAACCCTTATGCGAATTCGCATCCGGCGACGCGGACTTGAGGGCCCGGGCCAGCGCGCGAAAAGGCGAAGTTGAGCGCCACGACAAGGACGCCTCGATGGCGCTGAGCTGGGAGCGCAGCGATTTTTCGACGGCTTCCATTTCCCGGATCACCGAGGATAAACCGGCGATCTCGCTCAGCCCTTCCTGGCGGAGGCGTTCGGAATCGGCCAGAGTGTTGTTGAGCCCTTGCATCGACTGCTCCCGAAGCTCCAGTTCTTGCAGGGCTTGGCGCAGGGCGGCCGACAGGCGATGGATCTCGGCTTCGCGTTGGACGGCCAACTCTTCGGCCTGAGCCAGACTCTGCTCGAACTGCTGCAACTGTTGCTGGCGCTCGAATGCTAGGTCCCCGGCCTGCTGCAGTGCGGTCGAGAGCTGGCCTATCTCAGCCTGGCGGCTGAAGGCCAATTCCTCAGCACGCTTTAGCGCCGTGTCATATTCCCGCAACTGTTCCTGGCGTTGGACTGCCAGGCCCTCAGCATGCCGGAGAGCCTCCGAAAGCCGGCGTGTCTCCTCCTCCCGCTCGGACGCCAAGCCTTCGGCGTGCTGCAGAGCTGCCGAAAGCTGGCGTACTTCTTGCTCGTGCCCGGTAACCAGGCGCTCTGCCCGGGCCAGGCCTATGGAAAGCTCCTTTTCCGACCGTTCCTTCTCATCCAGCAATTGCCGGGCCTCGGCGAGGGCTGCATCGTACTTCTCCAACTGCTCTTGACGTTCGAGCGCCAGTTGCTCGACCCGCCTAAGAGCCGCCGAAATATGCTGGACTTCGGCTTCGCGCTCCTCAATGACACGCTGTCCCCGCTCCGCCAACTGGCGGGCGTGTGTCAGCGCCTGGTCGTATTTAGTCAACTCCTCCTGGCGTTCCAGGGCCAGTTGCTCGGCCTGCTGCAGCGCCGCTGTGAGCTGCCGGGTCTCCTGCTGACGCTGTTCGGCTAACTGCGCGGCGCGCTCTCGTTCCTGTTGCTCGCTTTCCAGGCGTCGATCGCGTTTCGCAATCGCCGTTCCCAACTCGGCCAACGGCGACACCACCTTTTGCACGACGATTTCCATTACGGTTTCGCGGGTGATTGCGTCACGCCAGGAATCCTCCACCGGAAGCAGCAGGCAGCCATCCCGGTCGGTCATCAACACCAACGCGCCGTCTCCTCCATTCCTCGCTGTAAGCACCCGCATGCCTGAGTAATGAGCCCGGTCGAAGAAATCATCGGCGCCAAGCTGCCAGACCACGCGACCGATTTCATCGAACAGGGAAACCTGGAAAACGAAAAGGACCAGTTCGCGGCCGGAAATATCGATCCTGACCTCCGTAACAGGCGTAGAGATCGCGGGGAGGTGAATGCGAACAGCCGTGCGGGCGGTATCCAGTGTGCAGGAGGTCCTGGCGCTCTTCGCCTCCGAGAAGTACTCGTGCTCGCTACGCCAGAACACCTGTGCGCTAAGGTCGCGCTCTCCGGTCTTCGCCTTTTCGTACTCCAGACGCGCGGCGCACATTTCGTAGTATGCATGGATTTGCGCCGGTAACTCAGGATCGTTTCGGAAGAGGAGCCCGAGGATCCCTTCATCCGGACGTGACCCCGGAATGGACACTACGCCCAAACCGTTGTAGGCGGGAAATTCGAAGGTAGCGTAACGATTCTGCAATTCGGCAAAAAAGCGCCAAACGCCGAAATCGCCCTGCCGCACCGCGACATCATGAAGCAGCACGATGGCGCCCGGCCTGAGTTTCGGCAGCCAGGTTTCGAAATCATGGCGGACGGCTTCATAGGTGTGATAGCCGTCGATGTGCAGCAGATCGATGCTTTCGTCCGGAAAACGTTGGACCGCTTCGTCGAAATACATGCGCAGGAGCGAGGAAAACGAGCCGTACTGCGCCTGGTTAAACTGGTCGACGTCTTCGAAGACGTCCGGCCCGTAGTGACCGGTATGTTGGTCGCCGCACCAGGTGTCCACGGCATACGCGGAGCAGGGGATTTCGCGCTCCCGGATGGCTTGACAGAATGCGAAATAAGACTCCCCGAAGAGAGTCCCCAACTCCACTAAGACGCGGGGCTCGAGCGCTGCTACCAGATCGGAAGCGAATGGGATATGACCCGACCAGTCTGCGGCGCCCCGGTGGCGATATCGCATCGGACGGAACGTCAGGGATGGCAGATCAAACGGTTGGATCATGAAGCGGATATTTGTATTCTGCCATGCGGACAGCATACTGCGAATGTCTTAAATCTATTGAATCCGACGCTTCGGCAGGTTAAGATAACATGTTAATAAATGCACAGGGGATAGGCTGGGCTAAGGCAAAGTCCTGACGAATGTGGGTTCCGGGCTATGCACCAGTATTGCGTCCCAGGCCGACCATATGGCTACTCATGTCTTTACCAGCATTGTCTCGAATTATATTCCCAAGGCGCGCGTTCTCGCTCGCGGGCTGAAGCGTTTTCACCCGGAGTTTTGCTTCCACCTGGTGCTTTCCGATGCCATTCCGGAGTGGCTGGACCTAGGGGATGATTTCGATTCGATCATCACGATTGCCGACTTGGGCCTCGAAAACCCAGAACAATGGGTATTCAAACATTCGCTGGTTGAAGTGGGAACGGGCGTCAAAGGGTTTGTACTAAGCAACCTGCTGGAGCGCGCGAATTGTTCCGAGGTACTCTACTTTGATCCGGACATCATTATCCTCGCCCCGCTTCGCGGTCTGCTGGAGGCCTTTCAACATGCCTCGATCCTGTTAACGCCGCATCTGACGGAACCGGAAAATAGTCTTGAGGGAATTCTGGATAACGAGATCTGCGCTCTGCAACACGGTGTTTACAATCTGGGTTTTCTGGGAGTGAAGAATTCGCCGGAAGGGCGCCGTTTCGCAAAATGGTGGGCGGACCGCCTGCGCGACTTCTGCTACGATGACATTCCCAACGGGCTCTTCACCGACCAGCGCTGGATCGACATGGTTCCGGCGTATTTCGACGATATCCGCATCCTCCGGGATTCCGTTTACAACGTGTGCACCTGGAATCTGAACCACCGGCGTGTCGACGGCAATCTGCGGGACGGCATATCCGTTAACGGCCGCCCGGTCGTCTTCTACCATTTTTCCGGGCTGGACAGCGGCGCGCAGGAAGGAATGCTGAAGAAGTACGGAGGGGAGATGCCGGCCCTCTTCGAACTGCGCGAGTGGTACCTCCAGGAGTGCGACCGCATGGGCCAGGCGACCACCTCGCAGATTCCCTGGGCATATGGGTGCTTTGACAATGGCGTGCCGGTGACGCCTGTTCACCGGCGGCGCTATCGAGAGCGGATCGATCTGCAGAATGCGTTTCCAAATCCCTATTGCACTTCCGATATAAACCACTCCTATTACCATTGGTTCGAAGCCAATGAACAACCGAAACAATCGGTTGTAGTCGCGGGTGCCTGAGATGGGCAAGGCTGCGTCCGGGTACCGCATCGTTCTTACGGTGACGGAGGCGGACTGCCCGCAGGCAGTGCTGAGTTTACGCAGCCTATTCCAGAATTCTGCTGCTTGCGAGCCAATTGTCTTATTGGGTCCGAGAGCTGTGACGAATCGGGTTTCGCAGTTGGGCGCAGGGACACGCGTGCGGTTCGTTCATTCCGGAGCGTCGAGCCATGACGATCTGTTCAGCGAGGCGCTGCGGTTATTCGCATTGGAAGACGTCATCGTGATTCGGCCAGGGATCGTTGTGCCAATGCACTGGGATGCACGGCTGGCAGCCGCCGCGGGCCGACGCAATAACATTGCAACCGTATCACCGCTCCATGGCGGCCATCTCGATATCGGGATGCCCCGGGAGCTTTCTGACATTCCGGCGGAATCGGGCGCCTGGGTCGATCGCGTGGACAGCCACTGCTACGAGATCTCCATGTTCGAACAGCCTCGGGTCCCTTCCTTCTTCCGCGGCTGCGCCTACGTCCGCCGCGAGGCGATACGATCCAGCCAGGCCACCCAACCGGACGCATTCAAGGAGGCCGCTCTCCGTCTTCGCTATGAACATGTAGTTGCCGATCATGTATTTGTGGGAAATCTTCCGGGCCAATCTTTAACCGACGGAGCGATAAGCCGGGCTGCCGATCCCGTGCTTTTGCGCCTTAGGGCATCGGTCCGGGCGAAACTGGAGAGCGGCACAGCACCTGCCGGAAATCTAGGACGTGCGGGGAGATCGTCCAAACTGCATGTGCTTCACAGTTGGGGCGGCGGACTCGAACACTGGGTTCGCGAGTACTGCTGGGCCGATCGGCAACATCGCAATCTGGTTCTTAAATCATACGGACCGGATGGCCATTTCGGCAGCGAATTGCGCCTCTATCGAGCAGTAGATGACCCTCAGCCGGTCGCAGTCTGGGATCTTTCTCCCTCTTATCCGAACACGGCGATCCATCACGCCGCTTACCAGTCTGCCCTTTACCAGATCATCGAGGAATACAGTATCGACAGCCTGGTGATCTCGTCGTTAATCGGCCACTCGCTCGACGTGCTGGAAACCGGCCTGCCTGCTGTGTTCGTGTGCCATGATTTCTATCCTTTTTGCCCTGCCTTTAATATCACGCACAACGGAATCTGCACGAGCTGTACCAGGGAGGAACTGACCGCCTGCACGCTTGAAAACCCGCATAACCGGTTCTTCTCGAACACGCCGCCAGAGAGTTGGCTTGGGTTGCGCGCTGCGTTCACCAGAATCTGCGGCGAACAGTCGTTTCCCATGGTTGCGCCCAGTGAATCGGTGCGCAGGCACTATATACAACTGATTCCTTCCCTGCAAGACAAGTTCACGGTCATTCCTCATGGAACACGTCCGATTCGCGAAGAGCCGCTGGATCTCGATCCGCTTCACGAAGGCAAACTCAGGGTTCTGGTGCTGGGAAGCCTGGCGCCGCAAAAGGGCTTGTCTCTGTTTCAAGCCATAGCCGGCGATTTGCTGCAGCGCGCGGAGATTCACCTCATCGGGTGTGGCCCGTGGTGCGGGAATTATCAGGGTGTCGCCGGCATTACTGTGATGCCCGAATACGTGCGGGAGGAGCTACCAGGGTTGTTGGAGAAGATCCGGCCCGATCTGGCGCTCCTCCTGTCCATCGTGCCGGAAACCTTCAGCTACACCCTACACGAGCTATTGGAACTTGCGATCCCGGTGCTGGCCACGGACATAGGCAGTTTCAGGGACCGTATCGAGGACAGCCGGAGCGGTTTTCTGTGTGCTCCATCGCCGGAGGCGGTGTTGCAACGTATCCGGGAACTCGATTCGAGGCGGCAACAATTGCTGGCGGTTCACCGCCACTTGCGGGAGAGCCGTACGAGCACGCTCGGCCAGATGTTGTCGGGATATGACGCCTTATTGCAAACTCCGGAGTGGTCGCCTGGGGCTTACTTTCAGAGGGATCGCACCTACGCCAGTCCCCGGGATCGCATCCAGGTCTTCTGGCGGCCGACGGGCGGCGCATTCCAGGAGAGGGACAGTCATAGCATTTCGTGCCGGCTTGGCGAAAAGCCTCAGCTTGTTCATTTTCCGATTCCTCCGTTGCCGTACGTACCCGGGCAATTGAGGCTCGATTTTGCCAACCGGCCGGGGTTGCGTCTGCTGAAAAATACCAGGCTGATGGATCGATCGGGAACAGTGCTTTGGCAGCTTGGTGGCGGCGAGGCGCAGTTTGAAACACAAAATGATGTTCAGGTGCTGAAGGCCCTGGCCGATGGTTCGCTGGTGATGGTGGCCACGAGCGAAGATCCGTTCATAACGTTGCCGGTCAATAGACAGGCGCTGGCCGCTTTGCAGGGAGGCGGCGCGTTAGAAGTGGAGATCGCCGCGCCTCCGCCCGAGGAATACCTGCCGATTCTCGTCCGCAGCCTCTCCGAGGATCATTCTGCGGAAATCGGAGACCGGGACCGGCTGATCAGAGTCCTCAGCCACACCCTGGCGACCAGCCAGACGCGGGAACGGACAGAGCGCCAGAGATTGGAACATGAGATGGCGCGAGTGCGGGCGGATTTTGCGCGGCAGCGGGCCGATTCCGCGGCGATTCAGGGGGATCTGCGGGAGCAGCTTGCGCAAATGTACGATTCGTATTCCTGGCGTGTTTCCAAGCCGCTGCGAGCCGTAGCATCGCTGTTGTTGCGCCTCAAGCCCTCCCTGATGCCCCACCACTCGTCGAATGGGCGGAAACCTGCTCCATAGCGAAACGATTTACACGTTCGCCGCCTGGGCCGGGCGTTTCCACGGATGTGACCGGATCATCGGCCTGGGTGGTTGGGACATTCCCGTACTCGCATCGCTCTCTGCCCTCGGTTTCGATCTCGTAGCTGTAGACTTCGGTCTATCTCAGGAGCCGCGGCCGGACTGCTACGGCGGACTCCGCTGGGTGGATGCACAATCGTTCTTGAGGAGCGCGGAAGGTTCGGAGTGGAGCAGGGCCGTGGTGGTGTGCATGGATGCACTGGAGCCCGCAGCGGATCCGGCTCCGGTGTGCGAGGTTCTGCGGCACATCACGCGCATCGCACCGCTGACTATCGTGGGAACCACCCCTGCACGGCTGATCGAGCTGGCAACTCAGGGCGCGGTTCCCACTTTTGCCGGGACGCTCCGTAACGATCCGAACGATCTGACGATTGCCTTATTCGACCCTTCCGCCCCGAAGATTGGACAGCACCCTCCGGTGCCCGAGGGGTTCAAGGTAGTCGCACTGGTGACGGCTTACAACGAAGGCGACATCATCCGCCCGGTGTTGGAACATCTGGTATCCCAAGGCGTCAGTCCCTACCTGATCGACAATTGGTCCACGGACGACACCGTTTCGCAAGCATGCGCCGTGCCCGGCCTGCTGGGGTATGAACGGTTCCCATCGCAAGGTCCCTCCCAGTTCTTCGCCTTGCAGCGCTTATTGACTCGGGTTGAAGAATTGGCCGGGCAGATTCCGGCGGACTGGTACATTCATGTGGATGCCGATGAAGTAAGGCTCTCGCCCTGGGAGCACTTGAATCTGCGCGAGGCCTTGTACGCAGTGGATGAGGCCGGCTTCAACGTAGTGGATCATACCTGTTTGGGATTTCACCCGGTCGACGACGGATGGATGCCGGGAATGTCGCTCGATCGCCACTTCCGCTTTTATGACTATGGAGCGATCCCGATGCACTACGTGCAGCGCAAGGCGTGGAAGCGGATCGACGGCCTCCGCCCGGAACTGGCGGCCAGCGGCGGCCATGATGTCTCCTTTCCCGGCCGACGTGTTTACCCCTACAAGTTTCTAACGAAGCATTACCCTATCCGTTCGCAGCAGCATGGAGAACGAAAGATCTTCCAGGAACGGGTAGCGCGTTATGATCCCCGGGAACGAGTCACCTTGGGTTGGCACAACCAATATGAAATCTATCAACGGGGATGTTCGTTTCTCCGTGCGCCTGATGGACTGATGGAATGGAGCGGGTGTTCGTATTCCGGGCAACTCATTGAACGATTGTCGGGCATCGGTGCAGGGCAGGAACGCTTTCTGCTTTTGCCCAGGCCCGTCCGGAGTCCGGAACTGAAGAGCACCCTAGAGGCTGGCGGCTGCCGGTTCAATCTCGAAACCTGCAACGAGGTCCGCGAACCGCTGCATGCGCAACCGGTTCGCATCGCACGGAAAGCGCGCGCAATCGAGCTATCGGGCTGGGCTATCGATTTGGATTCGAAGGGCCCGGCGCATGGAGTCGAAATCGCCGTCGATAGCCGGGTGTACCCGACCCTCTATGGCAGCCCGCGACAGGATGTGTCCGAATACTTCGGAAACGCGACGTTTCTACACTGCGGGTTTACGGCGAAGATTGCACTCTCCACGCTGGAAGGAACCGGACATAGCGTCTCTCTGCGCATCCTGCTCGATCCGGGCGACACCTATTTAGAAAGTCCTCCTCTGCAAATCAATATTTCAGACCTGTAATTCTGTTACTCCCTAAAGTTTGATGCGGCGAATCCGATAGAGACCTTAGGAGGCATTAGCCGACTGGGCCGCCGCAGCTACTCGTAGTACGCCCGTTTTGTTCTCTCGGGGAGTTCATCAGCGAAAGCGAATACCCATGGCTCCCGCATCTCGGATGGCGGCTGACCCGACCGGCATTGATGTCAAATGCATCGGAATCGAACTCGTAGCCGCCGCAGGTGGATCTTGTCCTGTTTTGCTCTTTGCGGTCTGGCATTGGAACTGCCCAGCGGATCGCAACCGACAGCTTCTCCGTTCAAGGCAAATGCTTCGGGGTTACCGACAGCGCGATTTACGGCGACGCCGGTTTCGGGGTCCGTACCTCTCCAGGTCAGTTTCGATGCATCCGGGTCTGCGGGTGCTGCCGCGTATTCCTGGACGTTCGGCGATGGTGCAACGGCGAGCGGCGTCAAGGTAAGCCACACATATACGAGCGCCGGTACTTTTGCGGTATCGCTCAACGTAAAGAGTGTGACCGGCGCTCAGGCGAGCGCCAGTGGGGTCATTACAGGGACCAATGCTCCGCCCCCATATCAGGATGTCGTCGTCATTAATCAATCGGGATTGTCGGTAACGGTTACGCCCCTGGATTTCCAAAAAGGCAATTGGAACTACCGCGTGACGTGGACGCGCGGGCCCGGTCTTTCCGGATCGCTCGTGATCAACGGGGTAACCTATTGCAATCAGGCGGACGGTACCTGGTCCGTAAACACGGGATACACGCTGAAACCCGCTTCTACAGTAAAAGTGGATTACTACGCAGTTCTGGCGGGCACCCTCAAGCTGACAGCGAGCCAGACTTTTGCTGCTTTGCCCGCTCCCGTGAATCAAGGACCGCTCCCGGCCTACACCCTTAATTGGGCCAGCCCCGAAGTCAAGATCTCGAATCAGAACGGAGTGTCCCAACTGCTTTTGAACGGGCGGAAGGTAACCCCGGTTTTTCTGGGCCTGAATGCGGCCTTTGTGGCAGGGGGCGCTGCTCCGGACTGGAGCGCCTTTGATTATCAGCTAAGCCAGGCCGCCAAGTATGGTGTGCCCATTGTCCAGGTAAACCTGGATGCTCTGAGCACAGAATATTATCCCGATTTTACGGACATGTTTTTCCAACATATGCAGAAGTATCCAACTGCTTATGTGATTTGGCGCATCAACATGGACGAACTGTACGATGTCTCCGATCCTATAAAAGCCATGTCGCTTACGAACGGGACCATCGCGGACAACCGGCAGGAGCTCCGCGACTTGTCCAGCGCTTATCTAGCGCAGCGGCGGCAAACACTGCGGACCTTGCTCACGAACCTGAATCGGCGGTACCCGGGCAAGGTGTTGGGGGTTCACATAAACAGCCTCGTTGAGTGGTTCATGAGCCCTTGTTTTACGAACGGCTCGCCAGTGAGCTGCAATACCAGTCAGCCGAACCAGATTCCATATTTTGCGGCCTATGGCGACGATGTGCAGACATCGTTCTGCAGTTGGCTCTACCAGAAGACCGGATCGCAGAGTTGCATTTTGCCTACCCCGGTGGAGCGCAGTTCCACCTCTTATGGGAATGTATTTCACGATGTTTCGCAGAAGGACGCGGAGTTTCGAGCCGTGCAGTTCGCGCGTTTCCTGGCTGAGAGAACGGCGAATGCCGTAAACACGCTGGCCAAGGAGATCAAAGACGTTACGCAGGGCAAAGCCATGACGTCGGCTTTTTACGGCTACACTTACGAATTGACCAACTTCAACATCGTGGTGGGGAGCGGACATTGGGGTTTCAGCACGATCTTGAACTCGCCGTACCTGGATGCTCTGGTAGCGCCTCATTCCTATGTGTATGGTCGCCAGCCGGGCACTCCCATGTTTCCCCACGGCCCTATGGATTCGCCGGGCTTGTATGGCAAATTGTGGATCACCGAGGACGATACTCGTACTGTATTGTGTATCCCTGAGAATAATTGCGATGCTTTTACTGCTTCACCGAACACGCTTGGCACCACACAACAGATCCTGAGGCGCAACGCCCTTACGGCCGCCATGCGTCCCGGGAATGGCCTCTATTTCTTCGATTTGCCTGGTACGGGCTGGTTTGGTTTGTCGAATGACACACCGGATTCCGATGGGATTTGGACCACGATTGGGCAAAGCATCAATCAGGTCAAGAGTATCGTATCCGGCGGTGCCGGCTCGTACTCGCCGGAAATAGCTATCTTCTCCGATGACGCATCCCTGGCCGCATTGCCCATGTATTCCGATCCCACCACCAACGGTGTCGGTGGCAATCAGTTCACGACTTTTCAAAAGTCGATCTTAACGGATGCGGCTTATCAGTTCGCACTCATCGGAACTCCCGTGCGGCATTATCTGCTTTCGGATCTCCTGAGCGACAACTTTCCCACCGACAAAATTAAGCTGGCGGTACTGTTAAACGCATACCGGATCCCCAGCAATGTCCGTCAGACGATCCGGACGAAATTACAAACCGCCAGCAAGACATTGCTGTTCCAGTATGCGGACGGCCTAATGGCGGATAACGATGTGCCCTCTCCTTCCCAGATCGCGGATGTCACCGGGCTTCCCGTGCAGCGGGGTCAGGGCGCAAGCAATCTCTCAGTTCAATTAAACTATGCGGGCCTTTCCGGAACGTATGGCAATCCCGGCTTCAGCGTGAATCCCTGGTTTTATGTGGATACGACGGGTACATCGGGCATTCAGACCCTCGGCACCTACCAGAGTGGCAACGCGGTTGCGTTCGCCAAGAAGGACTTCGGCAGCTATAGCGTCTTCTACAACGGTGCGCCGGGGCTTCCCGGGGCGGCTCTTCGCGCCATCGCCCAGGCGGCTGGCGTGCATCTGTTCACTGCGGGGGTAGGCGACGTAGTGGAGGCTTTTGGCAACACGCTCATGGTCGTGGCAGCCAGCGGCGGCACGAAGACCATCACGCTGCCGGCTGCCGCGAAAGTCGTGCAAGACACCGGAGCAAGTCAAATCCCGATCTGCAGCTCATCCTGCACTCAATTTCAGGTCACCTTGAACACCGGTGACGTCGGCCTGTTTTATGTGACCCCTCAGTAGGCCGCTTCGGCGGTCGCGCCGGTCACGCAACGTTGGCACGAGGGCCCGTGATACAGTATTCGGTCTCTGTATGAACCGGGCTTCCGTTTTTGTGATCGTGCCCTGTTATAACGAAGAGCGGACCGTTGGCGCGGTATTGGAAAGCCTGCTCTCATTCGGATATACCGTCGTCGCGGTGGACGATGGGTCCACCGACAACTCCTGGAAGGTGACCTGCACCTTGCCCGTGCACGCCCTCCGTCATCCCATAAACCTGGGACAGGGAGCCGCGCTGCAAACGGGCATGTCCTACGCCTTAAGGGAGGGAGCCGCGCTGGTAGTTCACTTTGACGCGGATGGACAGCACGCTGCGGAGCAGATTGGCGACCTGGTGGCGCCGATACTGAGTGGTGAAGCCGACGTCGTGCTGGGCTCCCGATTTCTGCGCAAATCGGATAGCGAACTGGTGCCGTTTGTCAGGGCGCTCGTGCTGAAGGCCGGCATTGTTATCAATGGACTCTTGACTGGGATGTGGCTCCACGATACCCATAACGGATTTCGTGCTCTGTCAGCACGAGCGGCCAGGGCCATTCGGCTGCGCGAATCGGGTTTTGCTCACGCGACGGAGATCCTGGCCGAACTGCGAGGGGCGCGGCTAAGGGTTGTGGAGTGTCCCGTGACCGTTCGCTATACCGAGTACGCTCTGTCCAAGGGTCAGCCGATGCGAAATGCGGTGAACATTGTAGTGGATCTCTGCCTGAGGAAGTTATTCCGATGACTGTTATTCAACCGATACTCACGCTGCTGGTGGTAGGCGCCGTGATCGCCTACTTCGTATGGCTGCGTTCCCGGCTGGCGGATCGGCTTATTGTGCTTGTGGTAGCCGCTGCTGCTATCGTTCTTGTTGGAAACCCCGATTTGGCGACTCTCCTGGCGCATTCGGTCGGCGTTGGCCGAGGCGTAGACGTGATTATCTACCTGACCCTCTTTGGCTACGGGTTCCTCGGCATGCTTTTAATCTCCAAGGTCCGGGGATTGGAAGCGAGACTCGCCGAACTGGCTCAGGCCCTAGCTCTGGCGACGGCGTCTAAGCCAGGTGAGGGGAGCGTCCGCTCTGATGCCCGATGACGAAGCCCGTGCAACGCATTATCGGGATTCCGCTGGTTTCTCCCACACGATTGTGAGGTAGTGATTTGCGAATCCGTATCGCAAGGTAGCCGCAACGCGGGTCACCAGCTTCCAGGGCCGCCGCGCGTAAAACTGCAATAGGCTGGCCGGAGTGCGTACCAGTCGCTTCTCCTTCTGCGAAGCGACGGCTGCTGCGTCGAACGGCTGCTCTTGCTCAAACGCGGCGATCTCTTTTAGTCCGGCACGATGCCCGAGGCGGCGGAAAGAACGGCGCGTGAAATCCGCCAGATGATTGGGATTGCCGTCCATGGAGGGCGTGGTCGGCACTGAAGCGATCAACACTCCACCGGGCTCGAGAAAACGAACCAGCCGCTTCAGGAACCCGGCCGCGTCAGGCATGTGCTCCACGGTTTCCAGCGACACAATCGTCTCGTAAGCTTGATCGCACGAGAACCGCATGGCATCTTCGCAGAAATACTCGATGGGCGGCCGGGCGTATCGAGCCCGGGCGTAGGCGATCGCTTGCGCAGAAATGTCTATACCGTGCGCCACCGTGATTTGAGAACAATGCTCCGCCAGGTAACAGGTGCCATAGCCCACCCCGCAGGCGATGTCGAGGAGCCTGGAGCCTCGCAAATGCGAAGCGGCGAACGTATACCGCGCCAGGTGGTATTCCAGCGTCGCGAGACCGGTGGCTCCGCCGGACTCTAATTCATCGGGGACAATTCGTTCGAGGCTGTTTATGTCCAGATTCCCGGGGTTGTTGGAGCCGCGCAGGTTCACAGGATGGCGTTGGCAATGGCCCATTTTACTCAAAGAATGAGGCGGTATGCTAATATCCAAGGGTTGCAGACTGCGGGCTCTTCAACAGCTATACCGCTCCACCCAGCGGACCGCCCTTGGCTTTCTTCCGCTCTCAAACATCACTTCGTATTCGTTTTGGCGGCGGCCTGTCTCGTATTTAGCCTGATGGTCTACTACCCGGGCTATATGTCCTACGATTCTGTTGCGCAATTAAGAGCGGCGCGCCACGGCGTCACGAATAACAGCAACCCCGCGATGATGTCCTATGTCTGGCGCATTCTGGACCAGATTATCCCCGGCCCAGGCGGCATGCTGATTCTCAATCTGAGCCTCTTCTGGTTCTCTCTGGCAGCGATCGCCCATACGGTCTCCAGTTCCAATGCGCTGCGTGCCGCCATCGTATTAGGTTCGGGATTGCTACCGCCGATTTTCGGTCTGATCGGGACGATCTGGAAAGACATTGGCATGCAGGGCTTCTTTCTTGCCGCCGTGGCGTTTTCGCTGCTGGCCCATCGCTACGCCAAGCTCGTCTTTCTCGTCGTTTCCAGTATCGCTTTATGGTTCGGGTGCAGTTATCGCCACAACGGAATCGCCGCAGCCGTTCCCTTAGTGGCAATGAATGTTTTAATAGCCGTACCACTTCTGCAAACCCGCTACCCCGGGCTAGCCGGGCGGTTGGCCAGCCGTTCCGCACAACGGCTAGCCGTGATTCTGGGAACTCTTGTTTTCTCGATCCTGCTCTATGGCACGACCGAGCTGGCGAATAACGTGGGGGTTGCTGATGGCGAACTCTGGCAATTCATGGTGATCCACGATCTGGCCGGAATCTCAGTGGACCAGGGGGTTAACCTTTTGCCTGCCGAGACGGGCGGCGGCAGCCTCAGCGTCGATCAGTTGCGCGGAATTTATGTCGGCGCGCATATGGCAAGCCTATTCGATCCGCCGACGCGCCCCATACTCGGCGCCGCTGACCAGACTTCCACTGTGGCGCTGACTCAAATGGAAGATAGCCGGAGACTATTTCGTGCCTGGGTGCGCGCGGTACTCCACCACCCGCTGTCCTACCTCCGCCACAGAAGCTTAATAGCGAAAAAACTGCTGGTGTTTCATGCGGGCCGGCCTTGGGGAGCTTTCCAAATAGGAATCGATGCGAACGAATTCCACATCACCTTCCCGGAATCCGCGCTGAATAAGAAAATCACAGAATGGTTGTGGTGGGCGGTTCGCGATACGTGGTTCTATTCCGCATGGATCTATCATGCTGCGCTCGTTTTGTTCGTAATCCTGTGTTTTTGGGTGCCATTTCGTTACGCTGTATTCATCGGGTTAATCGCGACCAGCGGGATGCTTTACGCACTCAGCAATCTGCTACTCGCCGGCAGCGGCGATTTCCGTTACAACATGTGGGCGATCGGCTGTTGCTGCCTGTGCGTAGCGCTGGGGGTCTCCGGACTAGATCCCCGACTTGATTCGCTCAAGAATGCCGTATAATGAGTTGTTTGCCCAGACTGCTCCGTTTGCCCCAATGCGATGAACAGGCGTCTAAGTCATGAGAAGTGCTATCAGGCAGTAGTAAAAGTCACGGAGGATTTTCTCGCGCGTTATGGCGATACGCCTCTCGGAGTCGGATACACGAGGCCTGAGCACTCCGCTACCTACCGGATAATGTTGGAAGTGATTCGGGACTGGTCGCGCCCCAGCACAATACTCGATGTGGGGTGTGGAACATCCCGTCTATACGAGTTCTTGCTTTCCAACAATCTGCACAATCTTGAATACACAGGTCTAGATTTATCGCCTGTTGCCCTCGAAATCTCGAGAGCCAAATATCCCAATATCACATATTACGATCTCAATTTACTGGATGAAGGGAACACCATCCCTCCGTACGACTATGTGATTATGAATGGACTGTTCACCTGGAAGGGGACGGTGGCTTTTGACGACATGTTCGCCTACCTTCGGGATATGGTGCGAGCAGCATACGCGAAGGCACGGGTTGCCCTCGCGTTTAATCTTGTCTCAAAGCATGTGGATTGGGAACGGGACGATTTGTTTCATTTACCCTTCGACAGCCTCGCCGGCTTTCTCAAGCACGAAATCACGGAAAGATATACATTTCGTTGTGATTATGGTGCCCATCACTACACAACTTACGTTTACAGATAAGCACGGCGAACCACAAGCCCAGAGGACGCATGATCGTTTCGACGATTGTCGTCACCTATAACCATGCCCGCTACATTGGGCAGGCCCTGGATAGTGTTCTAACCCAGGAACTCGGATCGGAACAGGAGGTTCTGGTCTGCGACGATTGTTCCAGCGATCGAACGCCCGATATTGTCCGCCAGTATCAAAGGGTACAGCCGGATCAGATCACCTTGCTGGCATCCCAGGTGAATCGGTTTGACTGGTCGCTCATTGCGGAAGCGGTAGACAGAGCGCGCGGAGAGTATATCGCATTTCTAGAGGGCGATGATTATTGGACTAGTCCTCAGAAACTGACACGTCAGGTGGCCTTTCTGGCGGCCAACCACGATTGCTCGTGCTGTTTTCACAATGTTCTCGTACTCGACGAGTCACGCCGTCAACGGCCCCACTTGTACAACCACTGTGAGCGCACTTTTTGGACGCTCCCCGATGTGTTGAGGAACTGTTTCTTTCAAGCGGGTTCAACAATCTTTCCTGCTCAGATTATGCGTCGCTGGTTTCAATCGCCGCTTGTCCAGTGTCCCATCGAGAGCGGCGACTGGGCGTTGAATGTTTTTGCGGCACAACAAGGCAGCATCGGTTATGTGGATGAAGTCATGTCGGTCTACCGCCTGCATGACCGGGGAATTTGGTCGAGCTTGGAACAAACGGCCAAATTCGAGCGCATTCTCCGCTTCTACCGCGCTGTCGCTCCGCATGTGGCTGTGGAGTCTCAGGAACTGATCCGGGAGATGATCCTCAAGCGATCGTATGATCTCTCACTCGAGTATGAGCGGGTGCGTAACCTGAATAAAGCGGGGACCTGCCTGGCTGAAGTGATTGCCGCACGCCCGGCATGGGCGCCGGAGTATATCCCCGGGTTTGATCAAGGCGGATGGGAAGAACTGGAGCGCCGTCTATGGCTCTACCGTCATCCTTTGGCCTTTCGAACCGTTCGCGCACTGCGGCATGCATCACGAGTATTTTCGCCGGCTCCGCCTGCGCCACCGCAACCCCGACGGAGTGCTAACGGGGTCTCTCGCCGATTGGCGGACCACCAGGATTGCAATGTGGAATATGTAAACGACTATTGCGAACCGCTCAAAGGGTATCGGATTACGGCGGTGGCCGGTGGTTCTCTGGAAGTGAAAGGATGGGCTGTGGACGGGGAGTCGCGCTGCAGCGCGAAGGGTGTGGAGCTGGAACTCGGAGGAAATCTGTACCTCGCGGACTATGGCACATCGCGTCCGGATGTAGCCGCTTATTTCGGTATCCCTGAAATGCGGAATAGCGGATTCCGTGCGGTCGTAAACCTTGACCAACTCGCACCGGGCCAACACGACTTCCGCATCCGCATTCTCGTTGGCGACAACGGAGATTTCCTCGAAAGCAATCCTGTGGGTTTTGAGATCGTCGCGTTGCCTTGCCTGACCTCGGGTCACCCGGTGGGCTCCGCATGAGCAGCTACGACCGGCTCATTCCACTTTCGCAGGAACTGGATTGGCACAACGCTTTGCAGGGCTTGCCACACGCTATCGGGCACACTTGGGATTTCTGGCAGGCCGTGCACCTCACCAGCGGCCAGGACATCTATTTGTATCTGCTCGAAGAGGGAGACGTCCGGTTGATTTGCCCGTTTGCCGAGCGCGCTTACCGTGAAAGCAGGGACATCGTCAGTCTTCCTGGATTGTCGGGGTTCACCGGGAATGGGTTCAGCCCCGTTGTGATGGATCGGTGGACTACCTGGGCGCGAGAGCAGCGCTACGTGTGCGCGTATATTGGCCAGCATCCGGCGCTGCTGCAAACGGTCTCGCTGAAAAATTATGGCGCGCAGAAGTACTCCAGCGCCTACCTGCTGGACCTTACGCTTCCCCTCGAAGAGATCCACCACCGCATGTCCGAGACGCGCAAACGCGACCTTCGGTACGCCGAGCGGAACGGAGTTCACGTCTGGATAAATACGCCCCCCGTGAAGCGCTACTTCGTAACCCGCTTTGAGGAGACGTTCCGGCGCCGGAACGGCAGAACGGATCACTACTTATCGGAAGCCGCACGAAATTTTCTTTCTACACAAGAGGGCTTTCTTTTCTTAGGCGCCGGGCGTGCCGAAATCGAATCTGCAACGGTATTCGGATTCACGCCTTACGCCGCTGACGGTCTCTTCAACGTCTCCTCGGCACCGAATACTTCGTTCAGCACCGTACTGATCTGGGCAGCCGTACAAGAATTAAAAGCGCGCAAGATTCCTGTGCTTAATCTTGGGGGAGGACTCAGACCTCACGACGGCCTGGCCGAATACAAGCAGTACCTGGGAGCCACCGCTCGCCCTCTCTTTTGCTGGAAGCAGATTTTCGATCCGGTCCGGTTCCGTGAACTGTGCGAGCTTGCGGGTGTGCCGGCGTCGGATACTTTTTTTCCCCCGTATCACCGCCCGGCCGAGGATGGCAAGCGGGCGTCGGCCGATCGTTCCTAGTTATTCCAGTTTCTGGCGCGCCGCCAGGGCCAAGGCGGCGCGCAAGCGGTAGATTTCATCCTCGCGCTCAGCGATCAGGCGTTGTGTGTCGAGGGATAAGTCTTCGTCGGAATCCGCCCCGGCGTCCGATGTTCCATTCCGCAAGGGCAATTCCGTCTCGCGGAGCTTGGAACGTAGTATCTTCAGTTGCGAAGTGCTCAGCCGCGCGCGAGCCGCCAGCGCATCGATGCAGCGGTCAACTTTGATCCCTTGCAACTTCAACTCAATCGCACCACCCTGCGCCAGCCCGGCGCTGAGAGCTTCATCCAGGGGCAATTCGAGCGCGCCGCCCCCATCGCTTACGATAACGAGTGCGCGCCCGGCGCTCGGAAGCACAATCAAACCCTCGAAAGTGGCGCCTTCGAAGAATTTGTTACCGTTGCGCGACCAAAAGCACCGGCCCAAGGAATCCAACAAGGACACCTGATGAACCCAAACGTTGGCCCTCCCGCTGGCTAGGTCCAGCCGCAATACCTCGGCGCCCGCCATGGAAGGAAGTTCGATTCGGACGTCGGAGCACGCCCTACGAAGAACGTGCCACTTCTGAACGCTGCGTGATTCACAGTAATCTTCTTTGGCTACGCGCCAGAAAACCCGTGTAACTGTTCCTTCCGGAGGTTCGAGCCGCGTGCGGGCGGCCAATGTATCTATACAGGCGCCAGTATCCATCCCGCACATCTCCAATTCCATCACGGCGCCGTGCGCCAGTTCTGCCCGCAGATGATCGTCCAGCGACAGCCGCAATGCGCAATCCTTGTCCCCCACGATTACCAAAGCGCGGTCGCCGCTCGGGAAGACATGCAGCCCGGCGAAGTTGGCCTCTTCGAAGATGCGGGTTCCCTTGCGGGACCAGAAATATCCGCCCGACCGGTCGAGCAGAGACACTCGATAGAGCCACAGACTGGTGCGCCTCTCGGCCAGGTCCAGCCGGAGCTCTTCCGGCCGGTCGAGCGGCGGAATGTGGATGCGCACCAGCGACGGCGCCGTGCCCAGCGTGTGCCATCTCTGCGCGCTCACCTGCTCCCG
>PSRJ01000051.1 GCA_003175985.1 Terriglobia bacterium
GCGGGCCGCCGGCGCCGGGCGCTCCCGAGAGGTACAGCCAACCGTGAACGGCGACTCCCGCGCCAATCGCTTTCAGGCGGTTTAGCGTGGGCAAATCTATGCGCGGAACGTGGCCGATGGACCAGCGCAGGTTCGCGATGGGCGTTACCGCATTTACCTTCTCGAAAGTGCTGGCGGTGAACTGATCTTCGTTCAACGACAACGTATGCTGCTGGAAAGCCCATCCGTATTTGGCGACGAGCTGCAAGGCGGCTTCGTAGTTGGCCGGTGTGGTCCCGCCCTGAAAGCGCCAGGCAGCCGCGAATTCGCCTATGCCCGATATCTTGAGCATGTCGTCCCCGAAATCGGGAAACGCATTCAGCAGTCGCTGTTTCAGGAGAGGAACATCCGCGCGGGTGTCCTGCGAAAGAAAGAAGACGCGCAGCCGATGGCTCATTTTCCCTTCCCGGTGCAGCGTCAGGAACGCATCGTACATCGTCCACGGATTAAGGCTTTCCACGGTATCGGCCGCGGCCGCATCCTGCATATCGGGCGAGCCGGGGAGCGCGAATGCGCCCATGTCCACGCTCGTGGTCAAACCGAAGCCGTCGAGATAAGCCATTGCGTCGCTGGTCCCGCGCTTCATGTCCTCGAACGTCTGCACTGCCCGCAGCGCATTCAGGGCTGCCAGGAAGGGCGGTCCGTTGGCGATCACGCCGTCGGAACTGACTGCGATCCCCTTGCTCTCAAAAAAGACCTTACCCCGGCTGTTCGTGGCGGTGCCTCCGCCGCCGTTCATCAGATACGGATGGCCGGGAAGAGCCGCGTCCAATTCGGCGAGCTTCGGCAGCCGCTTCTCGGCAAACTGTTTGATGTTGAAATCTCCGAGCGTGGTGATCCACTCTCCGGAAGGCACGGCTTTTGCCTTCGCCCGGAGAATGGTCTGCACTTCCTCGATGGAGCCGGCGGTTTCGATGCGCACATCATGACCCGGCCGCATGCCCAGAAGCACGACGTGATTGTGGTTGTCGATGAGCCCGGGAACCACCGTCCGTCCGCCGAGGTCGATCGTCTTGGCGCATGACGAGATCTTTGCCGCGGCGCCTTTGCCGACCACCTGGAATCTGCCGTTCTCAATCGTCACTTCGGACACGACGGTGTTCCTCTTGTCCATCGTGTGGATCTTCCCGTTGATGAGGCGAAGATCGCGGCAATCGTTCGTGGCGGCGAACGCGGATACGGCCCAGCCCAGAAGCACAAACGCGAACCGCATCGGCTAACCCTTCTTCAGAGTCAGCTCGATGAGCCTGGCAGCCTGGCTCTGCGCATCCAGGTCGCGGCAGGTAGCGATGAGTTCCTCAAACTGCGCCGCGGGAATGGGAATGCCCGGAATGACGCCGCGAATGCGCTTCGCCTCCTCTGCGAAATCCCAAATGAATTCGCGGCCCGTGGCCTGCTTCGTATAACTCTTGCCATCTTTCGTAAAAACCGTGATCCGCGGGCCGAACAGAGTCATCTGGTGCGAAGGAACAATCGTTACCCGCTTCATGAGTTCCAGCACTTCCGGCGGATCCGGTGTGCCGGGCACCATGGGGAAGCCCCTTTTCACCACGCCATAAGCGGCATAGTAACGCGTACTGCCGATATCCGGTTCGCCGATATCCTCCCGCCGCGAGGGAAATGCGGGGCTGGGATATTGCGTTTCCAGCCAGTTCACCACCGCCTCTATGCGATCCACGTCCTGATACCGGATGTTGTGTTCCTCGCACAGCTTTGCTGTGACGTCGACATGCGCCAGGTTGTATCCGGTAATAGAGTAGATGCGATAGAGCGTTTCCAGGAACATCCAATCCTTGCCCAGGTTCGCCGTGATCTTGTCCAGGCTGGTGCGGGTATCGCCGGTGAAGCTGTAGGTCAGATCGCCCTCGTTATTCCCTGTGTATGCGTGGTAGAGGCCGGCTTTGCCTTCCAAAGCGGTCTCGCCGCCGCGATGGCCGAGTCGGGCGAGCGCCACTGCGAGCATCGCGTTGCGCGCGGCCGGACCCTCGCGCAACCCGAGGCTTTCAAGATTTCCGGCCGCCAGGTTCACACACAACGCTATGGCATCGTTGATCTGATCCTCGGTGGAGCGCATGATCTTCGACGCTGCCACCGCCGCGCCAAAGATGCCGAAGACCGGACCCGCGTGAAAGCCGCGCGCCATCACCGTCGGGATGAAATCACTCGCCAAGCGCTCCATCACTTCGTAACCTGCCGCAAGACCGGTCAGGAATTCGCGCCCCGAAGCACGCTCCGTCTCCGCCGCGGCTAAAGCGGCCGGAAGAATGCTGCATCCCGGATGCGTCAGCATGCGGAAGGTGTCCCACTTTCCGCCTGCCAGGATCATCTCGGCATTGGCGAATGCCGCATTGCCTTTGCTCGTCCTGATGCCCTGCACCAAAACGGTGGCGCCATTGCGGCCTGCTTCATCTTCGCTGATCAGCTTGACCGCTTCCTGGGCCGCCGGCAGTTGATTACCCTGCAGAGCGGAAGCCAGAGCGTGGAGAGTGAGTCCCTTGGCGCGGTCCACTACCGCCGGCGGCAGATCTTCATAACGCAAACCGGCGACCCATCGCGCGAATTGCCGACTCATGGATGGCGGGCCGGAAGCGCGCCGGCGCTGATTCCCCCCTTGCGCAACAGATCTCATCGGAAGACCGCCTCCCATCGCCGCCAATAGAACCGATTGGCGCAGGAAACCACGGCGATCCATTCGTGTATCTTGCGTTGTGAGAATTTCATTCTTCATGCTCGCGCTATGCTGGCCACGCATCCGTCGAATTATATCGGATCTGGTTTGCTGCGATAGCATTGGGAGGAGCCAGCTTGCTGGTAGTTCATGGCCGCGCAGATTCTGACGTTCTATTCCTACAGGGGCGGCGCCGGCCGCTCCATGCTGCTCGCCAACATCGCCTGGCTGCTCGCCAGCAACGGGCGCAGGGTCCTCGCCATCGATTGGGACTTGGAAGCGCCTGGGCTGCACGAGTATTTCGCGCCATTCCTGAATGCGCAATCTGTAACGGAAGCACCCGGCCTCATAGACTGGCTCCTGGAACAGCGAGCTGTGCGGCAGTCGCCCGGTTTGCCATGGATGACAGAGACCTCGCACCCCGCGGAAAACGCGCGTCTGCTCGATTATGCAATCCCCGCAGGCTGGTCTTTTCCCGATGGCGGCCGTCTCGAGCTCGTCACGGCCGGCCGCCCCGGCCCCGAGTACGCCCGCAATGTCGCCGGGTTCGATTGGGAGGAGTTCTACCGCAGGTACAACGGTTATGACGTCATCGAGCGTCTTCAGACGGTGTTGCGCCGGCAGTACGACGAAGTGCTCATCGATAGCCGTACCGGTGTCACCGAAATGGGCGGAGTCTGCACGGTCCAGTTATCCGATGCCATCGTTCTGTGCGTTACGCTCAGCCAGCAAAGCATCGATGGCGCTTCGAGGATGGCCGATGGCATCGACAAGCAGAGGCGCGTGAAGAGTGAGCCCGGTGTCCGCATCTTCCCGGTGATCACACGCGTGGAGGGCACACCCGACGCGCTTGCCCGCGATGCCGTAGTCGAGCGCTTCGATCACTACCTATGGCATCTCCCGCCGCGCGCACGAGCCGACTATTGGCGTATCGCCGTAATCCCGTATGCCCGGTCCTTCGCCTTCCAAGAAAGGCTGTACGCTTTCGCCGAAGATACCAGCGACCGGCACGTGATGTCCGCCGCCATCGAACAGATGACGGCGTATCTTACCGGCGGCGACGTGCTCCACCTGCCGCACCTCGATCCGGCACTGCGCACCCGTATCCGGCTGGCCTTCGCGCGGACCGGCAGTGGGGCCACTTGTTTCCTCAGCTACAGCAGCAAAGATGACGCTTTCGCCCATAAGCTTCACGATGATCTGAGCCGGGCGGGCATTATCTGCTGGTTCGCTCCGCACGATTTACCGATTGGCGCACGCATCCGGCCGGGAATCGAAGAAGCCATCCGGTCCCACGACAAAGTAATCCTCGTCCTGTCCGCGCATGCCATCGCGAGCACTTGGGTCGAGGACGAAGTCGAGACCGCGTTTGAGCGGGAAAGACTCACGAAAAGCACCATACTGATCCCGATCCGTCTCGATGAGGAAGTGCTCACTACGGACGCCGCCTGGGCCGCCAACATCCGCCGCCAGCGGAACATCGGCGACTTCACGGACTGGGAGAATCCGGCCGCCTACGCCACAGCCCTTACCCGGCTTCTGGAGAGTCTCCAGCCCAGGTAGCTTGAACCCTTGCGCCCCCAGCTAATAACCGGTAGGAGAGAAGTTGCGGTGCGTGCCGAACGTTGCCAGCCAATCGAGATTCGTGCCGAGAGACCAGTTGTAAGTGGCGCCCGGCTTCCAGTTCGGGTCCGGAGTTCCTCCGCAACTGTACGGCTGCGTGTTTCCGTCGAAGAAATAGCAATGGCCTGCGAAGCCGATGGCGTTTTGCCAGTCCTGCACGATATACCATCCGGCGCCGCTGCCATCGGGACTCCAACATTGAAACGTGCCGTTCGGGCAGGTGAGGCCGCTGACGCCCTGGATGTTGCTCTGTCCCCCAAAGTACGGGTCCGAGATGCCGTCGATGACCGTCAGCCGGTTGGCAGGAATATTGGTGTTGACCTTGTCCTCGCACGGCAATTTGAAGGGAATCGGCAGCACGTTGATGAACTGGTCTCCGGCAGAGAGCGCGAATACGGCTTTCACTTGAGGAGCGAAATCCGCCGACTGAAGCGCGAGTTCAGCGCCCTGGCTGATTCCCGATGTCGTAATACCCTTGTTGCAATCGCTCTTGGCCGCGGAGCAAAGGGCGCCGACGGCGCTGGTCGCGCGAGTGGCGTCGTAGATTCCTTGCGCGCGCGCTGTGTACTCCGTGCAAGTCTGGTTGGTCTCGGTGTTCATGTATTGCACCGATGCCGCCAGGAAGCCGCGCAGCGCCATTTGGTTCATGAACATCGCGGCCAACGGATCGTTGTATGGCTCATAGGTCCCGGGGATGTAGATGAAAACCGGATAGGGTCCGGCGCCAAAGGTAGTCGGGTCCGGAAGTTGATATTGAATGGCCTGCGTCAGATCGAAATTGCCCGTCGCCGGATTGTACGACTGGTAATTGATTGTCACGTAACTGATCCCGCGGCCATAGGCGCTTACTGCGTACAGAGATACGAGGAGCAACAGGGCTCGCTTCATAAGGAACCTCATCAGTGGTTTTGAAATTGTTTAGCTGGTGCCCGGAAATTACAAATCTGGCCGGGGCGCTACGAGAAGTTCACCTTATGTAACGCCCAGACCCGATGTTATTTCGTATTGGAACACACGTCAATAGAATCGGGACTATACTGGCTAGGCCTCTGGCCGTGTGGCACGAACCCGCGTCACTTCCCAACCATGTGCGCGGCGTCTCGCTCGCCTTCCAAACAGACATATTCCAGCAGATCCGAATCGGGCTGAAGCGCGAGATCCAGTTTCGCGGTCCAAGGTTTGGTATAGGCTTTGGGATCGTCTATCGTCATCTCGAGCTGCATCGAGCCGAAATTCAGCCGCCGAAAACGTTCGGTGATCTTGGCTTCGCCGGTCAAGGGACTGCCGTCGTAATCCGCCCAGAGTCCTTCGCGAAAGCCGGTCGTTTCCACAACCAGGGTGTCCCCCACCCATTTGGCGGTGGAGTAACCATTCCACGCCGGCTGCGGATCCTTCGGGAAAGGGCGCCCATCGGTAAAGATCTGCCGATACTCCAGGTCGCGCTCGTGCAAAATCGCCAGGTATCCAGGCGCCTGTATGAACCGCCGCGGGAACGGGTGCGTGTTCATCTGGAGTATGCCCAACGGCATACAGTGCACGTCCGGATTATCTTTGCTGCGATCGGCGAAGCGCTGATTGCGCAGCGCCGCGGCCCACGGCTGATAGGGCAAACCGCCGGGAACCACGGAACCGAAATCCCAAAAGGGACCAGTGGCGTTCAACTGACCCTCCAGCCCCTCATTCAATGCGCGAATACGCCCCGGTGCCCAGAGCCCCGATAGATCGGGCTTTCCATCGCTGGTTCGGGGAGCGGGCGCGGAGAGATTGGGCGATCCGTCAGGATTCCGGGGCACTCCCTGCGTGGGATAGTTCAACCACTGCGCCGCAACGAGCTGTGCCGTGGCGAGGCCGATCGCAAGGACCCAGGCGTTCTCTACGCGCGGCACGATCCCTACCTCCCGCTCGTTCGCCCCAGATCGTTCTCTGCCAGCAGACCTTTCGCTGCCAGTGCCTTTTTGAGAATCTCCGCCGCCGCGGGGAATTCCTTCTTCGAGTTGGCCATGAAGATGCCCTTCGACATCATCAACGGCGTCCAGCCGAGCCGGTTCTTCACATCGAGCTGCGCGCCGCGATCCACTAAATATTGCAGGATCGAAGGCTGATTGCAAATGACGGCGCCGTGCAGCGCGGTCATGCCGTCCCAGCGCGGATCGCCTACGCCCAGATCGAGCAGGTCATCCATGTTCACGGGATAATCCAGGAGCGTAAACGCGCTGCTGCCGATCATCGGATAGTCGCCCAGATGCGTGCGCGCATTGATATCGTTGCCCAGTTCGAGGGCAAGCTTCACGGCTTCCAGGCGCTGCGCTTCGGGAACGCCCGTCAGCGGGCCCGGAGTTTCGCCCTCGTAATAATCCAGGCAGGCAGCAGCCATTAGAGGAGTGACCCCGACTTCCGTGTTGATGTTCGGATCGGCCCCATGTTGCGCCAGCAGGCGCATGAACTCCGCATCACCGTTTCGCGCCGCGGCGTAAAACGGTGTGGCGCCGACAAAGCTCAAATAATGCCGCCCCAGGTTAATGTTCGGAGGATTGCGCGTCGTGCCCAAGCCCTTGGTCATCGGCATCTCTTTCCAGGTCACGCGGGCATTCGGGTTCGCGCCGTGGTCCAGCAACTTCTTGGCGAGTTCCACTGCGCCCACCTTTCCGGTTGGCCGCGGAACGGGCTCGGGGTCGGACGCCAGCGCCGCCGCTTCCCAGGAGGTGCCTGGCTTCCGCAGCCAGACCAGCGTATGCAGGGTGGACCCGCGCGGATCGGGCGCGTTGGGGTTGGCGCCGGAATCGAGCAGCACCGAGGCCAGGTCGTAATACGCATTCACTGCAGCCATGTTGAGCGCGGTGGTGCCATCGGGAGCTTTATCTTCGATATTGGCGCCCAGCTTGAGCAGCGTTTTCACGGCCTCGATCTGGTTATTCAAAACCGCGAGGAGCAGGGCCGTGTAACCTGCTTTAGATCGGGCTTTCAGGTCGGCGCCGAACTCCACCAGCAGGGCAGCGGCAGCGGCATTGCCCTCGCCCGCCGCCCACATCAACGCCGTTTGCCCTTTATAAGGTTCCGTGGCGTTCACCTTGGCGCCATGCGTCAGCAGGACTTTGATCGCATCCACTTTGCCGTTGAGGGCCGCGGTCATCAGGGCCGTCTGGCCTTCTTCCGAGGTGCTGTTCGGATCGACACCGGCCTGCAAAAGCCGCTCGATAATGGCCGCGTCGCCGTTTTCGCAAGCCAAGGCAAGAGGTGTGATCTTATAACGCGTCGCGGCATTCACATTGGCGCCGCCCGCGATCAGCAAATTCGTCAACTCGAGGCTGCCTGTATGCACCGCCCAATGGAGAGGCGTGGAACTGTCCGCACCGGGAGCGTTGATGTCAACCTTCGCCGCAAGCAGGGAACGAACCGCAGTCGCGTCGCCTTTCTTCACGGCATCAATGAGTTGCGAGTCACCGCCGGCAGCTTGGGCAATGCCGGAGACCACTACGATTAGGCCGGCCAGGATCTGGATATTCAACCGATGCATAGGCTCTCCCTTGCTTTCTTGCATGCAACATATCATACTATCGTTGCTAATGCGTGGAAGGCTGTCAGGGCGCCGGTTTTTGGCCGGAGCTGGGTTGATCTTTGCGTCCTTGGTGTTTCCCACCCGCGGGCGGACACAAGATATCACGGCATCGCGCGAGGGAAACCAGGCAGCGTCTGCCACGGTGCGGCAATACTGCGTCACGTGCCATAACGGCAAGCTGCGCACCGCGGGTCTCGTCTTGGACCCGGCTGCACTAACGGAAGTTAGCAGGAATGCTGAAGTTTGGGAGAAGGTGGTCCACCAGCTCCGTTCGAAGACCATGCCGCCGCCCGGTATGCCGCAGCCCGATGCAGCTACCTATGAAAAGGTTGCCGCGTTTCTTGAAACCGAGCTGGACCGCGCTGCAGCCGCGCACCCCGA
Source organism: Terriglobia bacterium (assembly GCA_003175985.1). GTDB lineage: Bacteria > Acidobacteriota > Terriglobia > Bryobacterales > Bryobacteraceae > PSRJ01. Next base: position 8,268 of record PSRJ01000051.1, read on the forward strand.
TCCCGGAGAACTCCCCAACCTGCGACGCTTGACGCGCACCGAATACCAGAATTCCATCCGCGATCTCCTTTCGATCAGCGATCTGCCGAAGGAGATGGATTTTTCGCTGCTTTTGCCGGCCGACAATGCTGCCAGCGGCTTCGACAATATCGCCGACCTACTCTACGTCTCGCCGGCTGTGATGGAGCGCTACCTGGATGCCGCCCGTAAAATCAGCCGCCTCGCAATTGGCGACCCGGCGATGCCCGTAATGGTGAACATTCACCGGCTGCCGCTCGAACAGCCGCAGAATTCACGCGTGGACGAACTGCCCTTCGGAACGCGCGGCGGAATCGCGATTCACAGCTATTTCCCGGTGGATGGCGAATACGATTTTCAGATCGAGACCGATGGCTTCGCGCGGGAACCTCACCAGTTCGAAATCACCGTCGATGGCGAGAGAAAACAGTTGGCCCAGCTTGGCGGCGCGGCGGGGCGGGGCGCCCGGCGCAGAGAAGGTCCTACCGAATACCGCATCTCCGTAAAAGCCGGGCCGAGGCTCATTGGCGTCGCATTTGTCCAGCGAACCGAAGCTTTGGATGAAGCGACGCTTCGCCCGCGCATGCGCACTCGAGGCACGCAGCCGGCCATCGCCGCCGTCACTATCCGCGGCCCGTATAACGTGACTGGGCCGGGCGATACTCCATCGCGGCGCCGCATTTTCATCTGCCAACCGCAGACTCCGGCTGAGGAAACGGCCTGCGCCCGACAGATCCTTTCCACGTTGATTCCCCGTGCATACCGCCGCCCCGTGACTGACCAGGATCTCGCCAGGCTGCTGCCGTTCTACGAGCAAGGACGCAAGGAACGCGATTTCGATCTCGGCATCCAAACGGCTTTGGAACGCCTTCTGGTGAGCCCGCAGTTCCTGTATCGCATCGAGCGCGATCCAGCGGGCGCTGCCCCCGGAACCACGTACCGCCTGAACGACGTGGATTTGGCGTCGCGTCTTTCGTTCTTCCTGTGGAGCAGCATGCCGGATGACGAACTGCTGGATGCGGCGGCCGCCGGCAGGCTGAAGGATCCGCAAGTCTACGAACAGCAGGTGCGGCGCATGCTCGCCGACCCGCGCTCGGAATCGATGGTCACCAACTTCGCCGCGCAGTGGTTGTACCTGCGTGATGTCGAGGTGAAGAAGCCGGACCTGTTCGTCTTCCAGGATTTCGAGGAAGGCCTGCGGAAATCGTTTGAGCGGGAAACCGAGCTTTTCCTCGACAGCATTCTGCGCGAGAACCGCAGCGTGCGGGAACTGCTCACCGCCAATTACACCTTCGTCAACGAGCGGCTGGCCAGGCATTACGGCATCCCCAACGTGCGCGGGAGCCAGTTCCGCCGCGTGACGCTGCCTCCGGGCAGTCCGCGGGCCGGGCTGCTGGGCCAGGGCGGAATCCTGACGCTCACTTCGTATTCCACGCGAACCTCGCCCGTGTTGCGCGGCAAATACGTGCTGGAGAATCTGCTGGCCGCGCCGCCGCCGCCTCCTCCGCCCAATGTGCCATCGCTCAATACCGAGAATGCAAGCTCGGGCGAAGCGCTCTCATTGCGGGAGGCCATGGTGCAGCACCGCGCAAACCCGGCCTGCGCAAGCTGCCACGCGCGGATGGACCCGATCGGGTTCGCCATGGAGAATTTCGATGCTGTCGGAAAGTGGCGCGATCAGGATGCCGGCAAGCCGATCGATGTTTCCAGCGCTTTGCCGGATGGCGCCGTGGTGAATGGAGTGCAAGGTGTCCGCGACCTGATCCTGCGCGACCCCGAGCGCTTTGCCGGCGCCGTCACGCAAAAGCTCTTGATGTATGGTCTTGGCCGCAACGTGCAGTATTTCGATGCGCCCGCGGTCCGGAAAATTGTGCGCGATGCCGCTGCCAGCGATTACACTTTCGCATCGCTGGTCCTGGGAGTGGCTCAGAGCGATCCATTTAAGATAAGAAAGAGCCGGCCGGAAAAGAGGAATCCATGAACTTCATCACCCGAAAATCACTGCCGCGAAGAACGCTGCTTAAGGGATTCGGCGCTACGATGGCGCTGCCTCTGCTGGATTCGATGGTTCCCGCGCTTTCCGCGCAGGCCGCCCGCAGTACGCCGCGCCTGGGTTGGATCTACGCGTCGCACGGCGTGATTTTCGATCAGTGGAAGCCCGCGAAGATCGGTGCCGATTTCGAGCTGACGCCCAATTTGAAGCCGCTCGAATCGCTGCGCGGGCAGTTTAACATTCTGACCGGCCTCTCCCATCTGGAAGCGGATACCAAAGGCGATGGCAGCGGCGATCACACGCGCGCGGCCGCCGCCTGGCTCACCGGCGTGCACGCCTACGACCGCACGCGTCCCGGCGTCGAGGTGAAACTCGCGACCACGGCCGACCAGTTGGCCGCCCAGGTGATCGGAAAGAGCTCGCCCATCCCTTCGCTGGAGTTGAGCGTGGATACTCCCTCCCAAGGCTCCTGCGATTCGGGCGATTGTTTCTACGTGAACACAGTCTCCTGGCGGAACCCGGGGACGCCGAATATGACCGAGAATCATCCGCGTGTGATCTTCGAGCGGCTGTTCGGCGATGGCGGCTCGCGAGCACAACGGATAGCGCGCACCAAGAAGACCGGCAGCATTCTCGATTCGGTGCTGGAGGAGGCCGGCGACCTCGCGAGTACCCTGGGCAACAGCGACCGTTCCAAACTCAACGAGTATCTCGATTCGGTGCGCGACGTGGAGCAGCGTATCCAAAGCGCCGAAAAGCAGGGCGAGCAATCGCTTGATTTGCCGGACCGGCCCATCGGAATCCCGGAGAGCTTCGAGCAGCACACGAAACTCATGTTCGACCTTCAAGTGATGGCATTCCGCGCCGATCTGACCCGGGTCTTCACGTTTATCATTGCCCGCGAACTCAGCGGGCGAACGTATCCCATGATCGGCATACCGGGGCAGCATCATCTGATCTCGCACCACCGGGATGACAAGGAATTGATGTCGCAGAAAGCGCGCATCGACACTTATCACGTGCAGATGCTTGCGTACCTGCTGGAGAAAATGCGATCCACACCGGATGGCGACGGCTCGCTGCTCGACCACAGCCTGATCATGTACGGCAGCGGCATGGGCAACGGCAACCTGCATCGCCACTCCGACCTGCCGGTATTGCTGGCCGGAAAGCTCGGTGGTAAGTTCAAGACTGGATACCACTACGATTACAAGATGGATACGCCAATGGCGAATCTGCTGGTGACGATTCTCGACAAAGCGGGAGTTCCGATCGAAAAACTGGGCGACAGCACGGGCCCGCTGAAGCTGGAAGCGCTGCCGGTGGCATAACGGAGTTCATTATGGAAAAGAACACTACCCGACGCAGGCTGTTGCAGCAGAGCGCGCTCGCCGCGGGAGCCGCTGCATTCGCCGCGAACAAGATTCACGCGCAAACTGTGGAAGAAGGCGCATGGAAGCGCCTTTTCCCGGCGGGGTTTCGCAACGAGAGGATTAAAACCTCGGGAGCGGAAATCAACGCGGTCATCGGCGGCTCGGGCCCTCCGGTCCTAATGTTCCACGGCGCGCCGCAATCGCTCATCACCTGGCGGCTCATCGCTCCCGATCTGGCCAAAGACTTCACGTTGGTGATGTGCGACCTGCGCGGCTATGGTGATTCCAGCAAGCCGCCCGATGGCGAAAACCACTCGAACTACTCCAAACGCGCCATGGCTCTGGATGGCATCGAAGTGATGCAGCACTTCGGCTATCCGCAGTTCTTCATGGTGGGCCATGACCGCGGCGGGCGCGTCGGCCGGCGCATGGCGCTCGACCATCCGGATAAAGTCCGCAAGCTCGCCGTGCTCGATATCGTTCCCGCGCATTACCTCTACTCGCACGTAACCATCGATTTCGTGCAGGCCTATTTCCACTGGTTCAACTACCTGCGCCCGGCCCCCGGCCCCGAAAACGAGCTCAAGGCGCAGAACGATGCGCAGTTGGCCCGTTCGACTAACGACGTGCAGAAGGAATACCTGCGAACGGCCTCAAACCCCGCAAACATTCACGCCATGTGTGAAGACTACCGCGCGTCGGCTTCCATCGACCTCGAGTGGGATAATACCGACGCCAAAGCGGGCAAGAAAATCCAATGCCCCGTCCTGACCCTGTGGGCCGCAGCCGGGGCCATGGGCAAGCTCTACGACGTGCTCAAGATCTGGAAAGACGAAGGCGTCAACGTGACCGGCAAAGGCCTGCCCGGCAACCACTCGCTCCAGGAAAGCGCGCCGAAGGAAACGCTGGCGGAATTGCAGCAGTTTTTGCGGGGGTAGGGGGAAGCTTAGTACCCACGTTCGGAATTACGGTGACGTATTCCG
>PSRJ01000265.1 GCA_003175985.1 Terriglobia bacterium
TGGGATGAGCGCCATGTAGTCTCGCCAAGACAGAACGGGCACAAGCGCGTTTATTCGCCCGAGGAGGTGGTGGAGATTTCGGTGATCGCCGAGTTGCGCCGGAAAGGCTTCTCACTGCAAAAAATTCGCCGCGTTCTGCGATTCCTGCAAAAGGACATGGGCAAGCGCCTCAGCGAAGCGCTGTCCGCCACGAGCGACATCCACCTGCTGACCGACGGCAAATCCATCTACCTGGAAGACGCCCCGAACCGGATCATCGATTTGCTCAAGAATGCGCGCCAACCCATGTTCCTGGTTTGCGTGACCGATCAGGTAAAACGCATGACTGCTGCAGCGGAGAGAAAGCCGGCAAAATCCGAAACCGCTTCCGCGGCACGTAAAGCGCGGGCAGTCTAGCCCCTAACGGGAATTTTGGCCCGACATCAGGGTCATGGTGACGCCTCCGAAAACCAGGATCACCGCACCCACGTACGAGTATGGGCTGTGCTGCTCCGCAAATGCTGCGGCGCCATAACAAGCGTCCAGCACCGTCTGCCGCAGCGACGGCGAGATGATTAGAAATCCTCCCGTAAACCCGAACAATCCCAGGATTCGCGTCATGCCTTTCCGGTGATTTATCATCGCAGGAGCGCTGCAATCTGCCCAGGGGTAGCTTGTACCAAGATAGTACTTCGCGTACTAATCCCCTTGCCTTCTAATCAGTTAAGTTCCGCCATTGCAAGCTGGACTGCCGTACCCTACAATCTCTACTAGGACATGGGTGATTGCCTGGGTCCGACGTTTGATGAACATTTCCGTAAAGGGTGAGTATGCCCTGCAAGCCATCTTCGACCTTGCCTCCCAACGGCCCGGGGAACCTGTGAAAATCGCCGATATCGCCCAGCGGCAGAAGATTCCGCAGAAATTCCTGGAGCTAATTCTGGCGAGCTTGAAACAGGGCGGTTTCGTGGAGTCGCGCCGGGGCGCCGAAGGGGGTTATCTGCTGGCACGATCTCCGGAGTCTTTGAGTGTGGCCGAAGTAGTCCACTTCATCGAAGGCACTCAACCCGGGAAGGGCCGTACGCGGCGCAAGCCGGACTCACCGTTCTCCGAAATGTGGGAACAGGTCGACCGGGCAGTGGCGGGCATTCTCGATAAGACTACCTTCGGCGACATACTCCGCGGCTGGTCGGAAAAGCAAAACAAGTACGTGCTCAATTGGGAGATTTGATTTGAGAGTTTACGACGACAACACGTTCAGTATTGGCCACACACCGCTGGTTCGCCTGAATCGCGTCTCCGAAGGTTGTCACGCCACTGTCCTCGGAAAAGTCGAGGGCCGAAATCCGGCGTATTCCGTGAAGTGCCGCATCGGCGCATCGATGGTGTGGGACGCGGAGAAACGAGGCATCCTGAGGCCCGGCAAGGAGCTGATCGAGCCCACCAGCGGGAACACGGGAATCGCGCTCGCCTTTGTGGCCGCGGCGCGAGGTTATCCCATTACCCTGACCATGCCCGAGACGATGTCCATCGAGCGCCGTAAAGTGCTTCAGGCACTCGGCGCAAACCTAGTGTTGACGGGCGGCGCGCAAGGCATGGCAGGCTCCATTGCCAGGGCGGAAGAGATCGTCGCCTCCGATCCCGATCGTTACCTGATGCTCCAGCAGTTCAAGAATCCGGCCAACCCCGACATTCACTTTCGCACCACCGGCCCCGAGATTTGGGAAGATACGGATGGCAAGATCGACGTGCTGGTATCGGGAATCGGCACCGGCGGCACGATCACCGGCGTTTCCCGATACATCAAGAAAGATCAGGGCAAGAAGATCATTTCAGTGGGTGTAGAGCCGGTTCACAGCCCGGTAATCACTCAACATCTCGCCGGAGAACCACTGCGGCCCGGGCCGCACAAGATTCAGGGCATTGGCGCGGGATTCATTCCCGATACATTAGACCTGTCCATGGTCGATCGTGTGGAACTGGTTTCCAATGAAGAAGCCATTGAAATGGCCCTCCGGCTATCGCGGGAGGAAGGCATTCTAGCAGGGATTTCGTGTGGAGCAGCCGTGGCGGTCGCTATCCGGCTCGGGAAAAAACCGGAATTCGCGGGCAAGACTTTGGTCGTCATCCTTCCCGATGCGGCCGAACGGTATTTGAGCACCGTCCTTTTCGAAGGTGTCTTTGATGATTAGGGCAATAAAAAAGCGGGCGCTGTTTGGGTGATAGGGGTGAGTGCGCCCGCTGTCGTAACGGGGATTTGACTATGAAGACGAAGATCCCGGCAGCAGAGGTTACGCGATCACATGGCTCTTTAGAGCTAACCTTCTGGTAAATCGATGGAATTCCCGTTCACTCTCGGACGAGCCGGCTGGCTGCTGTTGGCGGCCGCGGCCCTTTCCGGCCAGGAACCGGCGCCGGCCGTGCTGGAAAACACGGGAAAGCCCATGACCATTCCTTTTCAATGCACCGAAGAAGATATGCAATGGGCCGGGATGAGCTGCACCGAGGACGAGCCGTGTCCGATGTACTTCGAATTGACGGCGGCTCAGGCGATCGGCGATAAGATTTTCGCCGCCGGGAACCTGCACTCCAACACAGTGACGCTGTATTCGATTCTTTTGGGAACCGAGGACACGGGCAAGACCTGGCGCGAAGTCCACGCGCGCATTCGCGGTGCAGGCCTGGACCACATCCAATTCGCGGATTTCGTGAATGGATGGGTCAGCGGCGAAGCTTTGTCGCCGCTGCCGCAAGATCCGTTTTTGCTGATTACCACGGATGGCGGAAAGACCTGGCGCCAGCAGGCGGTCTTTTCCGAGAACCAGCCCGGCAGCATCCAGCAGTTCTTTTTTGCTTCCAGGAACGCCGGCAATCTGATCATCGATCGCGGGGAAGGCAGCGAAGACGAGCGCTACGCGCTGTACGAATCGCCCAACGGCGGCGACACCTGGATCGTGAAACAGCTCAGCAACAAGCCGCTCCGGCTGCCGCGGCCGCCCGAGCCGGAAGTCAACTGGCGCGTGCAGCCAGACCGGCAGGCGTTTCGTATCGAGCGCCGGCAAGCCGAACGCTGGATCCCGGCGGCATCGTTCGCCGTGAGCGCCGGCGCCTGCAAACCCCTGCCCCTGGAATCCAGACCGCCGGAGGAACCAGCCCCTGCTCCGCCGCCTCCACCTCCGAGCCGGCGTCCCCGCCGGTGAAAGGGCTCTTCTCCAGAGTTAGACCTCACCACGCAGCACTAACGTTCCGTGTGACCTCCCGTCTAATGCCCCAGAAGCAGGACTCTTCAACGTAACTCCTCGCGAGGCACAACGAGCCGGCGATGAGGGAGGCTCGAATGTGCCGACGCTATATCTATGTCTTCGTGATTACAGGTTGCTGGCCGGCTCATGCCCAATCCACCGGTTGGGCGGAGTTGACTCGCCAGGGCCGCTCGCTGCAAGCTCAATCGCGGTTCCGCGAGGCGGAATCGGCCTTCCAATCGGCGCTTGAAGAGGCGGAGCGAACCTCCGGTGCAGCGGAGCAGCAGGCAACCTCGTTATTCGACTTGGCGGTTATCAAAGTAGATTTGGGCATGATGGCGGAGGGCGCGCGACTGTGCCAGCGCTCCGCCTCGCTTCTTGCCCAGACAGCGGGCGAAAGCAACCCACAGCTTGAAGTGGTGCGCACGCGGTTGGCTGAGCTGTATCTGGATTCGGGACAGCTTCGAACGGCCACGACGCTGCTGAGACAGGTGATTGGAGCGCAGGAGAAGGCTTCCCAAACCGCCACACTGCCCGGCGCCCGTGCGCTGGACGCGCTGGCATGTGTTTATGCACGACAGCGAAAATTTGGCGCCGCACGGAAGCTGGAACGCAGGGCGCTCTCGATTCTGGAATCGCGAAGCGGCGAAGGAGAACTCTCCTTAGCGATCACGAGCCTGCACCTCTCCATGTTCCTGGATGCCGCCGGCCACCCCGCGGAGGGATTGATTCACGCAGAGCGCGCAGCACAAATCCTGAAGCGGCTGCCAGTGGTTGAGCCCTTCGTGCGCGCCGATTCCTCCAGAAATCTGGCATCGCTTTATGTAAGTCTCGGGCGGCGCGAGGATGCCGAGACCCCCAGCCGCGAAGCCATGGAATTAGTCGAGCGCGCATACGGCCCGGATCATTTCTACACCGGATGGATGTTGCTCGCGCGCGCGGCAATCCTGCGCCGCCTCGGTCGCGGCAGCGAGGCCGAAGCGGCGCAACACCGGGGAGAGGGGATCCTGACTGCTCAATCGCAACGGGACCGCCTCGGCTACACGGTTCCGATGAGTGCCTTACTGCCGCCCAGGTGAGGCCCGCCGGCAAGGTATCGGAGCGCTGTTGTAAAATCTTCAGCGATGCGCTTGAAACTGACTGCCCTGGTCCTGCTATCTATTGGATCGCTTTCCGCCCAACGCCGGCCCGGTGAGGAGTGGCTCACCTACGGGCTGACTTCCGGCGAAACCCGCTATAGCCCGCTCAATCAAATCAACACCTCCAACGTGAGCAAGCTCACGCAGCTATGGTCGTATGATTTAGGCTCCGGCGGAGGGAATCAGGAAGCTACTCCGCTGGTTTGGAATGGCACGATCTATGGCATCACCAATTGGAGCGTAGTATTCGCCGTTGACGCGCGGACCGGCAAGCAACGCTGGCGCTGGGACCCGGAGGTGAATCAGGCGGCTGTACGCTCTAAAATCTGCTGCGGCGTTGTGAATCGCGGGATTGCGCTTTTTCAGGGCATGGTTATCGCCCCAATCATTGACGGCCGGCTGGAAGCGCTCGATGCCACAACGGGGAAAGTCATATGGGAATCGCGCGTTGCTTATCCGCAGGATTACTACACGATCACGATGGCGCCGCGGATCGCGAAGGGCAAAGTAATCATCGGCGTGAGTGGCTCGGAGTATCCGGTGCGCGGCTTTTTCGATGCGTATGATGCCGCCACCGGGCGCCGCGCCTGGCGCTTCTATACGATTCCCGGAGACCCCTCCAAACCGTTCGAGCACCCTGCGCTGAAGAAAGCGGCGGAAACCTGGAGCGGCGATTGGTGGAAACTGGGCGGCGGCGGCACGGTTTGGGACGGCATGGCCTACGATCCCGATGCCGACCTCATCTACATCGGCACCGGCAACGGCGGGCCATGGCCGGAAGAACTGCGCAAATCGAAGGGCAAAGACAATCTGTATGTCTGCTCGGTGCTCGCGGTGAAACCGGATACTGGCGATTTGCAGTGGTATTTCCAGATGGTGCCCGGCGATTCCTGGGATTATGACAGCGTCCAGCAGTTGATGCTGGCGGATCTAACGATCAGAGGCCAGCGGCGCAAAGTGATCATGCAGGCCAACAAAAACGGTTTTTACTATGTGCTCGACCGGGTCAGCGGCGCCTTCATTTCAGGCCAGCCGTTTGCAAAGGTGACGTGGGCGAAGGGCCTCAATGAAGCCACGGGGCGGCCTATCGTGAACCCGGAAGCGCACTACGGCGCCGAAACAGTGAACCTCTCGCCCTCAGCGGGCGGCGCGCACAACTGGTCGCCGATGTCATTCAACCCGGCGACCGGTCTGATATACATTCCCACCACTTCGGCGAGCAGCTTTAATTTCGCGGTGGACTACAACTTCACGTACAAACCGGGGCAGTCGAACCTGGGAATCGTGCGCAACACGGGTGGGGGAGGCGGCGGACAGAATGCCACTCCCGATACGACTGCCGGCGCCGCTGCGAATGCACCTTCCACCGCGGCTTCGAAGACACCGCCCTCGCCGCCTGCCATCGGACCTGCCCCGGTGGAAGGACAGCGCGGCATCCTTCTGGCTTGGGATCCGGTTACTCAAAAAGAGCGCTGGCGCGCGCCAGGCGGCGGCGGCATCGGCGGCGGCACCGTATCCACGGCGGGCAACCTGGTGTTGCAGGTGATTCCCGATGGGAGACTCGTCGCCTATAGCGCGGACAAAGGCGAAAAGCTTCTTGACGTGCAAACGGGGCTCACCGGAGGGATGGGGCCGCCGATCACGTACCTGATCGATGGCAAGCAGTATGTTTCGCTGATGGGCGGAACAGGCCGCGTGATTCCGCGCGATGGCGCGCCTCCGTCGAATCCGACGGACGCCGCACCGGCTTTACCCAAGCTGCTGACTTATGCGCTGGGAGAGAACTGAGCGTAGGAAAGCGAGACTCGGCACGCCAGCGCTACTGAACTTACGGCGCCCAGGACGGCATCACGTACGCATAGAACATCACCACCAGGCCGATCAGCGAAGCCAGCAGCACGCTGTGCTTGAAGGTGAAGCGGAACAGCAGCGATTCGTCCTCGCGTTTCATGGAGGTCGCCGCCGAGGCTACCGCAATGCTGGTGAGGCTGATCATCTTCCCCATCACGCCACCCGCCGAATTGGATCCGGCCATGAGGGCGGGGTTCATATGGAGCTGGTTCGCCGTAACCACTTGCAGCGTGCCGAATAACGCGTTGGCCGAGGTGTCACTGCCCGTAAGGAACACCCCCAGCCAGCCCAACAACGCGCTGAAGAAGGGAAAGACGACTCCGGTTGCGGCGAACGCGAGGCCCAGCGTGGCCGTGGCGCCGGAATAGTTCATCACGTATGCCAAGCCCAAAACAGCCGCAAGCGTCAATTCAGCCAAAGCCAGTTGTTTCGCGGTGTGCCCGATCGTTTTCAGGTAACGCGCCGGCGACATTCCTACCGCCATTGCCGCGAAGACCGTCGCAACCAGGCAGGCCGTGCCGGAAGCGGATAACCAGCTAAAGTTGAACACTGCTCCGTAGGGAGTCGGGCGGGCCACTACCGGCGGCATGCGCGCGATGGTGTTATGCAGGCCGGGCCACTGGATCAGAATGTCTTTCGACTTCAGCCAGGCGGAAAATGCCGGGTAACTCCAAATGGAGACGAAAACCACCAGCAGGATGTAAGGGCTCCAGGCGCGCCAGAGCTGGCCGCTGGTGTGCGGCATCTCCTGCCGGGCTTCCGGTTTGGCATCCCGCGGTTTCCAGACGCGAGTCAGCAGGACGATGCCGCCCATGGCGGCAAGCGACGAGAGGATATCGGTGAGCTGTGGGCCAATGAAATTTGAAACCGCAAACTGGGTAGCCGCGAACAAGACTCCGCAAACCGCCACGGCCGGAAACACCGCACGAAGCCCGCCCCATCCCGCCATGACCAGCATCAGGTAGGCAGGAACGATCAGCGAGACAGGGGCGCAGATTCGGCCTACCGACGCGCTGACCCGTTCTACTGGAAGATTCGTGAGGCCCGCAAGCGTGGTAATGGGAATGGCGAGCGAGCCGAACGCCACCGGCGCTGTATTCGCCAGCAGGCATATACCGGCTGCGTAGAAGGGCGTGAAGCCCAACTGCGTCAGCATGGTCGCGGCCACGGCAACCGGCGTCCCGAATCCCGCGGCGCCCTCCACAAACGCGCCGAACGCGAAGGCAATCAGCAGGACCTGGAGCCGCTTATCACTCGACAGGTGGGCGATGGAATCCTTCAGCAGCGCGAACTTGCCGCTCTCCAGGGTAATGCGATAGAGCAGGACCGCGGTGAAAACGACCCAGCCGATTGGCCAGAGACCGAAGGCCGCGCCCATAGTGATGGCGGGCCCCAGCCGGACGAGAGGCATTCCGTAGACGACGGTAGCAACCAGGACCGCCGCTGCCAGCCCGATCAGGGAAGAGATCCAGGCCGGCTTGCGTTTCACTCCCAGCAGAAACAGCAGCACGAAAATCGGGAGCGCGGCAACCAGCGTGGATAACGGCAGGCTGCCGGCGAGGGGTGTATAGTTCTGTGGCCACATGGCGAATGTCCCACGATTTTACAACAGCCGTACGGCGGCGGAAATCGATCTTTCGGGTCTCCGCAACCCCCAATGCTATAATTGGGACGCCCCAAGGTATGCAGTTCTGTTCCTTTGCGGTTCTGGCGGCGTCGCGGTGAGGGCTCCACCAAAACTGATTATCTTTGACCTCGATGACACCCTGATTGACACCAGCCGTGTGTTCTTCGATGCCCGCGAGTCTTTCGTACGCTTCATGATTCGCCGCGGATTCCGCGAAGACCGCGTCCGCCGGTATTTCGATCACGCCGAGGAGCGCAACCTCAAGCGCTTTGGATATATCTCCGAAAGAAACCTGATTACCATGCGGGAAACCTATGAGGCCCTGACTGAAGCAGGCGGCGAGACGTTTTCGCACAAAGACCTCCAGACCATAGCCTCCATCGGTAGTGAGTGTTTATACGTTTTGCCGAAACCCTTACCCTATGCGCGCAGGCTTCTCTCGTGGTGTTCCAGCCGCTTCGAGCTGGCGCTTTTGACGCGAGGCAGTGAGGCGCTGCAGAACGCGAAGATCGAGAACCTCGGCATGCGCGATTGCTTTGAGCTGATCGAGGTAGTGGAAAGGAAAACCCCCGAGGCCTTCCGTAAGGCGATCGACGCGCTGGGTCACTCACCTGAGCAATGCATCTCCGTCGGCGATTCCATGCGTTTCGATGTTTTGTGCGCCATCGAAGTCGGCATCCCCGCCATCCATGTAACCTACCCTCACTCCGATATTCAGTGGAATCACGACAAGGCCACGGGCGTCAAAGGGAAGGCAATCTATCGCGCCGCAACCCTTCCCGATGTGCGCGCCGTTCTGGAAAGCCTCATTACCTGAGCAGACGCTGCGCGAAGGGTATACTTGGTAGAAAAAATTACCGCCCGAATCGCGCAAATATGCATTCCGAGCACTCTGAACTCGAAAACCGGCGTCTGCTGGCTGAGATCACCGTAATCGCTCTAATCGCGGTTGCTTTCCACGAATCGGTCGGAACATTCAGCGACTCGTTCAAAGAAGCGCCGGAACGCCTCGAGCTGCAAATCGAGGTCTTCGTCGTCTTTCTCCTCACGGCTTTTCGCTTCTTCATCGGCAACCATCTGCACCTGCAGAAGGCCGATCTCCTGAAGAGACGTTCCGAGTGGCTTACTGATTTTGGAGTGATTCTGCTGCAGTGCATCCTGCTCGGCGTTCTGGGCAGCCTCTCTCCGCTGAAACAGGAACACGCGCCCGATTCCTTCCTCTGGGTATTGATCGTCCTTTATGCAGTCGACATACTGTGGATCTTCGGAATTCTTCGCAGGCGTAGAGAAACAAGAGAGGCGCCGCGCTGGGTTCCACCTTGGCGCTGGGCGGAATTCAAAGGATACGCGGGAGAGCTGAAATGGCCGTGGCCCTGGGGTGCGATCAACCTGATTATGCTGGCCGTCGCGGCCGGCGTGATGCTGTCGGTTGACAATGTCTTCGATTCCGCCGCTTTCCGGATTCTCTCGATTGTCAACGGTCTCCTGGCATTTGTCCTCGATCTGGTTTTTGCCATTCCTGCTCTTCTAACCATCCGGGAGCCGCACGAACGAGCTTACCAGCCCAATGACGAGATCCTCGCGGCGGCTATTGAGGAGGCACGCCGAGGACTCGCTGAGGGTGGCATTCCTATCGGCTC
>PSRJ01000334.1 GCA_003175985.1 Terriglobia bacterium
ATCTGTGTCAGCGCCATCAGGAACAGGTTGCCGAAGCTATGGCCCTTCAGCCCCCGTCCCGCCTGGAAGCGGTGCTGAAAGAGGCGCGAAAGCAGCGCGGAATCCTCGCTGAGGGCGACCATGCAGTTCCGAATATCGCCTGGAGGCAGAACATCGAATTCGCGCCGCAGCCGGCCGGAGCTCCCCCCGTCGTCGGTGACCGTAACGACCGCCGTCAGGTCCACTGCGGGCATGGCGGGATCGGCCGGCCGCGTATATTGTTTCAGCCCATGCAGCAGTGCCGACAGACCTGTGCCACCGCCGATTGCGACTACGCGAAGGGGTATGTTATCGTCCATCGAACAAGAAAAGGCCGGCTCGTATCAACTTGCAGAACTTGGCAGGGACCACTCCCTGACGGTTGTGGCTCGGAAACCCATGCTGAGCCGCGACCGCAAGGGAGCGGTCCAACCCCGCGGTCATACGCGGATTTCTGCAAGTGGGCACTAGAGATATTCCAAGCAGCCTGCTGTACTTTAGCAACCGAGTGTGGTCTACCAGCTCTTCTTCTCAGGATAAAGCAGTGCCTGGAATTGAGGCTGTCCGGCGAGCGCCGCAAAGTCGGCGTCCTGCCGGGCCATAATGCGGTTGCGCGGTTCCAGTTCAATGGCGCGCTTCAAATGGTCGTGTGCGCCGGCCAAATCCCCGGCCAGGGCCTGCACCAGGGCGAGGGCGTAGTGCACATGATCGGAATCGGGAGCCATTTCGAGCGCGCGTCCCAGATGTGTGCGCGCTTCCTCGACTTTCCGTGTATTCAGCAACGCGACGCCGTAGTTGTAGTGGTCTTCGGCGGTCCGCAGATTCACGGCGGGCTGCTCGAACCGGCGCTCGCACATCGTAACGTGCAGCCGGGCCCGGTGCGCCACATCCCGCTCCGGCCCTTCCGCCGCCCGCAGGAAGTGTTCCCGTGCTTCGCGGAACTTCCGCGAGTGGAACAGCTTGATGCCGGATTCGAAATTTCCGAGCTGCTTTTCGGCGTTCACGGTTTGCGGAGCCGCTGCCGCACCCGAGCGAGTGGTGGCGCCGGCATGAGGACTCTCCGCGCCCTTGGAGCCTTTGCCGGGTTGGGGAGCGTTCATTCGCCTGTCTGTCGTCTTATCCGGAATAGTTTTTCTTTTCTCGGACATGGTAACGGTCCAGTCCTGATTAGCAAACGATTAGGGTTTTATACCAGACCGCGCCTCTCGTGCGCAAGTCCGTTGCAGATCGTTATGGTAATCCCGCATCGCGCAGGAACTTCGCCGACTCCTCGGGAGGAGTTGGGTTGACATAAAACCCGCTCCCCCATTCAAACCCCGCCACCCTCGTCAGTTTGGGAATAATTTCGAAATGCCAGTGGTAGTATGGAAGCGCCGTTTCCCGCACCGGCGCGCTATGCAACATTAAGTTGTAGGCCGGCCGCTCGAGAGCTCGATCCATCTTGCGAATCGTGGCGCGCAAAATCCATGCCAGATTGGCCAGCGTCGGCGCGTCCGACTCTTCGAAGTGCGATTCGTGACGTTTGGGCAGAATCCACGTTTCGAAGGGAAACCTTGCGGCGTAAGGCTGAATCACGGTAAATCGTTCCGTTTCGGTCACCAGCCGCAATCCCGCCCGGTTCTCTTCGCGAATGATGTCGCAGAAGATGCAGCGCTCCTTGGCATCGTAGAACTGGCGGGCTCCATCCACCTCTTCCTTGACACGCTGCGGGACTATCGGTAATGCGATCAGTTGGGAGTGAGGATGTTCCAGCGAAGCACCCGCGGCCTCACCGTGATTCCGGAAAATCAGGATGTACCGGAAGCGGTGGTCTCTTTTGAGATCGGAGACACGCTCCTTGTAGGCCCACAGAACCTCTTCGATCTGTTTCTCCGGTAACTCTCCCATGGTCATCACGTGTTCAGGCGATTCGATGATGACCTCATTCGCCCCGACGCCCGCCATTTTGTCGTACATGCCCTCGCCAACCCGGTTGAGGTCGCCTTCGATTCCCAGCACCGGAAATTTGTTGGGGACCACGCGCACGCGCCAGCCGGGCTCGTCGCGTCCGCCACCGTTCCGATACGCAAGCACTTCAGGCGGTGTTTTGTGTTCGTTGCCGTAATCGAAGGGGCAGACTCTCGCTGACGGCGGGGGCACGGGTTGCCGGATAAAATCGCTGGGGCGTTTTGCGCGGTCTGTCGCGATAATCACCCATCGCCCCGTGATGGGATCCTTTCGCAGTTCGGGCAAGGGACAATTATAGCTGGAGTCTCACAGGGCTTCCACACTTGACTCGTACCATAACGATTTCGCCCGCGCGCCTCGCGGCCTTCGACATTCTGCTCAGAACCGAGGCCGGCGGATATGCCTCAGATCTTCTGCGAAGTACGGCCCTGGATACTCGCGATGCGGGTTTGGCATCGCAAATCGTCTTCGGTGTGCTCCGTTTTCGTGCCCAGCTCGACTTCCTGATCCAACACTATTCCGGTTCACAGCGCAAGCTCGACCTGGAAGTTCGCACCGTGTTGCGCATGGGCATTTATCAACTCCGATACCTCGAACGCATTCCGCCGCATGCCGCCGTGGGCGAGAGCGTCGGCCTGGTAAAGCGCGCGCGCAAGAGTTCGGCGGCCGGATTCGTCAATGCGGTCCTGCGCAAGGTAGACCGCCTGCCTGTCCAGTGGCCGAATCGTGAAGTCGAGCTCTCGTGCCCCGAGTGGCTGCTGGCGCGATGGGAGCAGCATTACGGCCGGGAAGCCGCCTACGGTATCGCCCGCGCCGCCCTGAAAGAGTCGGAAACTTACGTGCGCATCTCTTTGGGCCGCGAGCGCATCCAGGATATCGGCTCGCAATCGATCGTGCCCTTACTTCGGCTCCAGCCGGGCGATCGCTTGCTCGATTTGTGCGCCGCTCCCGGCAACAAGACGTCGCAGGCGCTGGATGCCGGCGCGCGCGTCATCGCCTGCGACGTTCACCTCCACCGCTTGCGCCAGATGAAGGAACTGAATGCAGATCTGGTGGTGCTGGACGGCGCCGAATCACTGCCGTTCGCTGCGCGATTCACGCGAATTCTGCTGGATGCGCCCTGCTCCGGAACCGGCACCTTGGGGCGTAATCCCGAAATCAAATGGCGATTGCGCCTCGAGGATCTCGCCGACCTGCACCGGCGGCAGGTGAAGCTCCTGGAAAATGCCCGAGCCGTGCTCGCTCCTTGCGGCCGGCTGGTGTATTCCACCTGCTCGCTGGAGCCGGAAGAGAACGAATGCGTCATTGAGACGGCGCCGCGCGACACGGTGCGCGAGACCATGCACCGCCTGCCTGGGCGCGATCCGGGGGACGGCTTTTTCGGTGCTGTGATAGAATCGGTCTAAGCCGGTAAATGGTTGAAATTGTTCCTTCAATCCTTTCCGCTGATTTTGCGCATCTGGCGGAGGAAATCGGGCGAGTCGAACGGGGCGGCGCCTCTATTCTTCACTTGGACGTGATGGACGGCCATTTTGTGCCCAATTTGACCATTGGGCCGCCGGTCGTGGAGTCGATCCGCAAGACGACGCGCGCACACCTCGATGTTCACCTCATGATCGAGAACCCGGAACGGTATGTGGCCGCGTTTGCAGGGGCCGGCGCCAACTCGATCTCCGTGCATTATGAGGCCTGCCGCCACTTGGACCAGGTGCTGGGACTCATCCGCGAACAGCACGTCCAGGCGGGTGTGGTGTTAAATCCCGCGACCCCGGTTTCCGTTCTGAAAGACGTGCTGGAAGTGGCGGATTACGTGCTCCTGATGAGCGTCAATCCCGGGTTTGGCGGTCAGAAACTGATTCCTTACGTTCTAAATAAAGTCCGCCGTCTCGACCAGATGCGGCGGGAAAAGAGGTTGGCGCTTCCGATTGAGATCGATGGGGGCGTGCACCTGGAGAATCTGGCGGAAGTTGTTCGTGCGGGCTGTGATTGGATCGTCACAGGGTCAGCCGTTTTTCACAGTCGGGACCCGGAGGCGACGGTGCGGGAAATGCGCGAGATCGCGGCCAATGCCAATGCGGTCCGCTGCTGAAGATAGTTATCATTTGGGTGAATTCATGAAGCTACTTAGTTTTGTAGGTTGGGTGGCCGCTCTGGCCGCTCTGGCCGCTTTGGCGGTTTTGCTAAGTTCGTGCGGATTGCGCAGGCATCCTTACCAGAACCCGATTACGAAAGATACGCAACAACCTGATAAAGTTCTGTTCGATAAAGCCGTCCGCGATCTGGAGCACAGCCGTTATGAGATCGCCCGGCTGACCTTGCAAACCCTGATCAACACGTACGATACCAGCGAGTACCTCGCGAAGGCGAAGCTGGCGATCGCCGATAGCTGGTACCGCGAGGGCGGAGCTCACGGCCTGGCGCAGGCCGAAGCCGAGTACAAGGATTTCATTCTGTTCTATCCGCAGATGGAAGAGGCAGCCGAAGCGCAGGAGAGGGTCTGCGATATTCATTACAAGCAGATGGAAAAAGCGGATCGCGATCCCACTCACGCGCAGCGCGCCGAAGACGAATGCCGCCAATTGCTGGTGCAATTCCCGAACAGCAAGTTCGCCCCGGAAGCACAGCAGAAACTGCGCGAGATCCAGGAAGTGCTGGCCGACTCGGAATTCCGCGTGGGCAGCCTCTATCGCTCCAAAGGCAGCTTCCCCGCGGCCGCCAACCGCCTGCAGGGGACAGCCGACCAGTTTCCCCTATTTAGCCGCGCCGATGACGCGCTCTGGTATGCCGCTGAAGCCTACCAGCGCATGGGCGACCGTTTCGAGAATCAGCAGGCCGCCGATTATACAAGAATCGTAAAGGACTACCCGCTCAGCGACCACGCCGAGGCCGCCAAGGACAAACTAAAGGCGATGAACCGTCCGGTGCCGGAGGCCGATCCGGCGGCATATGCGCGCATGAAGTACGAGTTGGAGAACCAGCGCAAACCGGGAGTCCTCGGAAACACTCTGGGTGTTTTCAAACAGCACCCCGACGTGCGCATGGCCGCCAAATCGGGTTCGCCGAGCATGCAGGGCCTGCGACCCACGATCCCAGTGAGCGTTCCGGCAGGCGCTGGCGGTGCGGGCGCGGCCGGCACCAACGAAGTGAGTGTGGGTGTGGTAACGGATACGACCGCCCTGGATGCGAACCCCGATGCGCGAGCCAACCCGCCGGGGCAGACTCCCCCTGAACCGGCCGCCGGCGATACGCAAAACACGGTTACGGCGGCGCAGGCCCCGCAGCCGCTTCCGTCCAATCACGCCGCCACTCCTAAGAAACAAAAGAAAGCGAAGAAGAGCAAGACACAGGCGGCCCCGGCTGCGGACACCCCGCAGCAGCCGCAACCATGAGTCGCATTCTCCTGGTGGATGACAGCCCGCACGCGCAGCGCATGGGCGAGCGCATCCTCACCGAGGAAGGATACGAGGTCGTTACCGTTAGCAATGCCGAATCGGCCCTGATTCGCCTGGATGATGTGGATCCGGACGTGGTGGTGGCCGATACCGTAATGCCGGGCCGAACCGGCTTCGATATCTGCTACTACCTGAAAATGAGCCCGCGGCACCGGCATGTGCGCGTGATTCTGACCGCGGGTGTGCTCGAGCCCCTCGACGAGGAGCAGGCCAAGCGTGTGGAGGCAGATGGTTCTTTGCGGAAGCCGTTCGAGGCGAGCGCATTATTGGCTGCCATCAAGCCGCTGGCGGAAGCAGCGGCGCTGGCGCGTGATGCCGCCCATACGAGTCCGGCGAAAAGCGGGGAGCCGCCCGCAGCCGCTGGCTCGGGCGCGGCGCCGTTTGTGGCCGTCGTCGATCACGAACAGGTTCGCGCGGCCGTCACCATCGCACTGGATGCCGCGATGAGCAGCATTGTGGAAGAGATCAGCCGGCGCGTGGTGTCCGCGTTAGCCGCGAAGCGCCCGGAACCGTTGGTGCCGGCACCGGTGGCGGCCCCGGTCAAGAGCGAGGAGCCCCAACCGGCCGCGCCGCCGCCGGCCGCGCCGAAAACCGAGCCCGTGCGCCGCGTGAATCCCGTCCGCATCCGCTCCGGCTCTGTCCTCGGCCTGAATCTCAGCCGCAACGAGCCGCCCGCTCCGGAGTGATCTATGCCCGATAACAGTTTCGATGTCGTCTCCAAAATTGAAGTGCCCGAAGTCTCTAATGCCGTGCAGCAGGCATTGAAGGAGATTCACCAGCGGTTCGATTTGAAAGATTCGCATTCCAATATCGAATTGAACGAGAAGGACAACAAGATCACCCTGGCCAGCCAGGATGAATACAAGCTGAAGGCGGTGATCGATATCCTCGAATCCAAGCTGGTGAAGCGGAAAGTGCCGCTCAAAGGCCTGTCCTACGGGCCGGTGATTCCGGCCGCCAGTTCTACTGTGCGGCAGGAGATCACTCTCCAGCAAGGCATCTCGACGGAAAAAGCGCGTGAGATCGTCAAGAAGGTGAAAGACAGTAAGCTGAAGGTCCAGGCCTCGATCCAAGGGGACTTCGTCCGCGTGGCCGGCCGCGACCGCGACACGCTGCAATCCGTGATCAAGCTCCTCCGCGAGACCGATTTCGGCATCGACATGCAGTTCATCAACTACCGCACGAACTGAAGTGCCGCGGCGCATCGAGAGCCACTTCATTGCCGGCCCTGCCGGCCGGTTGGAAGCCCTGCTGGAGGAGCCCGAGGAGGAGGCGCCGCGACTGGCTGCCGTGCTGTGCCACCCGCATCCGCTCTACGGTGGGACCATGCATAACAAGGTGGTGTACCGCATGGCCCGCGGCCTGCGGCGCGCTGGAATTGTCGTCTTGCGCTTTAATTTTCGCGGGGTAGGCGCCAGCGAAGGCGAGCATGGTCACATGACCGGCGAGATCGAAGACGCGCGCGCCGCGGTTTCGTGGCTGCGCGCCCGGTACCCGCAAATCCCGTACGCCCTGGCCGGGTTTTCGTTCGGCTCGGTTGCGATTGCGAAGCTCGGTTGTTCCGGGGCGGATGCCGGCTTCCTCATGGCCGCCGGCTTTCCGACCAGCCGCGAATCCCTCAAATTCCTGGAGACCTGCTACTCGCCGAAAATCTTCATCCAGAGCACCAACGATGAGTTCGGGCCCCGCGTGGAACTCGAGGCTGCGTACCCGAGTTTCGCCGAGCCTAAACAATTAGTTTGGATCGAAGCCGCCGACCATTTCTTCGGCGGCGCACTGGAGCAATTGGAGGAAGCAGTGTGGAAAGCCGCCTCCTCGCAGAAAATTTAGCGATTCCTTGTCCCCGGCCCCCCTGTTTTTCCGCTTAGCCCCATAGGGAGGGGATCGGACTTGAATCGGATCGTTGCCAAACTAACTCTGTTGGCCAGCGTACTGGGGACTCAGCTCTGGAGCGCACAGTATTGCAACGGCCCTTACTGCCGCGCTTACATCAGCAACCGGCCGGTGCCGCAGATTGCGCAGGAGACTCCAGTCTGGTGCTGGGCCGCGAGTCTGTCGATGCTGTTCGGCTACTACGGTCACCCTGTCGACCAGGCTGAAATCGTATCCAAGTATTTCGGGTTGCCGGTGCCGGTCGAAGGCTCTCCACTGATAATGAAGGACGCGCTCAACACGACCTGGCGGGACGATACGGGCAAGTGGTTTCGCATCTCCTCGCGCGTCACCGATTACTATTCGGGCACCAGCTATCAGGTGACCCCTGCCGATGTAGTGAAGGCGCTGGCCAACGAACAGCCGGTTTACTACGGCGATCAGACTCACGCCATGATTCTGGTTCAAGTGGACTACATGCCTGGTCCGGCCATCGTCGAAGGATATGTAATCGACCCCTGGCCGTTTACCTTTGGTTTCCGGCCTCTGAATCCCAACGAGATGACGGCTCTGTTTCTGGCCGTCAGCACGGTACAGGAGCTGCCGGCGCCCAACCAGCCATCCATCACTAAAGTCACGAATGCGGCTTCCTACCTGTCCGAACTCAGTGCACAGGGTTTCGGGTCCGTCTTCGGCGCCAACCTGGCGCCTGCCAAAGCTACTTGGGATGGCTCTGTGGTCGATGGCAAGCTGCCGACGAACCTGCAAGGCACCCGGGTCCTCGTGAATAACCAGGAGGCCTACCTCAGCGCGGTAAGCCCCACGCAGATCAACTTCGTCGTGCCCGCTACCAACGTGGTGGGACCGGTGCCCGTGACTGTCATCACGCCCGCGGGCAGCGCGACGACCACCGTATCTTTAAAGCCGCGATCCATCGGAGTGTTCACCAATTATTGGTCGCAGCGGTTTTACGCCCTTGCCCAGCCCGCCGCGGCCCTGAGCAAACTAATTGGTCCCACAGCGGCGGTTCCGGGAACCACCCGCCCGGCGATCCGCGGCGAATACCTGACACTCTATGTGACCGGTATGGGCGCCACCACGCCGCCCGCACCCGATGGCCGCGTGCTGACCCGCCCTTACCCCATCGCCGATCCTTCCGGCATCCGCGTCAATTTCGGCGGCGTAGTGACTGCGCCCAGCTATGCGGGGATGATCTACCCCGGCGTGTTCCAGTTGAATGTCAAAGTGCCAGGGAACGCGCCCTCCGGCGATGTGCCGTTCACGATCGAAATGGGATCCGACCGCAGTCAGACCGGAGTCTCTTTGACTGTGCAATGATCACAATGCGTGGACAGGCCATCTACCGGGCCGCCTTCTGCGGCAGCAGATGCTTCTGGATCTTGCCCATCGCATTCCGGGGCAGTTGCTCCACCGCGATGAATTCGCGCGGCACTTTGAAGGAGGCGAGTTTGGCGCGGCAGCGTTCTTCCAGGGATTCCGGTTCGATCGCGCGCGCCAGCACCACGTAGGCCACCGGAGCTTCGCCGCGCACGCGATCGGGCACCCCGATTACCGCTGCTTCCGCCACTTCGTCCTGTTCCTGCAGGAACTCTTCGATCTCGCGCGGGTAGATGTTGAAGCCACCCGAAATGATGAGGTCGCTGCGGCGGCCGCACAAAGTATAATAGCCATCCGGCTCGCGAACGGCCAGGTCGCCGGTCTTGAAGTAACCGTCACGGAAGGACGCCTGAGTCGCCTCGGGCCGGCGCCAGTATCCACCGAAGACGTTCGGGCCCTTGAGATAGAGTTCGCCGGTTTCGCCGGGCGCCACCGCATCTCCCGCCTCGTTCAGGAGACGGACGGAAACGCCGGGCAGCGGCAGCCCCACGCTGCCAGGCCGGCGCTCCGCTGTGTAAGGGTTCGAGATGTTCATCAACGTCTCGCTCATTCCGTAGCGCTCCAGAATCGTGTGGCCGAATTTCGCGCGGAACTCTTCCAGGACCTGAGCCGGCAGCGGCGCCGATCCGGAGACGAATAATCGCACAAACCGGCCGATTTCGCGGGCCTGCTCCTCCGGAAAATCCAGCAGCCGGACGTAGATCGTCGGCACACCGAAAAACAGGGTGGGCCGGAAGTCCAGGAAAGTTTCGGCGGCGTTCTGGCGTTCAAAGCGTTCCAGCAGGCGCATCCGGCAGCCACTGAGCAGCCAGCAATGCACACCGTTACCCAGACCATGCACATGAAATAGCGGCAGGGCGAGAAGAAAACGATCGGCGCTGGTGATCTGCCAGCAGGCCACCAGGTTCACGGCATTGGCGGCGAAATTGTTGTGGGTCAGGACCGCGCCTTTCGAAGTTCCTGTGGTCCCGGAGGTGTAAATAATGCCCGCCGGAGCATCGCCATCGAGAAACACTCGCGGCCTCTCATCGCTCATTGCCTGCGCCTCGGCGCTCAGCTCCGCCGGATGCCAGGCCGGTACAGCCGGCACCAAACTCGCGTCCGAGACCACGGCCAAGGGCTCGGCATCGTTGAGGATGTGAGTGATTTCGCGGTCGCGATATAGGATATTGATCGGAACAAAAATCACCCCCAGCTTTACGCAGGCCAGGTACAGGTCGATCATTTCGATGCAATTCGCCAGGTAGATGCAGAGCCGGTCGCCCGGCTTGAGGCCGCGGCGGGCCAGCAGTTGCGACAGTCGGTTACTGCTTGCATCGATTTCTCCAAAGGTATAAGTCTGGCCGCGGAACTCGAGCGCGATTACATCGCGGCGGCCCCGCAAAGAGAGGTCGAACAGATCGCTGAGGTTCAAGCGGTTAGGTCCTATGTGCCAGTTTAGCCGCTTCGCGCCGCGCTTTACTGCACAATGGCTGGCGCCGCGGGAGCGGCAACGTTACCCGCTGCGAGAATAAGTTGCTGTGAGCCGGAAGCCACATTCGACGCCACGCGAAAGTTCACCTGGTAAACGCCGATCAGTCCCGGACCAAGCCCGGCGAACGCCACGTCGCATGGGATTCCCCCCAGAGTAACGCGCACGTTGGCCTGCACCAGAGCAGAGGAGGGCGCTACTCCTCCGGTAGGCGGCTGATTGGAGACCGCGCCCAAACCGGACGCCCATAGAATCGCGATTTCTCCCCGCTGGAGCGGTCGGGCGACTGTCACCGCCGTGTAGTCTCCATGTGTAATGACGTAGACTCCTGGCTGAAGCGACGCCACTGGCACATCGACCGAGGCGCTTGCCTGACCCGCTCGCGTGATCGCAACCGGGGCCGAAGTCTTCCCGGCAATTTCATAGGGCGCCTGAAAATTCACCTGTTCCTGCCCATTGACATTGGCCACGCCCAGCACCGGCGCCGAAATCCCGTTCACGGTGACGGTGAGGCCGTTCGCGCCTGCCACAACTCCGGGATCGTCCAACACGCCGGCCGCGAAGGCCGTGGCAATCGATCCCGGGACGAGACCGGGAGCGTAACTTGCCGAATTCACCACGCCCCCGGCATTGAGGCGCGGCGCTGCGCTGCCCACAATGTGGTAGATGCTTCCGTTCCCCTGGCTGGCAACGTAGATTTCTCCGGCTTCATCCTCGCCGAATGTCGTGATCAGAAATCCGGACGACAGCAGAAGCCGGCTCACGAAGTTGGCGCCCTGGCGTTCGATGCCCCAAATTTTGCCGCTACAGTAGTCGCCATACAGGTAGATGCCGCGTAAACCCGGCGACACCCGCCCATGGTACATGAAACCACCGGTAATCGAGCACTCTGGATCGTGCGTGTACTCGGCAATGGGAAGCGTCAGCCCATCCATGCTGCACCTCGCCTGAAAGCAGTGCAGGCCTTCCATGCGGTTCCACCCGTAGTTCTCGCCGCCATGGCTGGCCGCGGGTTGAAAATCAACCTCCTCGTAGCTGTCCTGGCCCACATCGGCGATCCACAGATCTTTCGTTGCCCGATCGAAGGAGAACCGCCACGGGTTCCGCAAGCCGTATGCCCAGATCTCAGGGCGCGCGCCCGCTTGACTGACGAATGGATTGTCCGCGGGAATATGCACTTTGCCCGGCTCGCTCTCCACGTCCACGCGCAAAAGCTTTCCCAGCAAAGTGCTCAGACTCTGCCCGTTATTTAACGGGTCCCCGCCAGATCCCCCGTCGCCCATGGCAATGTAAAGATAACCGTCCGGTCCAAACCGCACTTGCCCGCCATTGTGATTGGCGAACGGCTGCGCAATATGTAACAGCGCGATCTCACTGGAAGCGTCGGCCACATCGGGGTTGGCGCTCACACGGTATTGTGCAATCACGGTATCACCGTTCAGATCGGTGTAGTCGATGTAGAACCGCTGTTTTTGGGTGAAGCCCGGAGGAAAGGCCAAGCCCAGCAAACCGCGTTCATCTTCGCCATGCGTCTTCGAGCGAATATCCAGAAACGCGTCGGGCAGCATCGCGCCGTTGCGATAGACGCGGATCAGGCCGTTCTGCTGGACGAAGAAGAGGCGGTTCATACCGTCGCCGGCATTCTGAATGTCGGTAGGAAGGCCGATCCCCGAGGCCGCCTGTACGACGCGGATCTCCTGCGCGGAAAGGGTCGCCGCCAGGCCCGCGCACAGCAACATGAGCCGTCGCATCTTCTCACTGTAGAACCTGGCAGGACAGCAGCGCTGGATTCGGAACCCCCACTTGTGCCATGCTGAACGGTTCTTATGGACATTATTACAGGCAATGTCGGCTGGATCGAGGTGATCTGCGGCCCGATGTTTTCGGGAAAGAGCGAGGAACTGATCCGCCGCTTGCGCCGTTCCATGATCGCGAGAAAGCGAGTGGAGGTTTTCAAGCCCATCATCGACGACCGCTACTCAGCCCTGGAGATCGTGTCCCATGGCGATCTGCGTATGACTTCACAAGTAGTGAACAACGCCGGCGAGATTATGGATCAGCTCGACTGGCGCTCCGAGGTCGTCGGCATCGATGAAGCCAACTTCATGGGACCCCAATTGGTGGATGTGGCGCAGCGCCTCGCCGATAGCGGCAAACAGGTGATCGTCGCCGGTCTGGATACCGACTATCTCGGCCGGCCGTTCCCGCCGATTCCGGAGCTGCTGGCTTATGCCGAATCGATCACCAAGACGCTGGCCATCTGCGTCCGCTGCGGAAACCCCGCCAAGCACACGCAACGGCTGCGGGGCTCCGAAGACCTGATCGTTGTGGGAGCAGCCGAACTGTACGAGCCGCGCTGCCGGCGGTGCTTTGAGCCGGGAATACCCAAGCAGGCCGAGATGGACTTCGTGAAAGCCAGGCAGGCGCAGAAGACCGATCACCGGGAAGAATCCCGGCCTCGCATTCACACCGGGATTCGCGGGACCGAAGAAGAAGTATAGAAACTCTTAATTGCGAGATGGCCGCGAATGCCGGAAGAAGTCGTCGAGAGCGTTGCGAACCTCGCCGGCAGATTCGAGATAAGCGAAGTGGCCGCAGTTCTTGAGCATGACCAGTTGAGCTTTCGGAATTGCCCGCGCGATGTGGCCGGCGATCTCGGGGGGAAAGAAGTCGTGATCGCCGGAGATCACCAGAGTCGGGATGCGCAGCCTCTGCAGCTTGGGCAGGAGATCATAGCCTTCCTGCATCCAGGTGTCGCGCATCAGCCGGTCTTCGGCGGCCCGTGCTTTCACGATGCCCTCTTTCCCCTGGCCGATGAATGCGGCCTTCATGGTTGCCATTAGCTTCTCGTAATCGGCGGGCCGCATCAGCGCAGGCTTGAAGTGGAGACGGTACCGCGCGGCAACGGCCTC
>PSRJ01000178.1 GCA_003175985.1 Terriglobia bacterium
CCCTCTCTTTCTTAAAACATCCAGACAAATCCTGCCGCTCATCCAAGCTGGGCGGCCAACCAGGACGCAACTCGAACTGCTTCGCCGTCCGAGATCAGAGCAACCGGATGAATTCGTCTATAGAGAGGTTCGCATCGCAGACGATGGCGCGTAACAACGGTGGCTTGATCGTTCGACCAACGTGGATCGGTACTACGGTCCGAGCTCTTGTGTCGGGATGAATCAAGATGAGGTGGCTACCCTTCTGCCGGTCTTCAACGAATCCTGCCCGCTTGAGTGCCCGCACCACCTTCCGCGCGGTCAGAGACGGAAGCTTCGCCATGGATCAGGCAGGAACCGTTACTCTCCCGTGGAAAGATCGTCCTTCCTCGGGAATCGGCTCGTCGTGGGCCACCAGGCTTTCGAGGTACAATTCGATGGCCTCCGCTACATTGCGCTCCGCCTCGTCCAGAGTCTCGCCCTGCGTATGGCAGCCAGGAAGTACCGGGACGAACGCGACGTAGCCGCCTTCGGGAACCTGCTCATAGAACACGGTGTACGAATGAGTTTTGGTGGTCTTGCGTGCCATCGCCTTCATTCTATGAATTTACCCCCGTGATCAGCAACGAGCGCTTAGGCGGCGGCGTGCCGGCACTAGCGGGGTCAGAATCCTACCCGGAGTTTCGGAATCTGGCTCCCCAGCCTGGACGCGTTTCGAACTTTCCTCGCGTTCCAAACTACTCCGCTTCTAGCTGACATTCCCCGCTTAGGCCTAATAAGTCCTTAAGAATCAATAGAGACACCGGGATTTGACGTTTCAAAGGGAGTTTTTTCTGTGCGACTGATACCAAGAGAGGTCCTAAATGGCAAATTCGAAATTCAAGCGCGGACAACCCGGTAGCCCCGAGACCCCGTTCGAGCCGGGACTGGAGTGCACAGAACCATCGAATGGTGGAACGGCAGCATGGCTATTGGAGACCGGCGCACCTGGACCTGTCATCAGTACCGGTAAAAGTGTCTCGCACCAATCATTTAACCGCATTGGGGTACTTCCATGTCTAAGAGCAGCAATGGCAGTAAATCATCACGAGTAAGGGGCAGGCCGTTTCAGTCCGGAAATCGATATGGGAAGGGTCGGCCTCCCGACAGTCGGAATCAGGCTACCCTGACCCTACAAGAGATGCTGGAGGGTGAAGCGGAGTCGATTCTCCGTAAAGTGATTGACCTCGCCTTGAAGGGTAATGAAAAAGCCCAGAGACTTTGCCTGGAGCGATTAATGCCACCCTGTCGGGAGCGAACGATCCAGTTCACTCGGCTCCTGAAGACCACCACTGCGGCGAATGTTGCCCAATCCGTCGATGACATCATGGCCGGGGTAGCGGAGGGCGATATCACGCCTGGGGAGGCCGTCCAGTTGGCCAGCGTTTTGGAGGTCCGTCGTAAGGTTATCGAAACCGAAGATTTCGAGCGACGCCTGAGCGATCTCGAAAACGGTGCGAACTCGCCGAATAGGTCAGGATGAAAACGATGCTCCGTCCGATGAGGACAGCAAGGTTGCGGGACCGGTCAGGAGTAAAATTCGGATGAGGAATCTCCGTCGAAGATTGGAAGCAGTGGAAAGGGCGGTCGAGGCGAGCGCCCGTGAGCGGAGGGGGATCGCTAACCGGGCACTGAATGGTATGCAATTACCGGAGATGGAAGCGCTCCTTGGCGCAATTGGAGCCGAGCGAGAAGGTCGCGTCCCGAGCGCACTGGAGTTGGCCGCGAAACAGGCATACGAGGAGAGCCTAGCTCGCGAATGCCGACACGCTGGGTACGCTTCCACCAAAGGTCTTGAGCAAGCACTTGACATTCAACAGGCGGTGACATGTGTCTTTGCGTGGCGGTCACCCCGGGGAGACTTGGAACTCACTCGTCGAGCCCTGGAGGCTCAAAAAAGCGGCAGAAGCCCTTCACACCAGGAAGTCGAAGCGTTACAACGAGCAAAAGCTGAATGGTCACGGCTCGCCCGACTTACCGGCCTTCCGCTGGCCGTGACGGCTGGGGACAAGCTGCAATGAAATTATCAGATCCGCCTGAGATTCGGTCTAGACACCGACGCTCGGGCGGAGCAGTTGGCGGATCTGCGCCGCGTTAATCAAAACGCTCCTCCCTCTTTCAATCGATAGACAAACTATCACCCCACGTTATTTTTGCGTTATTTTTGGGTTATTTTGACGCGCCTTAACAAGCGACAGTGACGCGAATGCAGCCAAGCGGTTCTTCCAGAAAGCGGATTCGGGCAACCTTCGCCCGAAGAGCGCGCGCCGCCTCCTGCATATCTCGTCGGAATGAGCCTACACGACCGCGGCTAGCGCGTCCGTTTTTGCGCGATGTGTGTACAGCATGAACGGGCTCCTGCGGTCGCAACCAGATAGTTCCGCAGCATCTTTCTTCCCGACAGACAGGAGCGATAGGGCGGAATTGCTCGCGCTGCTTAATTTCGTTAAGCCGCAGCCGCGTATTGCCTGAGTTTTGACGGTCCCATTGTTTTTAATGTCCCGTCAAAACTCGCGACCCAAACGCACCAAGCATCAAACTCGTGAATGGTGAACGCACCCCAGAAAACCTGCCGAATTCAGGCCGTTTTGCGCTGCCTAATCGATGTAGTGCCAATGCGGACCTGGTGCGATAGAATTGGCTTTCACGCCGATCCAAGATAATTTACGGGAGGCCGCTCCTTTGCCTGATATGCCGGAACCACAACCGCCATCTCAATCTGAAACCGCAGCCACAGGCAATTCAAACTCGGGCGGGGTATTCGCTACGGGGCCGGATCCTGCCCCAACAGTCTCTGACGCGTCTCTCCTACCGTGCCATTTGGTGAACGGTTGCGCTGCGTTAACCTGGGCCTTCGGCCATTTGGTCACCATCGCCGAACCAGAAGACATGAATCAACTCCGTGTAGGTAGTGGGCACGTGGCCTATCTGGGAGCGCGGGACCTAGTCGGGAGGACGTTGACTGGGATGAAAAGAAGATGCCGCGTGAAAAAGCTGCGGGCAGCAGCAAGCCGAGTGCTCCCGCTGTGGATTTTTTTCTGCGGTGGTTTCATCACCGCACTCCACGGGCAAAACGACTGGCCTGCGCCGGGCCATGATTCAGGCAATCAACGCTACTCCCGGCTGGCACAGATCAATACCCGGAACGTATCGAGACTGGTTCCGGCTTGGAGTTATCAATTGCGGAAGGAAGGTGCACTCTTCCGCCCCAGCGAATCGATTCCTTTATTGATCGACGGAATACTATATATCTCCTGGCCGCGCTTTCATTTGGCTGCGTTGGAGCCTGAAACCGGGAAAGTCCTCTGGGATTATACTGCGCGAGGAGCTTATGTCGGCAACGGACTGGCGGATATGCGAAGCATGGCATACTGGCCTGGCGATCGGCAGGCGCCGCCCGAAATCTTATTCGGCACGGAAGAAGGCGAACTCTATGCTTTGAATGCCAAAACAGGCAAGCCGGTTCCGGGCTTCGGCAATGAGGGCGTAGTAAACCTGAAAACTCCAGAGGTGATGAACGGATTCCCCAGGATGCATCTGGGAATCACATCAGCTCCGTTTGTCTACATGGATCTGGTGATTACCGGCTCTCACCTCGTTGATGAAACCGGAAGCAAAGGGCCTGCAGGCGACGTGCGTGCCTGGAACGTGCGCACCGGCAAACTGGTCTGGACGTTTCATACCGTGCCGCGGCCGGGTGAAACCGGACACGAAACCTGGCAGGGAGAAGATTGGAAGAACGTGTCGGGCGTCAATGTTTGGACCTTCTTCGCGGCAGATGTGCAGCGCGGCATTCTATACATGCCTCTCGGCTCCGCCAATAACGACTACTATGGAGTCGATCGGCGAGGCGCCAATCTATTCGCCAATTCTCTGGTAGCTGTGGATGCTGCAACCGGAAAGCTGAAATGGTATTTCCAGGCCATCCATCACGACCTCTGGGATTATGACATGCCGGTGCCTCCGGTTCTTTTCGACGTGGTGCAGGGCGGTAAGCGGATTCCAGCGGTCGGAGCAATGACCAAGAACGCGATGCTGTTTATCCTGGATCGCGTGACAGGAAAGCCGGTCTACGGAGTGGAAGAGCGGGCCGTTCCTCAGGGCGATGTACCAGGGGAATGGTATTCTCCCACGCAGCCTTTCCCCCTCAAACCGCCGCCGTTGTCACGCCAGAGTTTCACTCCAAGTGAGATCGCCAAGGTCACGCCGGAGCACGAGGCGGCTTGTCGCGCCTTGTTGGGAGACTTGGGTCCAAGGAGCAATCGCGGCCCGTATACGCCGGCATCGAGTATAGGAGCACTTGCCTTTCCGAGTCCGACTGGGTCCGCGCAGTGGAGCGGCGCTGCATTCGATCCTGGGCTGGGATACTACTTGATCAACACTACCGATTCAGGAGGCTTTAGGGTCATCCGCAAGCAGGACTCCGACCCGGACGCGCCTCCGGAGTCGCCCCGGCTGTTCGGGCGCGGAGGCATTGGAGCGGCTGTAGCAAACAATTCGGGAGCCAGTGGCCGCGGGATTGGCAGCGCGGCTGGTACAGCAGTAAACGGATGGCCTTGCTGGGCGCCCCCGTGGGGGCGATTGACCGCCGTCGCAGTGAATACCGGCGAGATTGCCTGGCAAGTGCCATTTGGAACCGCCAGCGGCGTTCCGGAGGGGATCCGGACAGGCGGCGTCAACGTGGGCGGGCCGATCTCCACAGCCGGCGGATTGCTCTTCATCGGCGCCACTCGCGATGCCTACTTCCACGCCTTCGAGACCAAAACGGGAAAGGAACTATGGTCATGGAAGCTGGATGAACCCGCGACATCCGTTCCGATCACTTACCTAGGCAACGACGAGAAGCAGTATGTTGCAATTCCTGCCGGCTCGAAGCTCGTCACCTTCAAGCTCCCTAGTGCTGAATAGCGATACGGCCAGCGACCGATCCCCTGTGTTAGTGTCATCAATCCGCATCACCTCTCTCGCAACACACTTCCACCGCCAGTTCACATTGAAAGAGTCGTCGCCGACCGGACATCCTATGACCTGACCGCACCGGTGCGGTTGCCTGCGCTCACGCGAGAGTTGCAGGTCGACTATACGGCATTAAGCCTGGTGGACGCGGAGAAGAATCAGTTTCGTTACAAACTGGAAGGTTATGACAAAGGTTGGCAAGAGGCGGGCACGCGGCGGCAGGCATTCTACACCAATCTGGGCCCGGGCAACTACCGTATTCGAGTGATGGCCGCGAATAACAGCGGTGTGTGGAACGAGGCCGGCGCGTCCCTCGATTTTTCCGTCGCACCGGCGTACTACCAGACCACTTGGTTCCGTGGTTGTGTGGTTCTAGCGTTTTTCGCCGCGCTTTGGGGGCTGCATCGCTATCGGCTCCATCAGATGGCACGGGTATTCAACGCCCGGATGGAAGCGCGCGTCGGCGAGCGCACCCGCGTCGCGCGGGACTTGCACGATACTCTGTTGCAGAGTTTTCAAGGCGTGTTATTGAAGTTTTCAACGGTCAAATACCTAATCCACAGCCGCTCCGACGATGCCGAGGAGACGCTGGACCGCTACATTGACCAAGCCCGGGCGGCGATCACCGAGGGCAGGGATGCGGTGCAGGGGCTGCGCTCCTCCACCGTGGTGGCTAATGACCTGGCTCGCGCCGTCACCTCGTTTGGGCAAGGGCTCACTGCCGATCACGCCGGTCCGGATTGCCCCGAGCTCCGGGTGTTCGTTGAAGGGAAATCCCAGGATTTGCCTCCACTGGTTCGGGACGAGGTCTACAAGATTGCCTGCGAGTGCCTGCGCAACGCCTTCAGACACGCCCACGCGAAGCGGATCGAAGTGCAAATCGGGTATGAGCCGCGGCAGTTCCGGCTACGGCTATTGGACAACGGAAAAGGCATCGACCCAGAGGTTCTGATCGCTGGCGGACGCGCCGGGCACCATGGCCTGCCGGGTCTCCACGAACGCGCCGAACTGGCGGGCGGGAAACTGTCCGTTTGGAGCCAGCTAAATTCGGGTACCGAGATCGAGCTGACCATTCCGGCCGCGATCGCATACCCGAAACCGAAAACACGGGCGGCCAAGACTGCCGGCGTTCCAAGCGAAAGAAAGCGATCTGAGTGACATCGAAGCTGGCGTGTGGCAGTTTATGCCAATGAGATCAGAAACCCACGATCTGCCAACAGACGAGCATCCGCTGTATCACCCGATGCGTAATTCGTGTTGTGGTAGTCCCTGACCGTTGAAGGCACGATGCGCCGTACGCGGACATCGCCGAGCAGTTTGCCCCAGTCCTCGACCGGGCGATTCGACGTCAGTAACGTGCTGCAGAGTGTAAAGAAACCCGGGGGTACCGTGTCGCAGTTGGCGGTGCCTTGCAGGGGATCTTCCAGGTCGGTGAAGCTGCCGCCATGCAAAAGGAAACCCTGAAATTGGGCGTACAGGAGGTTCCCGGAAAATGGCGGCACCCATCCCCCCACAATGTTGCCGAAGACGTTGATTGCAGCCGTCAAAATGGTCGGTATCCAGCGTCACCGTGACGAACATGCGTTAGAGCTTC
>PSRJ01000101.1 GCA_003175985.1 Terriglobia bacterium
CGACGTTTCTGGGCCATTCCATTGGGCGATGGGAAGGCGACACCTTGACGATCGATTCGGTTGGCTTCAACGAAAAGCAGTGGGTCATCGGCGCATACCCGACGACGGAACAGCTACATCTCGTGGAACGGATCTCGCGTCCCAACCTGCGAACCCTCACGTATGAAGCTACTATCGACGATCCGGGAGCTTATACGAAGTCATGGACGGGCCGCTGGACAATCACTGAGAAGACGCCCTCTTCCTGGATCGCCGGCGGCGAGATGTTCGAATACATCTGCCAGGATGCGGGCCGCTAGCCCGGTTAGCGCTGCAGCACCGCTTCCTTTTCTTTCTCTTTGACTGCAATCTCCACGCGTTCCCGCTTGATGTCGAGCCGGATGCGGCCGTAGAAGCTCATGTACACATTGGCGATCCACACCAGTGAGAAGAAGGCTACGAGATAGCCGCGCCAATCCGGGTAGAGCAGGCGATACCGTGTCAGGAGCAGCGTGAGCAATGTGATCCAGTGGCTGAAGCAGTATTCGCACGTGAGCATGTAAAAGAACTTCCGCTGATAGAGGCGATGGCACATCCGGCTGCGGGTCTGGCACCAGTCGCGCAATTCGTGGAACACTTCCTCGTGAGTCACAGTCCAGGCGATCGACGCGATGGGGATAGGAAGGATCAGCAGGGAGAGGAGTGCTTCACCGGCCGACATACAACACCTGTTGCATTCCGAGCGCCACGATGCGCAATGAGCCGCCGCTGCCGTTGAAATCCCTACAATTTACAGCCTTTGACCGGGCTTTTCAGCTATACTGCGCTCAAAAGGGGGTTCACCGAATGTTCCAGCGTTTGTGGGGTTGCGCATTTGCCGCCCTGCTCTCGGTTTCGATGGTATTGGCCCAATCTACCGGAATCATTCAGGGAGGTGTCACCGATCCCAGCGGCGCCGCCGTTCCCAAGGCGACGGTTACTGTCCGGAACATGGGCACAGGCGAGGAGCGCACTTTCACAACCGATGAGTCGGGTTTGTACGTAGTCCCCTCATTGCCGGTGGGCCGCTACCAGATCACGGTAAAGGCTTCCGGACTGCAGCCCACCACAGCCAACGACCTGGTCCTAGAGGTCGGCCGCACCGTGCGACAGGATTTCCATCTGGCAGTCGCCACTGCCAACCAGACGGTGGAGATCTCCGCGACGGCGCCGGTGCTTGAATCGAGTACGGTCGCCGTGGGCACCGTGGTGGACCAGCGCACGGTGCAGGAGATCCCGCTCAACGGCCGGCATTTTCTGGATCTCGCCATGCTTGCCGCGGGCACCGTGGCGCCGCCGGCTTCCGGCTACCTTTCCGCCCCGCTGCGCGGCCAGGGTTCCTTCGCCTTCTTCAGCGCCGGCAACCGCGAGGACGCCACCAACATCATGGTGAACGGCATCAACCTGAATGACATGGCACAGAACCAGCTCACCTTTCAGCCCTCCATCAACACAGTGCAGGAGTTCAAGCTCGACAATTCCACCTACAGCGCGCAGTATGGCCGAAGCTCGGGCACTATTGTCAATATCGCCACCCGCTCCGGGACGAACAGCCTGCACGGCGAAGTCTTCGAGTACCTGCGCAACAACTACTTCGATGCGAGGAACTACTTCAACCGCGTGGGCGTGCCGCAATCGCCATTCATCCGGAACAACTTCGGCGCGGATGCCGGAGGCCCGATCAAGCACGACAAGACATTCTTCTTCCTCAGCTACGAAGGGCTGCGCCAGCGCCAGGGTATCACCATCAACCAGCAGGTGCTGACGGCAAGCCAGCGGGCGAGTGCCATGGCAGTGGGGAACCCGACAGTGCTCAAACTGCTGCCGCTGATCCCGGCGCCCAATTCGGGGTCTTCTTTGTTCCTGGGCTCGGCCAGCGCGGGTGTGAACATCGACCAGGGGACGGCCAACATGAGCCACGCCATCACAGACAAGGACCGCATCAACGGGTACTTCGCGTTTCAGAAAGATGTGCGCCAGGAGCCCACGCTGCAGGGCAACGACATCCCCAACTTCGGCGACACGCGCCAGAGCCATCGCCAGATCTTGACGGTCAACGAGACCCACATCTTCACGCCCAACGTAGTGAATGAAATCCGGTTCGGGTATAACCGTATTCGGATCGACTTCTCGCCCAATGCGGCGCTCAATCCCGCCGACTTCGGAATGGCCATCGGGATCACCGCGCCGATCGGCATCCCGCAGTTTCTGCTGCGCGATATCAACCTGAACTTCGGCGGGCCCAACAACTTTCCACAGGGACGCGGGGACTATACGGCGGTGCTGTCCGATACGCTTAGCTATTTGCGCGGCAAACACTCTCTCAAGTTCGGCGGCGAGGCGCGGCGCTTCAACGGCAACAGCTACGTTGCGACGCCCGGGCAGATGCAATTCAATACGGTGACCGATTTCATCAACGGAAACATCGCAACGTTCACCTCTAATACGTCTACCAACCCGTCCCGGGTTTTCATCCTGGCAACGGGAGCCTTCGTCGAGGATAGCTATAAGATCTCGCGGGCGCTGACGCTGCAACTGGGATTCCGCTGGGAATGGAATGGCACGCCGGCGGAAGCCAAAGACCGCTTTACGTCGTTCAACCTGCAACAGTCCGCCTTGGTCCAGGTGCATCAGCCGTATCAGCAGAATCACACTTACGAACCGCGAGTAGGGTTCGCCTGGGACGTATTTCAGACTGGAAAGACCATCGTACGCAGCGCGTACGCGATCATGGGAGACCAGCCTACGAGCGGCCTGGTCACCGGCCTGGCCACGAATCCGCCGTTCGCCAATCCGGTCACCTTCAATGGCCCGGGCTTCGTGACCTTCACCAATGCGCTGAGCGCCGCCAAAGCCGCCGGTTCGCTGGCCCCCAACAGCGTGGCCTACGATTTCACAACGCCCACGGTGCAGTCGTGGAACTTCAATATCCAGCAGCAGGTGACTTCCGATCTCGGAGTAATGGTGGGATACTTCGGCAACAAGGGCACCCATCTCAGGACAGCTCTGAACATCAACCAATTCATACCCGGCACCAGCATCCGCCCGTATCCCGTGCTGTCTGCTTCGTCGATCGCCGCAGGAACACCGCTCGGCAACATTACACAATGGGAGAGCATCGGCAATTCGGAGTATAACGGCCTGTGGGTTACGGCTACCAAGCGGCTGTCGAAAGGGTTGCAGCTCAACTCCTCCTACACGTGGTCGAAGTCGATGGATGAGACCTCTTATAATTCGCCGGGCAACGTTTGGGGCGTCAACACTCCCATGCAGGACAGCAACAACCTGCGCGCCGAGCACGCTCCTTCCGATTTCGACGTGCGCCACCGTTTCGTGATCAGCGGCATTTACGAATTGCCGTTTAAAGGCAACCGTGCCGTCCAGGGCTGGCAGTTCTCGATTGCGGCGCAATTGCAAAGCGGGAACCCCATCGACATCATCACGACCAACACGTCCTACACAGGAGTGGCGAACGCCCTGCGGCCCAACATCCTCGGGCAAGTTCCCGTGGGAATCGGATCGGCCGCGAACGGCAACCCGCAGTACTTCCCGGCTCTCACCTGCAACACACTCGCGACGGCTGGCTGTCTCTTCCAGGTGCCTCCGGGATTCGGCAGCATGGGACGCAACGCGATCGTTGGGCCGGGGTTTGAGGACATCGATCTTTCGTTCTACAAAGACACACGGATCACGGAGCGCTTGAAAGCCCAGTTCCGCGCCGACACGTTCAACCTGTTTAATCATCCGAACTTTGCACAGCCGAACCGTACGGTCAGCACCGCGGCGGGCAATACGTTCGGGCAGATCTCTGCGACAAGATCTCCGGTCGGCGATTCCGGCTCGTCGCGCCAGATCCAGTTGGCGCTGAAACTGATCTTTTAGGAACCACGAAGGCTACTCCTTGGGTCCGATACCCAAGGTCTTCATTTTGCGATACAGGTTGCTGCGTTCCAGGCCTAGCAGCTCAGCCGTGCGCGTCACGTTTCCGTTAGCCTCGTCGAGCTTCTTGAGGATGTACTCGCGCTCAGCCGCTTCGCGCACCTCCTGAAGGCTGCCGAAGCGATCGACCAGGGGCCGGGAGCTTTCGCGGCGCAGGGTATTCAGCGGAATGTGGCGGGCGTCGACGCGCACCTGGGGATTCAGAATGACGATGCGCTCGATCAGGTTCTTTAGCTCGCGTACATTGCCCGGCCAATGGTATTCGGAGAGCAGGCGATAGGCCTCGGGCGTGAGTTCCTTGGGCTTGCGGCCGTAGGCGGTGGTGAACTCCCGCAGGAAATGGTCGGCCAACAGCGGGATATCCTCGCGGCGGTCGCGCAGGGGCGGCACAAAGAACGGGATGACATTCAGCCGGTAAAACAGATCCTCGCGAAAGTTGCCGCGCTCGATCTCATCGTCGAGGTTCTTGTTGGTGGCCGCCACGACGCGCACATCGACCTGGACCGATTGGTGAGCGCCGACCGGCTCGAAGCGCTGCTCTTCGAGAGCCCGCAGCACTTTGGCTTGCGTGCGCAGGCTCATATCGCCGACTTCATCGAGAAAAAGCGTACCGCCATTCGCCTTTTGGAACTTCCCGGTCTTGTCCTCGTGGGCGCTGGTGAAGCTACCCTTCATATGGCCGAACAGCTCGCTTTCGATCAGCTCCTCCGGTATGGCGGCGCAATTGACTTCGACGAAAGGCTCCTCAGCGCGTAGGCTCATCTGGTGAATAGCGTGAGCCACCAGCTCCTTGCCCGTACCGCTTTCGCCGAAAATCAGCACGCGGCCGTCGGTGGCGGCCATGAGAGTAAGCTGCTGGCGGAGCGCCTTCATTGGCACGCTTTCGCCGATGATGCGGTAGCGGGATTCGCCGTCGCTCTTGAGGCGGCTGTTTTCCAGCGCGAGCCGGCGGTGGTCGAGCGCGTTCTTCACCACCACCAGGACCTTTTCGAGACTCAGCGGCTTTTCGAGGAAATCGAAGGCACCCAGCTTGGTTGCTTTAACGGCGGTTTCGATGTTGCCGTGCCCGGAAATCACCACGACGACGGGGCGCTCGGTAAAGGGGATCTCCTGGATGCGGGCCAGCACCTCGAGCCCATCGATGCCGGTGAGCCAAATATCGAGCATGACCAGCTCGAAGGTCCCTGCGGGAAGCAACTCGAGGCAGGCTTCGCCATTTGCGACGGCTTCGACCGCGTAGCCCTCATCCTCCAAAACACCCGTTAGCGCGTTGCGAATGCCGGGCTCATCGTCTACCACCAGGATGCGCCGGGCCTTCATACCTTCACAGCCGCTGGCCTGGAGGTTTCGCTGTTTTCGGACTCGAGCAAGGCCGGGATCTCCACGGTGAAGCGGGCTCCGGCCGGCTGGTTATCCTCCACCC
This sequence comes from Terriglobia bacterium, assembly GCA_003175985.1. Taxonomy (GTDB): domain Bacteria; phylum Acidobacteriota; class Terriglobia; order Bryobacterales; family Bryobacteraceae; genus PSRJ01. The sequence continues at coordinate 5,381 of PSRJ01000101.1, forward strand.
GAATCTGCGCCCGATGTTCGGAGAGGATGTGAGCGACGATGGCCAGGCCCAGCCCGGTACCGCGGTTCTTGGTGGAGAAGTACGGAAGAAAGAGCTTCTCCTTATCCTCAGGCCCGATTCCGGGGCCGGAGTCCGCGACCACCAGTTCGACGGTATCGGCCGCGCCCGGCTGGGTGCCGATATAGAGCTGCTTCACGAGCGAATCCTGCATTGCCTCCGCAGCGTTATCGACGAGGTTGACGACCACACGCTGGAGCTGCTCGCGGTCGACGTTCACTGGAGGCAAACCAGCGGCGAGGCTGGTGCGAATCAGAATGCCATCGAGCCGCCCATTGAATATGGCGAGGGCCTCGGAGACCAGGGTATTCAAATCGGAACGCACTGGCTGCGCGGCGGGGAAGCGCGCGTAGCGGGAGAATTCGTCAACCAGCGTCTTTACGGATTCGACCGACTTGGAAATGGTGGCGGCGCACTCTTGCACAATGCGCGCCGCCGGCAAGGAAAGATCGGCGCGCTCCATCTGCCGGGTAATGCGTTCGGCGGAAAGCGCGATTGGAGTAAGCGGGTTCTTGATTTCGTGGGCCACGCGCCGGGCCACTTCGTGCCAGGCGGCGGCTTTCTGGGCGCGCAGCAGCTCGCTGGTATCTTCCAGCACTACAACGAATCCGGACGTGATCTTCTCTTCCAGCGCCGAGACCGTGACCGCTACGTGAAGGTTGCGGCTGCCGGTACGCAATTCGAGCTCGCGCGAGGTGACTCCGGTGCGCCGCGCGCGCTTCATCATGTATTTGATTTCGGTGGCATCCTCGCGGGTAAACAGATCTTCCAGACGGGTAGCGCGCTGGACCTGTTCCACGGGAAAGATCTTGGCCAGGGCACGGTTGGTGCGCTGGATACTGCCATCGGATGCGATGGAAAGGACGCCGGTGGGAATACTTTCCAGGATCGCCTCCGCAAATCGATTCCGCCGTTCCAGCTCGCGGCTGCCGGCCTCCAGTTCCTGGGTCATTTGATTGAAACCGCGGACGAGCGAAGCCAGTTCGTCGATGGCACGCACGTTGACACGATGCTTGAGATTGCCCTTACGCACCTCACTGGCCGCCGTCAGCAGGGCCGAGATGGGAACGCTGATCTGCTTGGCGAGGAACAAGGCAATCCAGGTGGCCACGAAGAGCACAAACAGGGTGATGAGGGCCATCAGCGTTGTGTAGAAGCGGCGGACGGTCTTGCGATCGGCGAGGATCTGGCCCCACTGGCGATTGAACTCTTCGATTTCGGCTTTCTGGCGGGCGACATCGATGGGCATGAGAGCCGTGACTACGACGGCGCCGATGGTACGCGCGCCGTCGTTCACCGGGTAACGGCCGGTGAAGACGCGCTCCTCATCGGCAGGCGCGGGCGCGGTTCCCCAGGAATCGACTGGGGCGCCGCCAGTAGCGGGAACAATGGCGGCGGACTGCAAATCCTGTTCGCGGGAGAAGCGCTCGAGGAATCCGGGGGTGAGGCCGCCGGTCAAAGCGCGGTGCGTTTCGGGCTGAGCGGCGAGCAGGGCGGCCTGGGCATTTACTTCATCGCGCATCTCCCGTTTCAGCCCGCTGGCGATATTCACGAATAGTTGGAGCTGGTTTACGGCGGGCGCGCTGAACCATGCCTGCAAGCTGCGGTTGAGAACCTCATAACTGAAGAGGACGAGGAAGAAAACGGGAACAAGGCTGAGAGTGAGCGCCCCGATCACGAGCTTGGTCTTGATGCGAGAGCCTTCGCGATTGCTTTGCCGCTCGATATAAAGCTTGAGGAAGGTGCGCAGCAGAATGAAACCGAGCGTCACCATGAGGACGAAGATGAGGCTCGAAATGGCCCAGAGGATGAAGGTTTGGTACGGGTTCGAGGGACCGAAACCTACATGAAAGGACCCTTGCCAAACCACCAGCAGTACCGACACGACGAGCAGAAAGATGGCGAACCCGTAGATGGCACGCTTCTTCATGGGCGGCTCTTATTCTCGATTATACGGTGGGCTGAAGGCGTGCCTGGCGTGCACGGCAGTGACCGGAGGGTGAATGGAGGTACCGGGAGGTCCGGCGGGCCATTGAGAGGCGTGGTTGGAGGAACGAAGCCAATTTGGGGAGCGGGGCTCGCGTTTTCAGTGGGTTGCGATGGGGGCAGCGGCTTTGGGCGATTGGCTTGCAGCCGTTCCAGTTCGCGCAGGGCGCGCTGGTGGGAGCGCTCGGCCGCCTCGATGCGCCGCTGGATGCGCCAGAAGCTCTTCTCGCCGCGCTCAAAGGCGTGGCCCAGCGGCGCCGTGTCGTGCAGATTGAAGGCGGTATCCATCTCATACTCCCAGATCTGGGCTTCGGCGCGGGTGAGGCGGCGAAGCTGCCAATCGGCACGGATCAGAGTGTCGACGTAGTGCCGCTCTTCGACGGTGGCCGGCCGGAAGCGTTCGAAGTAGGCCTCAGTAAGGGTTTCGAGTTCGGCAGCGTCTTCGCCGCGGATGATATCGGATTCGGCATCGATGCCGGACTTGAGCGCGTTCCTGGCAGAGATCGCCTTGCCCGCAGCGGTGCGCGGGCCAGTAGATTTTCTCGCATTCAGGCGGTTGGCCTGGATCTGTTTTTCGGTTGGCATATGTGGAAGTGCAGCGCGGATGATGCGCTGGCAGTTATAGCGTAGCGGGCGGGCAGGCGGGGTTTGGATGGTTTCGGGCATAAATCACTGAAATCCTTTAAGGAATTGTCCTGAGAATTGAGTGACCG
>PSRJ01000151.1 GCA_003175985.1 Terriglobia bacterium
GGGAGACGGGACTCGAACCCGCGACGTCCAGCTTGGGAAGCTGGCATTCTACCACTGAATTACTCCCGCACCTCTACAATTTCGGAACGCCCAGGGTCACCGTTCCTGTCTCACCAACGCAACGACACGGCCCTGCGACACCGGATTTTCAGCCCACACTATACCACAGCGCAGGCACGCCCGATCGACGATTTGGGAGCGCGAACTGCCGCTAAAGGTTCGGGCCCGGCATACACGCACCATCTGGAGTCGACCCAGTCGACTGCCGCGGTTCGACAAAGCCGTTTCGTCTCAGGTATAACAGTAGCTTAGACCGTTTGAACGCTTCTGCTCAAACCTCTTATCCGCATTTGGTAAGGAGTGGGACATGAACTATGTCCATCGAACCGCAACAGTCGCCGCGCTTCTGTTGTGGACGATTCTCGGCGCTTTCCCGGCTTTTGCCCAGATCAATCTGTCTGGCGTCTGGCGCAACTATACGACCAACGAAGATGAGCCCGACCGGTTACTCGGTCCGGAACTCGGCGACTACACCGGAATTCCCTTGAACGCAGCCGCGCGCATGCGTGCCGAGGCTTGGGACGCTTCGCTGATCACGCTGCCCGAGTATCAATGCCGCGTCCATCCCTCGGATTATGCCCCGAGTTTCGCCGACATCCGCATCTGGGAGGAAATCGACAAGGATACCCAGACCCTGATAGCGTTCCATCTCCACCACTTCGCCTGGGGCACGGAACGGACCATCTGGATGGATGGACGCCCGCATCCCCCGGATTACGCGCTGCACTCTTCCATGGGTTTCTCTACCGGCAAGTGGGATGGAGATATATTGACAGTCACTACAACGCATTTCAAAGAGGGATGGATCCGGCGCAACGGCGTGCCGCGCAGCGACAGGGCCGTGGTGACCGAGCACTTCATCCGCCACGGCGATGCTTTAACGTGGGTCACCGCAATCCACGACCCTGTGTACCTCACCGAAACCATGGTGCGTTCGCGCGACTACGTTTTCAACGTTGCTGGTCAGATTGCGCCCTATCCTTGCGAGAGTGTGGAAGAAGTGATCCGGCCCAAAGGCGTGATCCCGCACCACCTCCCGGGGACCAACACGTTTATCAAAGAGTATCAGGAGCGGCACGGGATCGCCGCGGAAGGTGCTCTGGGAGGCGCGCAAACGCTCTATCCGGAGTACCGCCCGAAGGCGGTCGCGGCGCAGTTCCCGCCAACCAGGAAGTGAGCGACCCGGAGTTCGAATGAGAACAACATTGTCCCCGATTTTCGCTTCTGCCCTTCTGCTGGCCACGGCCAGCGCTCAGCAGAATCAGAACCGCCCCCGGGCGCCTCAGCAGAATCTCGATAACGTCGAGGTTCACACCTTGCCCGTGCAAGGGAATGTCTACATGCTGGTGGGCGCCGGCGGCAATATTACCGTACAGGCCGGTAAGGATGGCGTCCTTCTGGTCGATACCGAGTATGCGCAACTGTCGGACAAAATCCTCGCTGCGATCCGGAAATTATCCGACGGACCCCTGCATTACATCATCAACACGCATTACCATCCCGATCACACAAGCGGCAATGAGAATCTGCGCAAGGCCGGCAGCACGATTGCCGGCGGCAATGTCGCGGGCGATTTGGGCGCAGCAGCGAGCGAGGGCGCTGCCATCATCGCGCATAACAATGTCCTGGAACGCTTAAGCGCTCCCACCGGAAGTCAGTCTCCCGCTCCTCCGGGCGCCTGGCCCACGTCCACCTACTTGAGCGGTGAGAAGAAGCTCTGGTTTAACAACGAAGGCATAGAGATCATTCATCCTGAGCATGCTCACACCGATGGCGATAGCATTGTGTTCTTTCGCAAGAGCGACGTCATCAGTGCCGGCGACATTTTCACCATGACGAGCTACCCCATCATCGATATTGCCGGAGGAGGCAGCTACCAGGGACTCCTGGACGCGGTGAATAAGATTCTTGACTTGACGGTGACCGTTTACGGCCAGGATGGCGGCACGCTGATCGTGCCGGGACACGGAAGGCTGTGCGATACCGGCGATCTGCTTAACTATCGCGAGATGGTAACGATCATTCGCGATCGCATCGCGGACATGATCAAGAAAGGGATGACCTTGGAACAGGTGAAGGCCGCCAAGCCGACATTCGATTACGACCCGTTGTACGGCGCCTCTACCGGTTTCTGGACTACCGATATGTTTGTCGAAGCGGCGTACAAGAGTCTCAGCCAGAGCGTGAAAAAGTAGCGCGGAGATCAGAATGAACTCGCTGAACCGATGGAAGCGCGACGCGCTGCTTATGGCTGGAGCGGCATTGCTGCTGGCGCCGGTATGTCTCCATGGCCAGTTCTTTCCCGCCGGACGCGGGGGGCCGCCGAGGCCGCCGAAAGAGGCGGCGCCCATCGATCTGACTGGCTACTGGGTCTCGGTTGTCAACGAGGACTGGCGCTTTCGGATGGTCGTGCCGCCGAAGGGCGATTACCCAGGGGTCCCTTTGACGCCGGAAGGCCGGAAGGTCGCAGATGCTTGGGATCCGGCGAAGGATGAGGCTTCCGGGAACCAGTGCAAGAGCTATGGCGCGGCCGCTCTCATGCGCGTGCCAAGCCGTTTTCACATCACCTGGCAGGATGACAATACGCTAAAGATCGAATCGGATGCCGGCACGCAAACCCGTCTCTTGCATTTCGGCGCCGCCAAAGCACCCGCGGGTCAGCCCACCTTGCAAGGCTACTCCGCCGCCGAGTGGCAACTTGCAGCCGGGGGCCGCGGAGGGCGAGGCGGCCAGGGACAACCTGGCGCCGCAGCACAGCGCGGCGGCTCCTTAAGAGTGGTAACCACCAACCTCGCGCCGGGTTATCTGCGCAAGAATGGCGTCCCTTACGGCGCTCAAACAACGGTTACCGAATATTTCGACCTCATCAACGAACCAGATGGTGAGCAGTGGATGATCGTCAAGACTACCGTAGAGGATCCCCAATATCTGGCACAACCGTTCGTCACCAGCACCAATTTAAAAAAGCAGCGTGACGCCGCGGGGTGGAATCCTACGCCCTGCACCGTGAAGTAGACGCTCTCTTCCCATAACTGCGGGACGATATCCTTCCGCCACTAGAAAGTCAGCGGACTTTCGCGATATACATCCGGAGGGATCATGCCGCTCGAGCTTGGAGAAACCCGATTAACGAAAGATATCGTTCTTTCGAATATTCCTGCGTTTCCGCCCGTAGTGCTGCGCGTTCTCGATGTGGTTGCGAGCGAGAGCCCGGACATGGCGCAGCTCGTCACGGATATTTCCTCCGATGCGACGCTATCGGCACAGGTCCTGCGCATGGCCAACTCTCCTCTGTTCGGGCTCTCTGCGCAGATCGATACCGTGCAGCACGCGGTCACGACTCTCGGGTTGCTCCGTGTTCAATCCCTGGTGATGGCGGTGGCCACCAGCAGCTATATGCGTGCGGCGCTCCGCACCGAGGCGTTGCGCAGAACGTGGCGCCACACGCTCGCCACGGCCGTGCTTTCCAGAGAACTTGCCCGGGCCGGCGGGCTGCCTCCGGAGCGGGCCTACAGCCTTGGCCTCTTGCACGATATCGGGCGGCTGGGACTTCTCGTGGCGTATCCCGAAGAATACGAGCGCATCCTCAACTTGGCAGATAGGGATTCCCTCTCTCTTCTGGACCAGGAAAAGAAGCTCTTTGGTCTGGATCACTGCGAGGCAGGCCGGCGCCTCATGGAAGAGTGGAAATTGCCGCACGAATTTTGCGTAATAGTAGGGCGTCATCACGACCCGCCTTCCACGGCTGCGATGGACTCCCTGCTCGTCAGCTATCTTGCGTGCCAGATGGCCGACACGCTGGGATATCCGGTAGTAACGCCTCTCAAGGCGGTGGATTTCGATGATCTGCGAGCGTTACTCCCCTTATCGGCGAAGACAAATTTCCCCGGCGATCCCCTATTACTCATCGAGATGATCGATCGCATTATTGGTAGTGACGCATTGGGCGTTGATCTGCCGCTTTCCGAAAGCCGCAGCGGGGCCGCACCCGCCGCGGAAGCGCCAGTGCCGGACCCTGCGGCCACTTTGCCGGAACCCTCAGCCGACCCCAGCCTGTTCACCGCATTTCAGGCGCGTCCGCTGGCCTGGGACTTTACGGTTGTGGTGCTTACCGTCTTGATCTTCGGTCTGGTTCTGGGGGGCGTCTATTGGCTCTGGCGCCCGTAAGTGGTTTTCCGCAGCCCATGCGGGAATTGCAGATTTTCGAAACACCTCCAAATAGCCATTGCCGCGAATCCGCGAAAATTAACATCTTCTGATAAAATTAATCCATCACTGGCAACATCCCTGTTGTGTATCAGGAGAGATTATGAAGAGTAAGCTGCTTGTCGTTCTCGCTGCCGCGGTGTCGATCCTCGGCGTTCGGGCCTATGCCCATCACTCGTTTGCTGCGACGTATTTCGAGGATCAAAAGGTGACGATTCATGGGAAGCTGGTGCAGTTCCTGTACCGGAATCCGCATTCATTCGTTCACGTCGAGGCTCCGGACGACAAAGGCGAAACGCAGACCTGGGCTGTGGAGTGGGGCGCCGGCGGCCAATTGGGCCGGCAAGGCGTCACGCGTGAAACCTTGAAGCCCGGCGATGATGTGATCGTGGTTGGTAACCCGGGCCGCAATCCCGCTGACCACCGGTTGCGGATGGTCAATATCACACGGCCTTCCGACGGTTGGAAGTGGGGCGGCACTTTCGAATAGTCTCCCTCTATCGAATGAACGGCAGGATGCCCGCCGCGGTTGTGGCCGCGGCTCTCGCAACGATTCTCTCTGTATCCGTAAGCGCTCAGGGCCGCGGCGGCGCACCTCCCGCTGCTCCCGTGGCGGCCCGTGAGGCGGCCCCCCAAGACATTACTGGCTACTGGGTTTCGGTCGTTACTGAGGACTGGCGCTTCCGCATGGTCACTCCTCCGAAAGGCGATTATGCCAGCGTTCCCCTGAACCCGGAGGGGCGGCGCGTGGCCGACACGTGGGATCCCGCCAAAGACGAGGCGGCGGGCAATCAATGTAGATCCTACGGCGCAGCCGCGCTGATGCGCGTGCCGGGACGATTACACATTACCTGGGCCGATGAAGACACCTTGAAAATCGAAACCGATGCCGGGACGCAGACGCGCGAGTTCCACTTCAAGCCAGGCCAACCGCCTGCGGGGGACGCAGGTTGGCAGGGTTATTCGGCAGCGAACTGGGAAATCGCAGGCGGCCGGGGCGGACAGGGCCAGCGACCAGGTTCGATGAAAGTCGTAACCACCCACATGCGGCCCGGATACCTGCGCAAGAACGGAGTTCCGTACAGCGGCAATGCGGTTCTCACCGAGTATTACACGCGCACCGACGAGCCTAATGGCGACACGTGGTTAATCATCACCACCATTGTGGAAGACCCCCAGTATCTTGCTCAGAATTTCGTGACGAGCACCCACTTCAAGAAGGAGCCAAATGGCTCCAAGTGGAGCCCCACACCCTGTGCAGCCCGTTAGCGCATCGGGATACTTAAATGTGGTACATCAACGGCGCGGCCTTCCTCTTTCCTGGTCCGCCCGTGCGCCGGATCAGATCGGCTAGCGTGGTTTTATCGAGAATTTCCGCCATGGCGTCGCGCACCTGGCGCATAATGATGCGGATCCCGCAGCCTTCCACATCGGCGCACTCGTCACACGCCTGGAAAGCGGTCTCACTGGCGCAAGGCAGGGGCGCCAGCGGCCCTTCCATCATGCGAATGAGCGAACCCACGGTGATCGTCGAAGGCGGCCGGCTGAGTTCGTAACCGCCTCCCTTTCCCTTTTTGCTGCTCAGTATCCCCCGGCTTTTCAAATTCAAAAGAATCAATTCGAGGAACTTAATCGGAATGTGTTCTTCTTCGGAAAGAGTGGCGATGAGGACAGGCCCTTCGCCGTACCGCGATGCCAGATTGAGCACCGCCTTCAAGCCGTACTGAGTGCGCTTGGAGATTGTTCGCATCTATCCATAGAGTAACGTAGGGAGGCCTGTTTTCTCGTACCAAGTACAATCAAGGGAGATGGAGCAATCCGCGGGCGGCTTCAGTGGGCGTTTCTGGGCACTGATTGGAGCGACATTTCTGGGTTTTCTGGGCATTGGCACTGTGCTGCCGGCGCTCGGACCGCACGTGCGTCTAGATTTGGGCGGGTCGGACCAAACCGTCGGGTTGGTGATCGGCAGTTTTTCGTTTGTTGCGCTCGGCGCGCGCCTGGTCTCCGGACCGCTCGCCGATCGCAAAGGCCGCAAACTTACGTTTCTCGTCGGTTTGTTTAGCTGCGCGCTCGCAGGCGCGGCGTACTTTCTGCCCCTGGGAATCGCGGGTGCGTTTGCCGGCCGCATGCTGCAGGGGCTGGGCGAAGCTTGTCTTTACACAGGAGCGGCCACCTGGGTAGTGGAGACGGCCGGCGTCGAACGCAGCGCGCAGGCCATGGGATACCTGAGCAGCGGTATCTGGGGCGGAATCTCCGCAGGACCCGTGGTGGGCGCCTGGCTGGGCTCTTTCCATCGCGCGGCCGCCTTGCAAGTGCTGTGCGCGCTGGCGGGTTTTCTCGTCCTGACCCGTGTCACCGAGCAGTACCGGCCCCCGGAACGCAAGACCAACCGGCGGTCGTTGGTTACTTCGCTTCTTCCTTCCGGGTTTGCCGTGGGTTTTGTGAATGTCCACTATCCTGTGGTTACGGGCTTCCTGATCCTGCATTTGGCCCGGCACGGAAACTCGGGGCCAGCGGTGTTTACCGCCTATGCCGGCATGATGCTGCTTTCGCGCTTTTTCCTTGGCGGCCTGCCCGATCGCCTGGCTCCCGCGATCACGTTCTACGGCGGGTTGTGCTCGATGGCCCTCGGCCTGATCATCCTTGCCACCGGCCCCGCGCCCCTGTTGGCGATTTGTGCCGGGGCGGCGCTCGGCTTCGGTTTCTCGTTCCCCTGGTCTTCGATCGGATCCACGGTTATGAAACGGACTCCCGACAGCGAGCGCGGTTCCGCGGTGAGTATCCTCAGCGCGTTCTACGATCTCTTTGTGGGGTCAGGCTCATTCGCTGCTGGAGCGGTGGCGAATCATTTCGGATACCCGGCGGCGTTCGTTATGGCGGCGATGGCTCTCACGGGCGCCGCGATTTTCGGTAGATTCGTTTTCTGGGCGCGTACCGCGGATGCCCGGCTGCAAACTACGGCTGCTTAATCACCACACCTCCCTTCATCACGAATTGGACGCCGCGCAGCGCCGAGATGTCCTTTGTGGGATCGCCTGTCACAGCAATCAGGTCGGCAAATTGACCAGCCTTCACCTGCCCGATCTCCATCCGCAGCACGTGGCCGGCAACGGATGTCGCGGACTTGAGCGCGTCCACAGCCGGCATCCCGTAATTGGTCATCAGCTCAATTTCGCGGGCGTTGTCGCCATGCGCGAAGACGCCGACATCGCTGCCGCTCAGGATTGTCACGCCTGCGGCAAGCGCCGCGCGAAAACTGGAGCGCTTTGCCGCAATGCGGGCCGGCTCGGGCTGCTGGCCCTTCTTCCAGCCCGCGTACTGACTCGTGGCGTCACCCGCTGCCAGTGTTGGGCAGAGCGCGACGTGGTGTTCGGCCATCAGCTTGAATACCTCCGGCGTGCCGCCATCGCCGTGCTCGATCGTGTCTACGCCCGCCAGCGTCGCCCGTCTCATGCCTTCCGCGGTGGTGGCGTGAACCGCGACAGGAACGCCCGCGCTGTGTGCTACTTCGACCGCGAGTTTCATCTCCTCCAACGTGAACGTTGGGTGCGCACCCGCCACTGATCCCGCGCTGTAGTCGCCGTACAGCTTGACCCAGTCGGCGCCGCGGCCGATCTGATCGCGCACCACGCGCGTGAGGCTGTCGACGCCATCGGCCTCTTCGGCGCCCTGCGGGATGCGCCATTCCGGAGCAAATCCCTTCGGACCATAAGACCCGGTGGCTACAATGGCGCGGGTGGAAGCCAGGATGCGCGGCCCGGAAATGATGCCTTCATTGACCGCCTGTTTCAGCTCGACATCCGCGTATCCGGCCCCCTCCGTACCCAGATCCCGTATGGTGGTGAACCCGGCCAGGAGTGTGGCGCGCAGATGATTCACAGCTCGCGCAGCGCGGAGCGCCAGCCCCTCCCGCGCCACCTGATCGTTCCACACCGTTTCGTTGTAAGGGTGAAGGAGCATGTGGGAGTGTCCTTCCACAAGCCCCGGCATGAGGGTAGCGCCCGGCAGTTCCACCACTTTGGTCTTGGGATCGTCGATCCCTGTTGCACGGCCTGCGCCCTCAATACGATCGCCTTTCACCCACACCACCCAACCGTCATGCATCGACTCGCCGTCGAATACGCGCGCAGGCCTCAGGAGATAAGTATTAGTCTGTGCCAAACCGCCGAGTACGGCTGCGAAGAAAAGGAAAAGAAGCCTCATGCGGCAATTATCGCCTGAACAGCGAGATGCCGCTGACGTCGTAGCCGGCGGAGAGTTTGTACTGTTCGGTGGGGCAGTTTGTCAAGCTGCGGCGATTGCGAATAGCCGCGCAGAATAACATCCTGCCCCACAGGCTGCTTAGTAGAACAGATATTGGTACGAACCCCAGGGAAAGGCGGAGAATCCGCAACTCGGACCGCCGTACCCGTAGATCGCGCCATACCAGCCCGCTGGATAGTAAGTGTAGGAAGGATATCCGTGGTAAACGGCGGTATTCGAAAAAACGTTGTACCCGCTGGCCGGAAATTGCGAACACGAGGTAATCCCGTAGGACTCGAGAACCCCCGCATAGGCCCAGTTCCATTGCATGCCGCTGCTCCATGCGGTGATCCAGGAGTACGCGCCGCTCGTGCCGTCATAGGCGTAGACCTCCCAGTTGGTCGTGCCCCCGGAGACGCCGGTGATCCACGTATATCCCGAAATGCTGTGGCCCGGATAAACCGTCACCGGCGGGCTATGAAACGCGTAGCCTCCGCTGCTGACCATCCAACTGGCAAGCACCCAGTAGTTTCCGCCGAACATACCGTTCGATCCCCATTGCAGCACGGGCTGCAGAATCCAGTTTTGAGTGGTCGGTTCGATCCCATTGAAAATGTAATTGAGAGCGCCCCAAGCCGACGGATTCGAAGGTACGGTCCACGTGCCGCCGATCCAGTCGATGTTATCGCCCGAGCTGAGCGGTATTGGGGCCTGTACGGCCTCTACCCATCCGTTTCCCGTCCCCGGCACGCCAACCAATTTCGGGTTCTGGCCATTTCGCGGGCGTGTGATCACCGGAGCTTCAGCGCACGGTTCGTAGTGAGCCACGCGTACTCCACCCAGCTTGATGTCTCCCGTAACCTTGTCGCCATCGATAGTGACCTGCGCGCCATTGGGGATTTCGTGGACGCAGTCCGGGCGAATCAACGCCCCCGGAATCTGCACCCAGCCCGGATGCGCTGTTAACGATATCGCTGCCCCGTCGTTCTGTGCCAGAGCGGGCGCCGCCGCGCACACAGCAACGAGGGCAACGCGAAAAACATTTCGTCGCAACATGTTTGAGTCTTCCTCCACCCGAAATGTGAAGGCGGACTCCGAAGCCGTTTCCACAGGACATTTCCCATCAGGCTGACACCTTGTACCTCCTCCCTGCCGGTGACGTCCACGGCCTGCCTTGTTCGAGCCTGTGTTAACCTCCTCACAAGGAGGTCGCATGCGTCCCATCCTGGCTGCCGCGCTATTTTGTTATCTGCCGCTCTTCGCGCAGGATATCGATATTCCATTTCAGAAATTTGTGCTCCCCAACGGGCTCACCGTTGTTGTCCACGAGGATCACAAAGCTCCGATCGTTGCCGTGAATATCTGGTATCACGTCGGCTCGAAAAACGAGCGCCCTGGTAAAACGGGATTCGCGCACCTGTTCGAGCACCTGATGTTTGGCGGCAGCGAGCATTATAAGGACCGTTACATCGATGCGTTGGAGCGCGTAGGCGCCACCGACCTGAACGGCACCACCAGCGAGGACCGCACCAACTACTTTGAAACCGTGCCTGTCTCCGCCCTGGATTACGCTCTGTGGCTCGAATCCGACCGCATGGGTTACATGGTGGGAGCGATAGACCAGAAGACTCTCGACCTCCAGCGCGGCGTCGTGCAGAACGAAAAAAGGCAGGGTGAAAACGAGCCGTACGGATTGGTGGAAGAAGTAACCCAGCATGACACATACCCTTCCGGTCATCCCTATTCCTGGAGCGCCATCGGGTCTATGGAAGATCTGAATGCCGCTTCGCTCGACGACGTAAAGGAATGGTTTAAGACTTACTACGGGCCATCCAACGCGGTGCTGGTGATTTCCGGCGATATCGATCCGCAGACTGCCCGCCAAAAGGCGGAGAAATACTTCGGAGAAATTCCGCCCGGGCCGCCGATCAGCCGCCCGCGCGCGTGGATTGCCAAGATGTCGGGTTCGCATCGCGCCGCGATGCAGGACCGTGTGCCGCAGGAGCGTATCGATAAGGTCTGGAACATGCCCGAATTCGGCAACGAGGATTCCGATTACCTCGACCTGGTGAGCGACATTCTCGGTTCCGGCAAAACCTCGCGTCTGTACAAGCGCCTGGTGTATGACGATCAGCTCGCCACCAATGCGCAGGCTTTCGTGAACCCCCGCGAGATCGGAGGACAGTTCACCATCAGCGCCATGGCGAGACCCGGCGTGGATCTGGCGCGCGTGGAAAAGGCCATCGACGAGGAGTTGGCCCGCTTTCTGGCGCAAGGTCCAACGCAGCAGGAAGTGGAGCGGGTTCGCACGCAATATCTCGCGAACTTCATCCGCGGCGTGGACCGTATTGGCGGTTTTGGCGGCAAGGCCGACGTGTTGGCTATGAGCCAGGTGTATTTGGGCGATCCGGGTGCTTACAAAGTGAAGCTTGCCCGCGTGCGCGAGGCCACTCCGGCCAAGCTGCAAAACGCCGCCAAGCGATGGCTTTCCGATGGTGTCTACGCTCTGGAGATCCACCCGTTTGGCGAACTCCAGGCAGCCGCGCAGCCGGCCGACCGTTCCAAGGTTCCCGAGATCGGCCAGCCCCCGCAATTGCGTCTGCCCAAGTTAGAACGCGCCACGCTTTCCAACGGCCTTAAGATTGTCCTGGCCGAACGCCATGAAATTCCGATGGTGAATCTCAGCTTGCTAGTCGATTCGGGCTATGCCGCAGACCAGTTTGCCGCGCCGGGCGCCGCCCGCCTGGTTGCGGGCCTGCTCGACGGCGGCACCAAGACCCGCACGGCGCCCGAGATCAGCGAGCAACTGGCGCAACTCGGCGCGCGCGTGACCGCCTCCGCTTCCGTGGATTATCTGACCGCGCGGCTTTCTTCCCTGAAATCGAATCTCGATCGAGCGATGGATATTTTCGCCGATATCGTTCTTAACCCGGTATTTCCGGAGCCGGATTTCCGGCGTCAGCAAAAGCTGCAACTCAGCACTATCGAACGCGAGAAGACCGAGCCTGTTCAGATGGCCTTTCGGTTGATCCCCGGCCTGATCTACGGGAAGGGGCATGCCTACGCCGAGCCATTTACCGGCTCTGGCACGCCCGCCAGCGTTTCCAAACTCACGCGCGACGATCTGCTTAAGTTTCACGCCGTATGGTTTAAGCCGAACCATGCCACTCTGGTAGTGGCGGGCGACACTTCGCTTGCCGAAATGCGGCCCAAGCTGGAAAAGCTGTTCGCCGCCTGGAAACCGGGCGATACACCCAAGAAAAATGTCCCCGAGGTCACCTTGCCCGCGAAACCGGTGGTGTACCTGGTCGACCGGCCCGGTTCGCAGCAATCGCTGATTTTGGCTGGCAATGTCGCGCCGCGGAAGTCCGGCTCCACAGAAATCCCGATTGTAGCGATGAACAATCTGCTAGGCGGGGAGTTCAGCAGCCGCATCAACCTCAATCTCCGCGAAGATAAGCACTGGGCTTACGGCGCGCAGACGTTCTTGCTCGACGCGCGAGGCCAGCGCCCATTTCTGGTGTATGCGCCGGTACAGACAGACAAGACGAGGGAATCTCTTGCGGAATTGTCCAAGGAATTGCGCGGCATTCGCGGCGACCGGCCGGCAACCGATCGCGAGCTGACGCAGGTGAAGACCAGTGAGACGCTGCGTCTGCCCGGTTCCCGTGAAACCATCGGCCAGGTGGCTGGCATGATCGAAGAACTGGTCCAGTACGATTTACCGGACAACTATTACGAGACCTACGCCTCGCGCGTGCGCGAGCTGAACCTGGCGGATATAGGCAAAGCTGCCGCCGATGTCGTCCAGCCGGATCATCTCACCTGGGTGGTAGTGGGCGACCGCGCGAAAATCGAAGCCGGTGTCCGTGAACTCGGTCTCGGGGACGTGCAGGTGTTGAGCCTGGAATAATTCCCGGAATTTCTTTCCCGATCCTTCGTCTAAATCGAAAATAGCTGACGACAGCCTCGGCGACCGCACATCAGTCGGGAGGTGGTTTGGCGTCTCTTTGGCAGGATATCCAATACGGCTGCCGCGTGCTCTCGAGAAAACCCGGCTTCACTGCTGTGGC
Organism: Terriglobia bacterium; assembly: GCA_003175985.1. Lineage (GTDB taxonomy): Bacteria > Acidobacteriota > Terriglobia > Bryobacterales > Bryobacteraceae > PSRJ01. Next base: position 12,582 of record PSRJ01000151.1, read on the forward strand.
GTCGCTTTCACTGCGCTTGGGATCGGCGCAAACACGGTAATTTTCAGCCTCATCAACACCGCTCTCGTCGTGATTTCGATCGGGCTGGCACTGGGACTGGCAGCTTCGTTCGCGTTGACCCGGTTGCTCAAATCGTCGCTAGTGGGAGTCACTGCCACCGATCCCGTCACCTATACAGCAGTTTCCTTGTCCCTGCGCTGGTTGCATTGATAGCGTGCTCCATCCCGACGCGCCGCGCCGTGGCCGTAGATCCGACAGTGGCGTTGAGATACGAATGAGTGTTTCTGAGCCGCGCGCGCCGGCGGATACCTGTCAAGAACCAGTTGTTATAATCGCGCTGGAAGAAACTATATCAAATGAACACATATGAAATTGGCCGTCTCAGGATTCCGGCACTATTCGTATGTTCCGTGGTGTTGCTGCATGCTCAATTCATCCAGCAAGGGTCGAACTTGGTGGGTTCGGATTCTGTCGGCCCGCCTTGGCTAGGCTGGTCCGTGGCTTTGTCGGCGGATGGAAACACAGCGCTCTTGGGAGGACCGAATGATAATTTCCCGGTCCAGTATAACCCCAATCAACCGCTGCAGGACGGTGCTGCGTGGCCATTTGTGCGCGCGAGCGGGGTATGGACGCAGCAGGGCAGTAAGTTAGTCGGGACGGGCGATTCGCCGGTTGCTGTCCAGGGCGAAAGTGTGGCGCTGTCGGCGGACGGCAACACAGCGCTAGTTGGGGGTCAGAGCGCAGCCTGGGTGTTTACGCGGTCTGGCGGTGTGTGGATACAGCAGGCCCGACTCGCCGGCAGCGGAGCAGTCGGCTTTCCAGTGTTCATCTCCGTGGCGCTTTCAGCGGACGGGAATACGGCCGCGCTCGGCTCTCCTTGGGATAACCAGCGTACCGGCGCCGTGTGGGTGTTCACGCGAATTGGCGGTGTCTGGACACAGCAAGGCGGCAAACTAATCGGCAGTGGCGCGATCAACGCGGCTCTCCAAGGTTGGTCGGTTGCATTGTCGGCGAGCGGGAATACCATGCTCGTGGGAGGACAAAATGACGACACGGGGATATCGCCCCTTGCTGTTGGAGCCACGTGGGTGTTCACGCGGTCGGAGGGTGTCTGGACACAGCAAGGCGGCAAACTCGTGGGTTCGGGCTCCGCGGTTGCGCACCAAGGATTTTCGGTTGCCCTCTCGGCGGACGGGAATACCGCGCTCGTGGGAGGACCCTACGACTCCAGCGTAGGCGCCGCGTGGGTATTCAGACGATCCCGCGGTATCTGGACCCAGGAAGGCGGTGAGTTGGTCGGAACGGGCGCCAGCGCCGGCGCCTATCAAGGCTTTGCGGTGGCGCTTTCAGGGGATGGCAATACCGCCCTGATCGGCGGGCCGTACGACAGCAAGACGAATTTCGGACCCTTCGACGGTGCTGCGTGGGTGTTCACGCGCACGGAAGGCGGGTGGACGCAGCAAGGCAACAAGCTCGTGGCGATTGATGCGCTGTCAGGCGCGCAGCAAGGCTGGTCCGTGGCTTTGTCGACAGACGGCAGGACGGCGCTCATCGGAGGCCCCTCGGGTTCCGACGGGGGCGCGGCCTGGGTATTCGTCACCAACCCGCCAGCGCCCAACGCGGCACCGGTCACTTTATCGTTGATTAGTAGTCTCAATCCTTCCACAGTTGGGCAGACAGTGACTCTCACTGCTTCACTCGTAGGTGGCAGTGGCACACTAACCGGCACGGTTCAGTTCTTCGATGGCCCGGTTTTGCTGGGTTCCGCTCCAGTAACTGGCGGGCGCGCCAGTTTTGCCACGGCAGCCCTGAGCCTCGGTTCGCACGCGATTAGCGCGCAATACGGTTCGGCGCTGGGCAGTGTGGGACAGGTGGTCAACGGAATGACCAGTAAGACTATGATCAGCGTGAATCCCGCAAGCGTTCTCTACGGGCAGGCTGTGACTCTGACGGCACAAGTGGGGCCCGCTCCTCCGGCCGGGGTTGCCGCCCCCACGGGGCCGGTCACGTTCCAGGACAACGGGTATCCTATCGGCACTGTTGCGCTCTCTTCGGGAACAGCCAGTCTGACGCTAAGCGCGACTGCCGTAGGAACCCATCCGTACACCGCCATTTATGGAGGAGATAACACGTGGGGTAGTTCCTATGCACGATTGAGCGTGACTGTTACGCTGCCTGCGCTGCGGATTAGCAACATGGCCGCGGATGTTGCTTCCGTGTTCGCTCCGGATGAAGCGGTCAGCATCTTCAATGTGACCATTCTGAATAGCGATGCGGTGGCCTCTTCGCTCCCGCTGCCCGCTTCGTTAGGCGGCATCACGGTGACGATCACGGACAGTGCGGGAGTCAGCCGGCTTGCACCCCTTTATGGCGCGCTCGCCTCCCGCGAGCAGGTGAATCTTGTAATTCCCGGAGAGACCGCGCTGGGTCCGGCATCACTGAAAATCGCCGGGCCGGGTGGGGTTAGCCTGTCGGCTACGATGAAGATCGTAAACACCGCCCCGGGCCTATTCGCAGGCGGACAGATTATCCATGTGCATGGCGATGGGTCGCAGACGATCGAAAACTTCACTGGCAATCCGGTTAATCTCGGGGCAGCTACCGAGCAGGTTTTTCTTGTCCTTTACGGCACTGGAATCCGCCACTTTCCCTCACCGGAGAGCCTGGCCGTAAGCATTAGCGGTAAGAGCGTATTGGCCAAGTCCGGGCTGCAAGGAAGCTACCCGGGGCTCGATCAGGTGAACGTCGAGTTGCCTCACGACTTCGCCGGATCAGGCGCTGTGAGTGTGATCCTCAGAGTGGAGGATCAGGCTGCCAACATCGTGAACATGGTCATCCAGTGAGCCGTCTGTTCGACGGAAGCGGCGCTTATTGACAACCACGTGCGGCCAAGCGGTGCAGCTTCAGACAGGGGAACAAATCTTCACGAGCTGCCGTCCAACCGAAAATGAACTGGCGCGTGAAACTGGCCTTGCACGCTGCGGAGAGGTCCGCGACCGCTGTACATCAGGAAATGGCCCGCGGTTTGTCCGGACTCGCCACCGTCGGGGCAACAGCCGCCTTCGTGGGCGTGTTCGGAAATCTGCTTGGAATCTTCAATTCATTCAGTGGGGCCACAGGGGAAAAGACCACGATGATGGCCGCAATTGCGCGATCGTTATCAGAGGCGACTTGGCCGACGGCGTTCGGATTGGCGGTAGCGGTAACGGCGCTGCTCGGCTACCGATATTTCACTGGCAGACTGGCCGACATGGACGCTGAGATGCGAGATGCTATTATCGAACTGCCCGCGTACTTACAAGTTCCGTTGTAACATGTCGTGCGACGTATACTGGACGCAGGTGCTGGATCGCCGAGGTAGGTATCGGAGCATTCTTCCGGCTTGGATCTTCGCCGCTTCATTCTGTGCCTGGGGCCAGGCATCTAGTGAGCTGACGGGCATTCCCGATGGTGCGAATTGGTTTGACCAGCCGGAGATTCTGTGTACGGCTCTCCAGAAGCAGGGTGTCCGGGCGGGGGCGTGGGGACCGATTGCGGGCGGAACGCCGGTTCATGGATGCGAGTATCCTCCTGTGGTGCGGCCTTTTGATAGTGCCGCTGCAATCGTCGGGATGCTGGCAGCAGGCCAGCCGCCGCTTCCGCTGACCCTGGCTTTTCACGTCTCGGGTGTTCGTCCCACACAAGCGGATACGATTACCATCGCAATCACGATTTCTTCACCGGACGCCAAAGAGGAAGCGAAAAAACTCATGCTCCAATGCATCAAATCTTTGTATGAAGTAATCGGCCAGAGGCTTCCGGTAGCAGTGCCGGCTTACCTGCAACGGGAGGAGCGTTTCCTTTCTCACCAGCGCTACGGCATTGTGTCACTGTTCGTCACATCCACGCCCAAACAGCAGGTGCTCTGGTTCCGATTGGGAAAGAATCCGGAGTAGCCTGATGTGTTAAGTCGCTGGTCGCCGCGCTGTGCTATTTTCTAAGGGATTGTTGAAAGACCCGAGATCGATCCGCTCCCTGACTGTCGCGGCTCAGAAATCCGTTACGGCATCGGGCGTGAGCGCTTGTCTCCTGCTCTGCCTGGCCTCACCCCCCGCCCTTGCCCAGATGGCCGAGGACGTCTTCAAGAACGTGCAGGTGCTCAAGGGGGTTCCAGCCGATCAGTTCATGACCACTATGGGCGTCTTCTCGGCTGCATTGGGTATGTCCTGCGAAGATTGCCATGCCGCCAATGACAGCAAGTGGGAAAACTACGCGCTCGATAACAGCCCCCGCAAACAGGTGGCGCGGCGCATGGTGCGCATGATGACCGACATCAACAAGAACTATTTCGGTGGCCGGCAAAATGTAACTTGCTACTCGTGCCACCGGGGCAGCGATCGTCCCAGGGTCACGGCCAGCCTGGCTGCCGTCTATGGCGGATCTCCCGAAGAGGACGAAGACGATATCGTCAGGCAGGCGCCGGACGCACCCCCGGCCGGCCAACTGTTCGACAAGTATTTCCAGGCGATCGGCGGAACGGCGCGGCTCGCGCAGCTCACCAGTTTCGTGGCGAAGGGAACGAGTTCCGGGTATGGCCCGGAGAGCGAGAAGCGGCCCCTAGAGATCTATGCCAAGGCCCCGAACCAGCGCACCACCATCATCCATACAGATAATGGAGATAGCACCACGACATTCGACGGCCGCGCGGCGTGGATCGCAGCGCCGCTCCGGCCGATACCCGTGCTTCCGCTGACCGCAGGCGAACTCTACGGCGCCAGGCTCGACGCGGAACTCGCGTTTCCGGGACGCATCCAGCAGGCTTTCGGCCAGTGGCGGGTCGGGCGGCCAGTCGTGATCAATGATAGAAAAGCCCAGGTAGCGCAGGGCGTCAGCGCCGATGGCGCAGCCATGGCGACCTTCTATTTCGACGCTGATTCCAGCCTGCTGGTGCGGTTCATCCGATACGCGAGTTCTCCGGTCGGCCGCGCGGCAACTCAGTACGATTACTCGGACTATCGCGAGGTTGCCGGCGTGAAGGTGCCCTTCCACTGGACTATGACCTGGCTGGATGGACGCGAAAACGTCGAACTGTCCGAGATCGGTCCCAATGTCGCGATCGATCCCGCGAGGTTCGCTAAACCGGCGCCGCCAGCGCCCCCGAAGAACTGACGCTACCGTTTCACCGCGCCCGATTCGCAGGGCTCCGGCATCCACCTCGATCCATCAGGCTCGCGCTTGAAATGCGTGCTGGTGATGAAGGGTTGATCCAGGTAGCGCGGATCCTCGACAATCGTGAATACGGTCAGCCAGTCGCTTCCGTATGCGGATAGCCGGTCGAAGTATTCCGTCATCGAGGTGTCCTCGCTGTAAGGCACACCGTTCCACCGCAGGTACCCGGAGCGCAGATTTGTAGTGATGACTTTCAATGCGCCGGTGCGCGGCGGCCCTTGTTGCAGGCTGACTCCGAGGCCGCCGCGCTGGAGAATCTTCTCCCATTCCGCTGCGGAATAGCCTTGCCAGGTCCGCTCCGCTGCGGGTTTCTGGGGTGTATCGAAATGCAGGAGCCGGGTCTGCTGCCCCGCATCGGTATCAATCCGCAGGGTAGTGTCGTTCTCCCAGGCAATGCGCAGCCTCCCCGGTACGCGCATGATGCCCGCGGCACCGTAGGGCTTGCAGCCGTCGCCGGCGGCCCGCGATGGATCCCAGGTATCCGCAACCTTGCGGCCGTCGGGGTTGAGCGGCACACTGGCGTAATCGCCTTTGGCCGGAGTCAGCATCCGCCAGCGCCAATCTTCCGTTACCACCGATACCCAGTTGCCGGTCACATCAAACGGCGCGGCCGCGCGCGGCGTTTTGGGAGTCTGCGCGGCCGCGAGCCAGGCGACGATCCATACCATTAGCGCAGCCCTAATCATGGTCAGCGCCGGTTTGCCGAGAGGCTTCGGTATACCGCTTCCACGAACATGGCTGTCGTCCATGGGCCGCTTTCCGAGCCATAGCGGGGATCGTACTCCAAGGTGGGCCGGGCTGCCTTCACCTGCTCGAGCGTCATTCCCTTCGAGATCATGTGTTGCACGCGGTCGCGGATGATGGTCACCGTGTCGCGGTACTCCACCACGTCGGCTTCGTCGCAGATTCTCCCGTGGCCGGGAATGACCATCGTGCCGCCTTCCTGCCAGTCTTTGGGAATCGTAATCTCGATGATGCGGTTCAAGCCTGCGATTACGCCGTTGATGCCGCCTTTGGCCGGGTCAATCACTGGATAGCCGATGGTCGAGAAGATATCCCCGGCCGCCACGACGTCGGAGCGGCGGAAAAACACGATGCTGTCGCCATCGGTGTGGGCGGCAGATTGATGGAAGAGTTGAATCCCTTCGCCGTTGAACGAGACCTCTTTGTAATCGCCCGGATATCCTTCGGTCGGCCATGCACCAACAGGCATGGGCGGCTGTTTTCCCGCCGGCGCACTGACGGCTTGGAGCACGGCCTCATGGGCGATGACCAGCGCTCCCGGTCCTGCGCTATCGCTCGCTCGGCCCCCGCTGCCGCTGCGCCCGGCAGCGGCCAGCCGTTCGTTTCCTCCCATGTGATCGGGATGCGCGTGCGTGTTGAGAATGAACCGGATGGGTTTGTCCGAGAGCTTGCGGACCGCTGCGAGAACCTTATCCGTCATGTTCGACGCGCCGGTGTCCACCAGCAGAACGCCATCCGGGCCTACTTGCGCCGCGATATTCCCGCCGGCGCCGGCCAAAAGGTACACGTTCTCCTGAACCGGCAGCACGCGGATTTCATCGCCCGTCTGGCCGGTATCGGGAGGCGCGACGCGCGGCAGAATCTTGCCGGGCAACGGTTCGGGGAAGAGGCGATTGTCAAGATCATCGCTCTTCAATTTGAGCCGGTACTCCGGATAAGTCGTCGCCGCGCCGCCGCGGGCCGCAGCCGGGGGTACGCCGCTCTTGGTTACGAACTCCTGGATGTGGGCCGTCTCGCCGGGGAGGTAATGCGGCACCGAGCCTTTGGCGCGTCCGCCGAGCTCATCCACGATCTGCGCCGGGCCGCAGTTGCCCCAGGCGTTGGCATTCGATGGAAGACTCAATACGAAGTTGGTCGTGCGAATGAACGGCTCCTCGAGGAAAACGGGATCGTCCACCACGGTAGCCGCCATCAGGTAGTCGCCGTAACGGGTGAAATACTCGCGCATAGTGGCCAGATCGCTGGTGGGGGCGCCATTGCGCAAGAGCCAGCCGGTCTTGATATGGGTGGTATAGACGACGAGCGTATTGCGCTCCCAGATTCCTGTGGAGAACCCGCCCCAGGTGTGAGGGGCGAGATCGGAGGGGCGTTCCCGGCCGTCCATCCAGATAGTGCGGGGACGGCCGTAACTACCGTAGAGAGTGTAGGCCTGCAGTTCGCCCGATACCGGATCGATCACTTTCGAGAAGCGAATGGTGGCAGGGCCGCGCAACGCATAGGTTACGACATGCGGGATGCATTGGCGCTCGCGAGTGGAGCGCGCAGCCTCGTCCCAACTTTGTCCCTTGCGCCACCCGGCCTCGTTGAGCGGCAGCCCCGTGTAGTCGCCCAGGCGCACACCGCCGCGATGCGGAAGGTCTTCGTGGAAAGTACCGGCCCATTCTCCGGAGAGATCGATCTGCCCGAGTACAGGCCGCGCGAGAATCGCTAAGCACAGTCCGGCAAGCGTCGCGCCGCGCATATCGCCCTACTGCACGCTGAAGATGTATACCGCGCCGGCTCCGGGTGCGGAGTTATCGTTCTTGTTTCCGTTTGTGCCTTTGGAGGCGCTTGCCTCGCTGCGCGCCCCAATGGCCAGGATCTTACCATCTTTGCTGAGGGCCATCGCGCTTCCAAACTCGTCGTAGGCGTCGGCGTTCGATGATTTCACGTAGGCCTTCTGCGTCCAAGTGGCGCCGGTGCGTGTGAAGAGGTATAACGTACCGGAATCCTCGGCCGAGAGATCCTCTTGGTTGCCGTTAAGGCCTTTCGACCCGCCGTTTTCGAGTTGCGCACCCACCGCGAGCGTGTTTCCATCACCGCTCAGGGAAAGGCGCGATCCGAACCAGTCTTCCTTATTCGGGTGCGAGGATTTGATGAAAGCCTGCTGCGTCCACGTGCTCCCATTGCGGACGAAAACGTATGCCGCCCCGGTGGAGCTGTCGAGTTTGAGGTCGTTATCGCAGCCGGGAGGGTTGATGCCGGGCGTGAAGCAGTCTTCGTCGGCAGCTCCTCCCACGATGGTGTTGCCGTCCTGGCTGATGGCGATTTCGTACCCGAGCGAATCGCCGGCCTCCGCGTTGGAGGCCTTCAGGTAGGCGGTTTGGGCCCAGTTGCTTCCGGTGCGCGTAAACACGTAGATGGCGCCCGAGCCGCGCCGTCCGCGGTCCTGCACGCCGTTAATCTCGCGGGCGGAGCTGTCTTCGTCATAGGAGCTCGCCGCCAGCGTATTGCCGTCTGCGCTCAGGCCTACCGAATACCCGAACAGATCGTTGGCGTCGGTGTTGGAAGGCTTGATATAGGCCTGCTGCGACCATTTGGCGCCGCTCCGCGTGAATAAGTAGACCGCGCCTGCTGATTGCTGCGAGTTGTCGTTCTGATCGCCGTTGATGCCTTTCGCACCGCTGTCTTCGGAGATGGCTCCCACCGCCAGCGTGTTGCCATCGGCGCTCAGCCCTATGGAGAAACCGAACTGGTCTCCATCCGCAAGTTGGTTGCCGGAACCGGCTTCCCCGGTGTTAGAGGCTTTGATATAGGCTTGCTGGCTCCACGTATCGCCAGCGCGCATGAACACGTAAACAGCGCCCGCCTGCGGAATCGAGTGATCGTTCTGGTCGCCGTTGATGCCTTTTGTGGCGCTGGCTTCGTAGTGAGCGGATACGGCCAGGGTGTTGCCGTCCTGGCTCAAGGAAACCATGTGTCCGAAGCGGTAGCTCAGTCCGGGATTCGAAGCTTTGAGATACGCCTGCTGCGCCCAAGCGCCATTTTTGCGAACGAAGATGTAGACCGCACCGGCGCTATACACAGAGGTGTCGTTCTGGTTTCCGTTAACGCCCTTGGCGCCGCTACTTTCGTAGGGTGCGCTCACAGCCAGTGTGTTGCCATCGCCGCTGAGAGCGACCCCGTGGCCTTCGAGCGTGCCTCCGTTACCGAAGTGGTCGTTAGCTTTGGCGTTCGATGCCTTAAGGTAGGCGATCTCTTTCAGGGGCGGCGCCGAGGCTCCCGAAGCGGCGGTCGAGCGCTGTTGCGCTGAGGCCAGGGGCGCGAGAGAGAGAAGTAGCAGGGCCGTCTTCCACATCCGGCTAATTCCCCAGATTTGCCGCGGGCCGCTTGCGCTGCTCTGTACCGTAGTTGGCGGTGCGGAAGATTTCCTTGCCACTGTCGGCCAGCACCACGTTGGCCCGGTCGGTCAGGTTCATATACGGGGCGCCGCTCTTCACCTTTCGGCCGGTGATGGTGATCTTATCCCCGGGTTTGAGAGTGTCCTTGGTCCAACCGAAATCCCTGATCATTTGCTGCCGGGCTCCCATCTCTGCCTGCCAGCGCACCATCTTCCCTTCGTCGTCGGTTACATCCAGGACGATGATCGAGTGGGGAGTGACGAGTTGCAGATCCACGACCGTGCCCGTCAGAATCGTCAGGTTATCCTCATATCGCCCAGCATCTCCGTGGTGTGCGAGGGCCGGCATCGTAAAGAGACAAAGACCCGCGGATATGGAAAGAACTATCATTGCCTTGGCATTCATCAAGCTGGGGACCCCTTTCCCCTGGGGCGTACTCTCTCATTTTTTGCGGGATGTGTCAACCGCCCGCGCATTTGCGCGGTTCCGAGGTCAGACCGTAAAATAGTGCGGATATGGGCAGTCTGCTCCCCCGTAGGAATGGAGGCGAATTCTCATTCTTTCTTAGTTATTCCCGGGGTAACGCCGACGAGTGGCTGAAGAAGTTCTTCGATGACCTGGAAAAAGGCGTGCGGCTTCTGAAGAACCGGACGTGGACCGGCTTCATGGACCAGCGTCAGGAAATCGGCCAGGAGTGGGACGAGAACATCGCGAACGCGCTCGCGGGTTCCCGGGTTCTGGTCAGTCTATATTCCGGGGACTATTTCGGACGTGAAAATTGCGGCAAAGAATTTCAGGTTTTTCTGCAACGCCGCCGCGAATACCAGAAGCTGACGAACTTCCGGCCGGGCGGGATTATCCCCGTGCTCTGGGCGCCGTGCCAGGTGCCGCGCACGTTGCCGGACTTCTTGTACAGCGAACTGCCGGGCTCGCTGTACGAACGCGAGGGCCTGCAATACATCGCCAGCGTAGGGGACGAGGAGGTACTCTACCGGAAACTGATCCGCAAGTTTGCGAGATTGATCTGCGAATCGGCGGACAGTTACGAGCTTCCGGCCCTTACACCACCGCCGAAGTTCTCGACCATTGCGAACGCATTCGAACCGCTGCTGCCGCCTTACGATTTTGACGCTCCCGAGGCCACCACGGGCCCGGATTCCGCGATCTTTGTGTATGCGGGCGCAAACCGGTGGGATGAATGCGCCTTTGCCCCACCTGGCGACAGAGCCTTCCTGTACATCGCGTCGGCAGTCGCCATGGGGAAAGAGATCGACCCGCATCAGCTTCGGTTCGATCCGGCCGCGCCGCTCTCGAGCGCCCAAATGCAAAGGGTGATCCACTCGAATAGCATTGTGATCCTGCTAGTGGAGGGCGCCAGCCTGGCCAACGACAGCATCCGCGCGCGGCTTCAGGAGCTCGACGAAAAGCTGGCGGACCGCGCCGCGGCAACCGTGATCTGGCGCCCGCGGACACGCACGTCCGCGCTGGAGGATGCCGTCGGCAGCACGCTCTTCAATTTGGCCAGGCGCCGGGCGCCCGTGTTTCATAACCCGGTGGAGGATAGTTCGCAGTTAGCCGACGCAATCAGCAAAAGTCTCGACCATCTGCAAACGAAATTCACCACCAGCTTTCAGCAGATCGCCAGACCGATCGACGCTCCCAACGATTTTCCGCTCATACCCCAACTGCCCCCGGCCAGCCGCACCGAGGCGGCGTAGATGGGCCAGATCATCACCTTCTATTCGTACAAAGGGGGAACCGGCCGTTCGATGGCGCTGGCGAACCTTGCTTGGATGCTGGCCGCTAACGATCAACGCGTGCTGGTGATGGACTGGGACTTGGAAGCCCCCGGACTGCATCGCTATTTTCGCCCATTCCTGGTAGACAAGGAACTGACCGGCTACGATTCCCGCGGCCTGATCGATTTCGTCTTCGAGTTCGCCAAGGCCTCCGCGACGCCGCCGAGTTCCGACCAGCGCCTGCGCGACGACTGGTACCGCGCGCACGCTAACGTCGCGCTCTGGAAGATGCCCTTGAGCTGGCCGAATGGCGAGGAATTGCTTCTGGGGCCGCAACAGAAGGGAACCATTCACTTCGTGCCCGCTGGCCGCCAGGATGAAGGCTACGGCGCCCGAGTCAATGCCTTTCACTGGAACGAGTTCTATGAGCGGGGCAGCGGCGGGGCCTTTCTCGGGGCGGTTCGTCAAAGTTTGCGGGCTTATGACTACGTTCTCATCGACAGCCGTACCGGTGTCAGTGATACGTCTGGCATCTGCACCGTTCAGATGCCCGACATCGTGGTCCTATGCTTTACGCTCAACCATCAGGGCATAACAGGCGCTGCCGGAGTAGCCAAGTCGATCCGGGAACAGCGCAAAGACATTCGGATCTACCCGATACCAATGCGGGTAGAGGATTCCGAAACGGACATGTTGAACCGCATGCGGACCTATGCGCGCAGCCAGTTCACGCGCTATCTGGAGGGGATCGATGTGGAGCGCTATTGGTTCAACATCGAGATACCTTACATCAAGCGATACGCGTATTACGAACAACTCGCGCCCTTTGAAGAACAAAAGGGACGAACCGGCTCGATGCTGCCCCCTATGCAGCAACTGGGTTACTACGTGACCGCCGGGCGGTTTCAAACGATGCCGCAGCCACCGGCGGAGCACCTGGAATCGGTGCGCGCCGAGTACCAATGGCTGCCGGGAATGCCGGTTGAGCAAGTTGCAGAACCGATGCCGGTAGGCGCAGCGGTGATAAGTAAGCCGCTGCTCGCGGTATGGGCCCTGGTGTTTGTTCTGCTGGCGGCCGGTCTCGTTGTCGTTTGGCCGAAGGCTGCACGGACGCGCATGATTTCGGTGGCAGTGGATCCTCCGTCGTTGACGCTTGCTGCCGGCCAGGCGCAGCAGTTCGTGGCATCCGTACGCGGGATACGCGATCACGGAGTGACCTGGTCAGCCAACCTGGGCAGCATATCGCCCGCCGGTCTGTACCAGGCGCCGCCCGCGGAGACGGAAGTGACGGCGACTATCACCGCTACCAGCACGGTGGACCGCAGCCAGTCGGCGTCCGCTTTGGTCAGAGTTACTAAAGACACAAGTGTTGCGATCACGCCCACCTTGGCCACGCTCAAACCAAACCAGCAGCAGGTTTTCCGCCTTCCAGGCGACATACTATCTTCAGTTGCCGATTGGCGGTTGGAGCCAGCTTTAGGGACATTGGATTTTGAGGTTCGCGAGCGACGCCGTCTCGGCGATGCGATCCGATATACGGCACCGCCTAACACAACGCAACCCGTTCGTGTGATCCTTACCGCATCGAAAGCGGGCTCGTATTCCGCCAGCGTCGGCATTCAGTTGCTGCCCGAGAGCGGGGACCCCGAGAAAGCGTGGGGATACTTCGAATGGCCCTCGTTGATATTGGGAGCGCTGATGGGTGCGTTCGGCGCGTATATTCGAGGCTGGACGGCCATTGGAATTTATACCCAACGCCGCTGGGCGCTTTCCTATTCGGTGCAGATGATAACCGGAACGCTGGCCGGCTTTGTCACTTGCGTTGCTTACCAGTCGCTCGGAACGGCCGTTGATCGCGGCACTCCATTTTCCATCGCCACTGTGGGGTTACTCGCCGGTTTCCTGGCGCCGCAGGCACTGGAACTAGTCTCCAGCAAAATCTTTACGCCTGTTTATAATCCGACGCGTTTCGACCGGCTCAACTGACCTACGCCGCCAGTTCTCCCCGCAGCACCGTGACAGCTTGTCCGCCGAGAATGACGCGATCACCCCTCAAGGAGACGCGAACCGTGCCGCCGCGCGGGGATGCCTGATAGGCCGTGAATTCGTTCTTCTCCATCCGGCTGGCCCAGTGAGGCCCAAGCGCGCAATGCGCCGACCCTGTTACCGGATCTTCATCGATTCCCGACCCGGGGGCGAAGAATCGGGAGATGAAATCGAACTCGGCCGTGGAAGAACGCGCCGTCACAATTACGCCGCGCACGGTTAACTTTCGAAGGAGCGTGAAGTCCGGTTTGAGCTCCCGAAGCTGCTCTTCGGAAGCCACTTCCACCAGGTAGTCGAATTTGTTCTTTCCTACAAAGCTCGCCTTTACACCGAGCGCTTCCAGCAAGTGGGCCGGAGGCTCCGCGGCTGCGGCGATGGTCGCGGGAAAATCCAGCTCGATCCATTCGCCCCGTTGATCCGCCAGCAACCGGCCGCTGCGCGTATAGAACCGAGCCTGCTTTGCGGGTGTCAGATGGCCGTCTTCCCAAAGTACGTGCGCACTGGCTACTGTTGCATGCCCGCACAGATCCACTTCCACGGAAGGGGTGAGCCAGCGCAGATTGTACCCATCATCCTGAGGAACCAGAAATGCGGTTTCGGATAGATTCATTTCGCGCGCCACATTCCGCATCCACTCCTCCGCGGGTGGGGCCGGGAGAACACACACCGCTGCGGGATTCCCCGCAAAAGCGCGATTCGTGAACGCGTCCACCTGTACGATGCGAATGCCCATATGTAATGAGCGTAACGCACTTGAATCTTGCGGCGGAATATTGGAGTCTAAAGGAAGAGGGATGCTGCTGCGATTCGGCAAATTGTGTGGCGCCTTGGTACTGCTCTTAGCCCTATGGGGTCTAAGCCGGGTGCGCGGCACGCACGACAGTCCATGGGTGCAATTGCCCGGCACAAGTCCGGGGCAGGTGCGCATTCTCTTGTTTCAGGCCAGCGTCGGCACGCTCATACAAGGTGAGAAGGCGACGCTTTGTTACGGCGTGTCCAATGCGAAATCGGTGCGGATTTCGCCCGCGGCGGTGCACGTCTACCCTGCTGCAAACCGTTGTCTGGAAATCGTGCCGCAACACACCACGCATTACACGCTCCTGGCTGAAGGTTTCGATGGATCTATGGCCACCAAGTCCTTTACGTTGACGGTTCAGCCAGCCGCCGCGCAACCGTCTCAGCCGCTCGAGTTCGCCGCGATTTGGTCAGCGCAGAATGACCAGCCGCAGCCACAGCCCGAATAGCTGCCCCAGGGTAATCGCCAGGGAGCGCATCCGAAAAAACTGCGAGCGCCCATACAGCCGCGGGTAGTGATGCACCCCCACTTCTGCGACTTCGGCGCCGCTCAATTCCAGCTTGCGCACCAGTTCCACGCAGATTGTTCCGCTGGTGGAGGTCAAATGCAGTTTTTCCAGCAGCGACCGCCGGATCAACCGGTAGTCGCAGTCGATATCGCGCAGGCGTATGCGGAACAGCAGGCGCGCGAAAACGTTGTAGATCTTTCCGATCCAGACGCGGTGGAGCGGGTCGTGGCGCTCCAGCTTGTATCCGTTCACAAGTCCCGTGCGCGGGCCCATCCGTTCCAGAAGCCGTGGTAGTTCACCCACGTCGTACTGACCGTCGCCATCGGTGTAGAAGACGAAGTCTTTTTGCGCAGCCGCAAATCCGCTCCGCAGAGCGCCGCCATAGCCCCGATTCGCAGAATGCGTCACTACGCGCAAACTGCTTCCGTAGCGCACCTGAAGACCTTCGAGAACTTCGGCCGTGTTGTCGCGGCTGCCATCGTTCACTACGATGACTTCAAAATCGGCAACGTATTTCTCTAAAACCTCGAACGTTTTGGCGATCAACACCGGCAGGGAGGGAGCATCGTTGTATGCGGGAAAGAAAACGCTGAGCGAAGGAAAGCGGGGCTGCGAAGGAGTCAAGCCGCTTTCTCTCCAATCCATATTAGCGATTGCCCGGCCGCCAGGTTGTGCCCTCGGCCGATCCAGCCGGCTTCGCATGCCAGCGGACGATAGAGCAGCCGGTCGAGCCACATGGGCACGGGCGCAACTCCACTGCGCGGCAGTTTGCGAAGAAGCGGTTCCCAAACGCGGAATTTCACGATCGCGGCCGGCAGCAGTAGCGAATTGGCATAGGTGCAGCGCAACATGCGAAATCCAATTCCGGCGAACAGGCCGGCCAGGCGAGAGCGCGTGAATCGCTGGCGCTCGAAAACGAATTGCGAATGCCGGCTCCGCAAGAAATCGAAGGCCGCGGTGCGCACCACCAGCAGACCGCCGGGCACAAGGATCCGCGCCAGTTCGGCCGCTGCCTGATACTCATCGCCGTGAGGAAGATGCGCCAAAACGTCGATTGCAAGCACCAGGCTGAATGTTGCCGGAGGAAAGGGAAGCGCGCGTAAGTCCGCCTGCACCGGCCGCTCTAATCCCATCGACCGGGCATGGATCAGACCTTTTCTGCTGTAATCCAGCGGAACCATCTGCCAGTCGCGATCTTTTTCGAGGATGTAAGAGAGATAGCCTGTGCCGCATCCCACTTCCAGAACGCGGCCGATGTTTCGTGCCCCCAGGCAGGGGTCGAGCGCGCGAAACAGAATGCGCCGCATCCCGCGATACCACCAGAGATCCCTTTCCGATCTGGCAATATTGTCGAATTCCGCCGGGTTCATTGCGGTATCGGCCGCTTGCTGCGGGTTGCGAATCAGTGGGCCTGGCTCTCCCATGCCGCTTCCAGCGGGCATGACGCTTCGCTGTCTTCGGGGCCGAGGTATTGGTCAAGATGGCGCCGGAAATAAGCCACGGATTGACAAATCCCCTGGCGCAGGAAAACGCGAGGCTGCCAGCCCAGCTCATTGCAAATCGAGCGGGTGTCGCTCGAGTAACTGCCGATATCGATGGGCCTCAGATCCGCGGGAAACGGGCGGAAAACGGGCGCGGGGGCCCCGGCCGCATCGCTCACGATCGTGGCAATCCGAGCCAGCGAGTGGGTTTCGGGTCCGCCTACGTTATAAACGCGGGAGACGGGATGCCGGGCCGCGCCCGCGAGCAGAAACGCGTCTACGGCGTCATCCACATAGACCGGATCGCGCATTTGCCGGCCGTCTCCAAAGATCTCAATAGGCTGCTGCCGCATCGCCCGCCGCAGGAAGGTGCCCAGGAATCCCTGACACGGTATGCGCAGCGCCATGCGGGGGCCGTAGACGTTCGTCAGCCGCAAACTGATGGCATCGAGGCGGCCCACGCCCGTGAACATCTCATGATAGGCGCTGGCGACATACTTGTGAACTCCGTTGAAATCGATCGGGCTCACCGGGTGGGCTTCGTCCACCGGCAGATACCGGGGCGCGCCGTAAATCTGCCGCGTACTGGCATAAACGACCCGAACTCGGGGCGCCTGACGCATGCACTCTTCGAGGAACCGGAGTTGTGCGCGGGCATTCAACTCGGCATCCCGCTCCGGGCGGCGCATGCTATGGATATGGCTGATTTCGCCGGCGAGGTTGAAGATGTGGCTT
>PSRJ01000352.1 GCA_003175985.1 Terriglobia bacterium
CCGTCTTACTCAACCGGCTTAAGCAGGAGCGCGGCAAACGAGCCAAAGTCGTTGGCGACGAGTCTCGCATCAGGTAACACAATGAGTCCCATAGATCGTGCCCTGTTGACGGAACTCGAAAAGGAACTCAACGGAAAGCTGCAAAAGCTGGTGTTCGCGGCATACCTGAAGAACCCTACTGCGGAAAGCGTCGTCAAGGTCGCTCTGAAGATCCTGGAGAGAACGACTCAGAAGAATGAAGATTAAATCTCTCCGCATCGCCGGCTTCCGCGCCTTCAATGACGAGCAGACTGTTGAGCTCGATGGCAAGCTCGTAATTTACTGGGGGGCGACCGGAACGGGCAAGACCTCGATAGGGGAAGCACTGGAATGGCTCTTCTATGGAAAAACGCTAAAGCGAGTCAAAGGGGACGAAATCAGCAAACGCGAATACGCTGAGAGTTACCGCAACGCTCACTTTACCGCCGCTGGCCGGCCATTTGTAGAAGCTCTCGTGGTCGATGCGGCGAGCACTAATCGAGTGTTACGCAGGGAGTTAAACGATGACGAATCTTCTGCGCTTACTGTCGATGGCAACACCGCAACAGACCTGACCACACTCGGAATCGGCACACCATACGATCGTCCTTTGATTCTCCAGCATACGCTGCAGGATTTCATATTCATGAAGCCAAAAACGCGATATGAGATCCTGTCTTCGATGTTGGGACTCGAATGCCTGCTTGGATTCCGGAGCGCCGTTGAGCAGGCAAAGACCGAATTTTCGAAACGACTTCCCACCAATGTCCAAGCCGCTCAGGCAACGTGTACTACACTGAAACGGTCGCTTCAGGCAGAGCCCCTGCTTGCTCCGGTGGCATCGGCGATCACTCGCGGTAACTTGGCTGCTGCCCGGAAGCAACTGGTTGCGATTGCATTGGGGCGCGTCGCTGCCGGCACGACTGAATCGGACCTGGTTCCGGCGCTGCAGGCGGCCAAAGCAGCGAAAGAGCGAGGTCAACTGGACTGGGGGCGGTTCTCTCTTGCACCCCTCACAGCACCGAGCCCTCATTTGACCATTACTGAAGTCGTAGCATTATCGGAAATCCTCAATCGCTTTCAGGAACAGGTTGGCGAAGCAGCCAACAACGCCGGCGAAACGGTGTCCAGCGCCGATCCGCGACACCAGGAATTCCTGCGCTTGGGTCTAGCGTTGGCCGACCCCGTTCAACGGAGCCGCTGTCCCTTCTGTCTCGAATCGACGCTGTCTCCGGAGAGACTGGCACGACTGAAGGAGGCAGCCGGCAACGTACCCCAGGTGAACACAACCTTAAACGCTGCTATCGCAAGCCTCAAGGAGCTTCAGCGAGGCGTGGTACGGCACGGGGCTGCTGTCGCTCGGCTCCTTCCTGTCGTGCCCTCGGAATCTGAACAGACCAAAATCACGGAACTCGGCTCATCTGCATCTGCTAACGTGGATGCGTATTTGCAGACCTGTGCATCGGTGCGCGAGAAGACCCACAACTCCGGGACGTTGCGCGCCACGCTCGAACAGACAATACAGCTCCTGATCGACGGGTTAGGCGCCGGTGATGTGGATGGGCGCGTAGTGATGCTGGAAAGCGATTTCAATGCCTACGCGCGGGAGATCAACTCTCTTCCGGCAACGGCGAACGCCTACGCCGCGACGTACGCCGCCCTCGACCCTTATATTAAGAGCCGCCTAGGCTCGGTGGCAGATGTACAGCTTATTAGAGTATTGATCGATGCCTTGGAGCAGTGGCAAAGCGTGGGGCTGGCGCAGGACGCCGAGGACGTGTCAAAGATCTTTCCCGATCTGGTTCGGCAAACCCGGCAATTCATCGAAAAGAAACAGAAGGAGATTCTCGGCGTACGCGACCAGGAAATCAAGCGCTGGTACGACATGATGAACCCCGGGGCAGACGTCGGGTATCAGCAGATGGTCCCAGGGACCGACAGTCTTGAGTTGCAGGCCCGCAGCTTCGCGAAAATCATTATGGCCGCGCCCAACCTCAGCACGTGCCAGCTAAACTGCCTCGGCTTGTCCATATACCTGGCGTGCGCGACACGCCCCGCAAGTCCGCATCAAATGCTCCTCATCGACGATCCGATCCAGTCCATGGATGACGATCACATTGAGACGTTTAAGATGGTTGTGCTGAAGGAGCTGCTCGATCGCGGATTTCAAGTGATCGTCCTTACGCACATGGACAATTTCGCCGATGATCTGGAAAAACGGTATCGTGCATCCGCGAATGCCGTGCTTTATCGCTTTGAGGGATACACGAAGTCGGGACCTTCGATCGCTTCGGCCGGGCCCGAGATCTTACGGCTGCTCGGCGACATCAGGCGGAACAAGGATTCCACGAATGAGGGTTTCCGCAAGCAAGCGAATATCGACCTTCGGAAATTCGTTGAGCGGTTTACAAAAGACGCTTACAGTGCGGAAACAGGGAAGCCTGTTTCGAAGGCCTATGAAGATACGAGATGGGCCGAACTAAAGAAGTTGCTCCGGCACTGCAAGAAGTTCGATTCCGCCGATGAGCCCATCCTTGAGGGCACGCACGATTTTACGAGCAAGCACCTTCACACGGACGCGACGGCGGCAGTAAAGGTGCCGTCGTCGGCTCATTTGAATCCACACTACACGGCGATGAAGAATCTGCTTGAGAAATACAAATCGTTACTCGATATCGCTTGAAAATGGTTTTGTTCTAATGCGATTGCCGAGCACACCTATGATGCTAATCAGGGATTGGCAGATTGGCGTGGCGTCTCCTGCTCGGGCACTGATTCAGCCACGTCGTCTGGCAGCAAACTTTGAGAAAGATGTACGGCTCGATACAATTACGTTCGGGGTATTCCTCTTTGCCCAGCATTTACGCGATACAGTTTGACGTCGTGCCTGACAAGGCCCAGGATGCACGAACGGAGTTTGACCAAATCAAGGAACGCATCACTACCTGGGTGGTTGCTGGGTATGACCGAAAATGGAATGTAAAAGTTAGGTTTCCGAAGAGTGGTGAATCGATCGCACCCTTTCCAGGCCATGTTGTGCATGTGACGGAAGTGGAGCTCGGCGATGCGGCGATGCAACGAACCAGATGGGCACACCCCGATGGAAGCGATGCTCACCTCCAGTGGACAACCGACGTTGTCGTAGCGATTACCATGGGCGAGAAGATTCAGTTCGGCATGCAGGTCGGGGTTTCATCGACCTCCTACATCGTGAGGCCAGCGCAAATTAGCCTCGGTCGGCCTCGACTTGTTTCTGACTTGTTTTCGAACCACTCGTGCTGGGCAGGTGATCAACCTCTGCTGATGAAGAAACTTGAGATATCAGCTCAGGATGTCGCGGACTTTGTAGAAGGGGAACTCCTTGATCAGAAGCGACGGATTCCCATTGTTGTAGTCTCACACGATCAGTTCACCGACCGACCGGTTATCGATGCTGATCGACTGCATAAGGCGTTATTGGGCTTTGCCCAAGTTGCGGTTTTCGACAAGTGGGCGGCGTTCCAGTTGACCGACACACTCGGGCGGGCCCTGTCCTGTTTCAACGGCTGCGTGCGGATATATTGGCCGGGCCTGAAGCGAGATTCTAATCCGCTCCACCACTGGCTGTACTTCCCCACGCAAATGGAGCGCTTCGAATATCAAAAAAAGCCCATCGAAAAGCGACTCTTCGATTACTTGGCTCGCGTGTCCGCTGCCCGCTTTACCGATGCGAGTATCGCTCGTGATATTCAAGCTCGCGTTGATGCTGAGCGAGCCATCGAGCTGAACCGAATTCAAAAGCAACTCCAGGAAGGTCGGGCGGCCGCGAACAGTCTGCAAGAGGTTCAGGAACTACTGGATTTGGCGATAAAGGAAAACGCCGAGTTGAACGAGCGAGTAACTGTCCTACAGTCGGATAATGAGAACCTCGCAGCCCAATTGCAGGACGTCCGGGATAACTTCAGTGTCTTTCAGCAACATCAGGCGCTTGAGAGTGAGGCAGCGGTCGAGCATGCACAGCAGGTCGAATACGGAACGGTATCCACAGCCCTTTCAGCTGCAGAACGTGATTTTGCCACGGATTTTCTGATTCTTGAGACGGCACGACGATCGGCGGAAGAATCCGAGTTCGCAAGGCCAGAGGAAGTTTATCGCGCATTGATGGCAATCCGCGATGTCGGGCGCCTCTATTTTGAATCGCTCGAGTCAGACACCTCGATCGGTTCCTGGGCTGAGCAGCTAAAACGGCGAAACTTTACACAATACTCGGCCAGCGAGAGTGCGACGGTGAAGAATGACTATCGCAAGTACGCGAGATATCGCGAATTCGCGATCAATGGGGAGAAGAGGAGAATTTACCAGCATCTCGATTTGGGAGGTGGGGATAGGAAAAATTGTCTCCAGATCTACTTCGATGCCGACCGAGACTTGAAGCGGATTATCGTCGCACACTGCGGCGTCCACCTACCCATTCCAAGTCAAAGGACGTAATGTGTCAGGCACTATCAAAGAAGGCGCGGCCACTCATTGGGTCTCCTGCTCCAAAACTGCTCCATTAAGAAAAGCGCTGAAGCGGACCGTTGAAGACAGCGTACTTGCCAAAGCCAGAAATGAGCACCATGGACGCCAAATTCTGTATTTTCAATCCATGGTCAATTTCCCAAGCTGGACGTCGCGGCCCGAGGCGGTACGACAGCCGCTTTGGGTTTGCAACCCAAAGAATTGGTGGTTAATGGGTTAATGCAGTCCCGCAACCAAATCTTCACCAGTCAGTCGCGGGAACTGCGAGCGAACCGATAAACTCCGAAAAACTCCCATTAAAATCCGACCGCACGAGAATCGATTGGGGGCCACTGGCTCGGCGCGGCGGGAGTACGTATCTCCCCGGTCGCGCACCCTTTACGGTTGGACTACATGGGTTTTGAAGAGCCGCCTGGACGAGCCCCTGCCGCATCGCGTAAGGCGACTCCGCCGGCTTTCGTCGAATGCTACGGACGCAACCGGCAGCGCTGGAGGGGGCGTGTTATTGAGTTCGATTCGGCGGGCGGGCTAGCTATGCGGCGATCGTGGCGCGGCTGAACCAGGAGCGGCCGCCGGTACCGCTGCGACTTCGGCGGCGAAGACTGTGCCGTTGTCGTCAACCAATTTCAGGCTCCGACCAGAAATCGCCGCGATTTCACACACGATTTGGACGGCTTCATCGACGACCTTGAGCTGACGCTCCTGTCCGTTCTCCTGGGCGACGAACAACTCGAGAAAGCTTTCGCCGGATACAGGGCTCTTCTGCGTGGCTATTCGCGAGATCTGTCCAACCGTGGGGTGTGTCGAAACGTCGAATGCTTCGACTCGCTTTACAACGTTGGTGTTGTCGAAGACTTCAAGAGTTACCTGCGCGTTCTTGAGAAAAGCAACAGTCAACGCGACGCGCTGGGCCGCGTCCGCCACAACGAACGTCGACGCTACCGAATCGGCGAATACTGTCCACGGCGCGCCAGCGGCGCTGACAATTCTTCCCAGCCTGACAGAATTGATCACGACTGTTCACCTTTCTCGAGGCTTATCAGATGGCGCTTACCATAATCCGACGACGGAACTGGCGACGATGAGTCCTCCTCCAAGGATGGTGGCGGCCGCAGACGGATCCAGCAGCGCAGTCGTCGATGATCCCGTGCCGCGTCCGACTCGTCCAGCGGCTCTCACCACGCCGTGTCCGATCAGGGCGGCCCCTGCGGCGGCAGGGGTGGCAATCCAGAGCAGGGCTGAAGCGAGCGCGGCCGACCAGATGGCCTCGAACATCGGCAGGGATCGTCCGCTCCACCGATAGGAGGGGCGTAATCCGCAGCAACCGCGGAACATGCACGCGCATTTGCCAGCTGCGTAGCAGATGAGTAGCGGCCCCGTCAATGCGGTCAGTACCGCGGCGATGTCACGGCGCAGCCACCCAAGCGCAACGGCGGCGGCAGCTCCCGACACGAATGCCGGCGTCCAACTCAGTTGATCGATCCACGCCTCAGGGCGACGCGGATTTCGCAGGAATGAGTGGATCAACGTCCACCGGCCACCGGTGATCAAGCCAGCCAACCACACGAGTGGGATGGCTGTCGCAGCGAGCCATGAGGCGTGCTCCCGCCGAAGCGCCGCAATGCCAGTGGCGAGTGCCACCGCGGCTCCGATTCGGCGACACGGGATGGGCCGATCTCGTGCCACGTGTCTACTCGATTCGTTCGATGGTCATCATGTTCAACACACCTGGAGTATCGACGGGCTTCCCGCAGCCGGCCGGGTCGTTGTGGCGGCCCTTGACTATCCACCCGGTCGGTACGTCCTGGCCGGAGGGAAACCGAGGGCGATCGGCGCACACCGTCATGCGCGTGCCGATTGGACGTTCTTCGTACTTCTCGATGATCCAGACATTCTGCAGACGTGGGTCGGAGGGGAACCCACACACAGACGCATCGTTCGCCGTATTCACTTTGATCCAGCCGTCAGGGATTGGTGTGTCGGCGCAGATTGTCTGTTGCTTGATACCGGTGGACGGATCGCCCACCCCACCGCCGCCTGGCGTGCCGGTGCAGGGACCTGCGTCAGAGGCGAGGCGAACGACCAGCGCCTTAAGCGCGCCCGCCATCGAGTAGTCCATGCGCGTGGGGTGGAAGTCGAGGACGATGTCAATGCGCTGGGCTTGCCCTTTCGTTTGGATCAAGCGGTAACGCACTCCAGACTCATCGATGGCGATCTCGCGCAGCTCGAGCACCGATGTCGGGAACGGCACGCCGCCGATCTGGATCCCGCCGGATACCTGCACACCGAAGGGCGTCTCGGCGGAGAACACCAGTTCTGTTTCGGTGTGCGCGACACGGATCTCGATGTCGTCGGGAACAAATACCGTGACGATGCCCATCTGCCCAGCCAACAAGAACTCGAACTCTGGCGCCACCACGATACCTCCAGTGGATCCGTGCAGGGCGTCGTTTTCGTTCGTTAGTGGCGCGAGGCTGAGGAGCAGATCCAGCTGCTCTTGAGTCCTCGGCTTGATGCCTGCCTCGACGAGGCACACGGCGACAGGGTAGGGGGCCGGCGGCTCCATATAGTTCTTGACGAAGGCCTGCCGGAAGCGTTGTACGCGGTCGAACATCTCCGCAGCGGGAACACGAAACTCGAGGTCATTTCGCAGCATGTTCTCTCCAGGGCAAATAGAAAGCCGAGGGTCCACGGTCGGAGTCGACTTCTTTAAGGGGCCGTTCACTGAGCCAGAGGAACATCGCTTCAGCCGTGAGCTGGCTGGCGGCTCGCGTGGCGTTTGGAAGCGCGGCGACGTCCATGACACGATCCTTGAAGGTACCGCTGATCACTCGCAGGACCAAGTGCAACTGCCGCGAAAGATCGGCGATGTCGACAGTGGCTTCGGCGACCCCATCGATCGTTATGCTCGACTGTACCCACTCCGTGCACTCAAAGTACCAGTTCCACGGAAAAGGCCCTTGGATTACGAGCCGGAATCGGCCGCAGATCGTAAAAAAGATGCGCTTGCGCGCCCAGAGGAAATAGCTGGCGACTCTATGATCAGCAGGGTTGGTCATGAGATTCGTACCCTGGTACTCGGTCCGCGGGTCGATCTGCGCAACGAGCTCCCGTGCATGTCGATCAACGCGCCGGCCGAGGACGTCGGTCCGTAACGCCACCTGCACTTCCGCCCACGATGGCCACGCAACCGGCGACTCGTGGCCTTGCCCAGATTGCACAGGTGGATGTGTTCCCGCGAGAAGATCATCCCATTCCTTAATCGGCTTCGCTACGACGTCCGGTAGCGTGTGGATATCGGGCGGCGGTGGAGGAGGAATCAGAACTGGCCGGAAGATCAACGCGCGGAAGTCCAGGACGTCGTCGATTCGCGTGCAAACAAAAATGACCTTCCCTGGGAACGTCTTCCAGGGCTTGAACGGCCCCGGGCCGGGCGGTGGAGGGGCTGGATACGGCGGCTCCGCAAGAACCGCTGCCAAGCGGCCGAGCCCGTCAGTCAACCGAGTCCCGACACCGCGAAAGGCGCCGTCGAACCAGTTGGCGACCGCGGCACCGTAAGCCAGAGTCTCCGCTTCGAGTATTTGCATCGACACGGGATCCAGGAGGGTCACCTGACGCTGACGCCTGACGGACACTTTTACCTGGTTGATGTCCGGAAGGAGGTCGAAGGTAATGGACGCGGCGGTGACCATCGCGACACGCAAGCTACCGCCCGCCGGAGCGAGCTGGGCGATCATCTTGATGCCGAGCTGATCGACTAGCAGCGGCGGATCCGTCGTCCGACCGCTGAAGCGGAGTTCGGTGATCTTCTGCACGAGCTCATTGGGCACGAGCACTCCTTCACCCACGATCGCGCTGCCGAGCGCATCCAGCGAGTAGGCGGCCGAGAAGCTCGTGCGCGCGCGCAAGATCTGCGTCAGTTCCCGGCTCAGGGCCCACGTGCCGTCAATCGCCGCCAGATGAGCCGTTGCCTTCGTCAGATGGTTCCGCGCGTCGAGTGCCACGGCGCTCGCGGAGTCTACCAGCCTCGTAGTGAGAGTGATCAGGTCGTCGTCGGTGTTCATCGCGTTTACAGCTGAAGCTGGAGAATCCGCTTGACCTCCAGGATCGCTTGATTGATCGAATCGAGCATAGTGCCGTGAGTGGCCGTCGTCGAGACGATCTGATCAGTGGTGTTTTTGAGATCCGTCAGTTGTCTTTGGAAGGGGCCCTCTGGGAACTGGCGGAGCGCGTCCTGTACGAACTTCAACATGTTGAAGAGCTTCTCGAAGTCAGGCGTGGAATAGAGAATCTGAGCGCTGGCGGCGATCGATCCGTGCGCCGGATGTGGGCCGATTCCAGAGACTGGTGTCGAGAAACGGATCTCTCTGACGTCCTGAACGGCGGTCTGGCCACCGAGCACTTTCTGTAGGAGCTCCTTGATGGACAGAGGGGCGATCGGCACCGTCGCGAACAGAAAGTTGATTAGGTGGAGATTGCCGCCGAAGCCGGCGTCGCCGCTGCCAAACGTCTTCAGGTTGTTGGACAACGGGACCATCGAACCAAGACGATCTGCAATATCGCGATCCGCACGAACACTGCCCGGGAAATCACTCCCGAGGGCTTCTTCGAGCGTCAGCCACTGAGCGAGTGCCTGCCGGTACTCGCCCGCGGCCGAGGTCCCGCGGGCGTCGACGCGTGCCCCGAGCCCCCCAAGGATCGCCGCCGTCGCGTCGGCACCGTTGATCGAGATGCGGAGGCCAGCCACGCTCTTCAGCGATACCGGATCAGGCGTTGCGCAGAAGTCCAGGAGGATGTCGTCGACTGCTTTAGGGTCGATCGGACGGATTGGCAGCACCGCATCGCGCGAGAGAAAGCCGAAGACGTGGGAAGTCGAGACCGAGCTTGATAGCGGGACCACCGAGCCTCCTTGATTGACAATGAATGCGGAATTTTAGCACAGATGTCGGGGCGTCGCTACCAACACCAGCACCAACACCAGCACCTTGCGTACGTACGAGAATTGTTTACTGGTCAGTCTGATTGAGTTGAGTTTGTTTTGGGCTTTTTAACGGCCACTTGCTCGTCGGAAGTTGACAAATTAGGATCTTCGCTGACGGTCTTCCTGACAGAGCGAGGTCTTAGTCGCCAAACCGTATAATACGGACGGGAGGAGTCCGTGATCAACCCAAAGTGGACCGTAGCACATTCGCTGGCGCTGTTCGGCCTTCTAGCGATCATTGTCATCATCGATGGCACGACCCGAATCCTGTTCGTAACGGCGTACTACCTGACTTTGGCCCTTTTGACGGTCCTCGCCGGCGTTATCGGTCACGGCGTGCTGGGTTTGTGGCGTGGAATCCTCATCGATGAGAACGATCGGATTAGCCTCTCACGGTTTCAGCTTGTGCTATGGACCATTCTGCTCTTGTCCGGTCTTCTGGCGGCAGCCTTTGGAAATCTGTTTCGTGGCTTATCCCTTCCGCCAAGTCCGCCTATGGCGTGTCGGGTTGACGACCCGCTGGGCATCATCGTCTCGCCAAATGTGTGGGCACTGATGGGCATCACATTGACAGCCGCCGTAGCAAGCGAGCTGGTCAAACAGACAAACAGAATGAGAGGACGGCCCATCATCGCGAACGGCGGGCCAGAAGATGCGAGCTGGGCGGACCTTTTTATGGCGACCGAGGGAACGGCAAGACGGGTAGATTTGACTCGGGTTCAGAACTTCTACTTTACCGTCGTGCTGGTGATTGCATATGGCGCCCTCTTGCAGCAGTTGTTCGTTCGCAACTACTTCATCTGCGCGTTTCCGGAACTGACATCGGGAATGTTGACGCTGCTCGGCATCAGTCACGCCGGTTATGTGGTTGCGAAGGCGATCCCCAGACCCGCGGCGTCAACACCGGGCACTATCGTTCCGTAAATGTGCGACTGGCAGAGCCAGAACGTCGCTCGCGCGCACCCTTCAAGGCACGGTTCAATCGGCCGATTTGTCCCCTGCGCCAAAGAATTCCATCGATTCGTGCTGATGCTGCACGCGGAGCATGGCTTCCATAACGCCCTTGCGCTCTTCTATGAGGTCGCTCTATGTCCCGCAAACAAGGACCTTCACAACACCTAGCCGAAGGGTGCAGTGTACCGCATCTATTCAGTACGCGATTCGCGGCTTTGGTGCCGCCGAGAATCTCCTGGAGATACCTGCAGCAGTAACAAACATTTTCTGAAGTTGGGTCGGTTCGCCAGACTGGCGGCAGCGGATTTACGATTCTACTCAGAAGCAAACGAAAACGCCGTGCACGAGATGTGTGTGAAGTTCTTCTCTATCCCGTATCGCAGCACCCGGAGCGAAAATCACCGTCGCCTGCAAAGAAGGGTATGGTTCAAGAAAGCGCAAGTGGCGTACCGGATGCGACGCCGGATCAGCGTTCTGAAGCGCCGTCATGCTTGTCGTTATCACGGGCTTATGGCACGCGACGCGGGGAGCCTGCGTGTGTCCTGGGCAACCTCATCCATATCGGTCGCAAATTGCGCCGCAGCTCGGGTAGATCCCACTACCTCCCCAGGAGTTACATGTAGAAGGACCTGCCCCGTTCACTTTCGCCAAGGCTGGAGAATCGGACCACTAATGTCTCCAGGCATTTGGAAATCCACCCAAAGGTCCAAACTCCCCTTTAGACTCCCAATAAGCGCTCCCAAACGTTCCTTAAGGCTCTTTGAGGTGCCACTCGTGCCTTTGGTTTCTTACGGTTACCGGTTGTCAGCGCACTCATAACCCAAAGGTCGGTGGTTCAAATCCGCCCAACCAGAAAAATCAACTTACAACCGTTGGATCAAAACGCCATCGGCTCTACGCCAGAGACGGGGGAGTAGCCCGATCCCAGGTCAATCAACCCAAAAAATTTCCCTATTTTCATAGCCCAACCTGCAACCAACAGAAGCGACGTTGCAAGACGGTCGGCAAGAGCTCGAAGTGCGTTAATGTTGCCGCGGAGTTTAGCCGTTTTACTGGACTTCAAGATCCACAACTTTGCTATGGGCCTGACGTTTGCTGACCTTGCCATAGACGTTCATCGTCGTCTGGATGCTGGCATGGCGCATCAATTCCTTCTGGACCGTTGTCGGCGCCCCCGTATCATCCAGCCATAACCGGGTCGTCAATGTTGAAGGTGCCTCATAAATCGAATCACCGTCTGTCACACATCTTGACTACAAAACTGATTACAAAACCCTTCAAAACGCCTCAAAACGGGCCGAAGAGGAAAGGGTCCTCACGGCAGCGTATCCTCTTCAAAATCAAAGTCTTTGAAGGTGCTTCGCACTTCTTCAAAATGCGGTCCGGAAAGACTCATAATCCCTAGGTCCGGCGTTCGAGTCGCCGCGCCGCCACCATTTTCCTTCAATAACTTGCGAAGAATCAGCGACCTCCTCAGAAGACTCGCTTGTTACAAACCTTGGTACAAAACCATTCGAAACGCATCGCGCCAGCTCGAAATAATAGGGGTGTTGACCATTGGCGCCCAAGTGCGAGTACCGCTCCGTCGTCGTGATGCTTTTGTGCCCCAGCAGCTCCTGGATGCGGCGTAGAGACAAGCCGGCAATTGCAAGCCAACTGGCATAAGTGTGGCGCAGAGAGTGCGGCGTCAGGCGTTCGGCTGCTGCTTGCTTCTGGAGACGAGCGCCGCTCACGAGTTCCTCGAAGGAGGCACCGATGTCGCCCCACGGCTCGCCGTCGGGACGCGGGAACAGGAAATCCGAACCCGACGCTTTTGCGCGTTGCGACTCGATCGCTTCTCGCGCCTGCGCCGACAACGGAATGTAGCGGTGCTGGTAGTTCTTGACATGAAAACCAATTTCCGGTTTGCTCTGGACGCGCAAGAAGCCGTGCTCCGGGTCCACGTCGCCGAACTGGAGCACGCGCTGCTCGCCCGGGCGAAGGCCGGTATTGCAGGCGAGCATGATCCATTCCCGCCGGTCGTTGAATAGGGTTGAGCGCAGGCCCTCCCGCTCATCCACGGCCTTGTCCAGAAGTAAGGCGTATTCTTCGTACGAGAGAAACCGGTCATGAACAATCGAGTCGCTCGGCAGCAACCTCACCTTGCGCGCGGGGCTCTCGAGGAGGTAGCCGCGCTCTTCAGCAAATCGTAATGCAGCTTTGATGCAGGACAGTTCCTTATTGACCGTGACCGCCCGGATCTTGCCCTCCGTCTTCCGCCAGTCGACATAATCCCGGATGCGCCGAGGCGTGAGATCCGTGGTCAGCGTGGCAGCGCCAAAAAACGGGAGGATATAGTTGTCTAGGTAATTCTGCTGCTTAATCAGCCAGCTTGCGGCCTGGTGGCTTTCCACCCGCTTCAAGTGCTCTCTGGCGAGCTGCTCCAGAGTAACAGGAACGACCTGCTCGTCTTGAAGCGTCTGGGCGCGGAGCTGCCGGTCCCTCCACTGCTGAAACAGGACTTTGGCTTCCGCCGCGCGAACGGTACCCAGCGATTCGTGCGTCCAGCGGCCATCGGCCTTTTGGAAGCGCGTGTAGTAGCGGCCGTTAGCGCGCTTGACTAGATATCCCAATTGGTTCGCCATGGGCCTCTACCCACTTTATGATGACATCGTAATCGAACAAGAGCGTCTTCCCAAGCCGCACGAATGGGATCTGCCGCGTATGCGTCAGGTAGTAGACACGAGATTTCTTGAGGGGCACGACTTCCATTAATTGAGTGACGGTCAGCCAGCGCTGCCGTCCGGATTGTTGTTCCATTTCAGCTCCTCGTTTCCAAGCGAGAGTTTGCTATTTCTACATGCGTGCATACGGTTCTGAACTGCTCTTCCCAAAAGGCAGCGGTCCGCGATCGCCCGCCTTTATTTGGATGCAGAACCGCGCAAAATATTCATTCCAAAGCGCGTCCCTTGGGAGACTCCTATAAACTGAATCATTTGGAGATCACTGCTTTGTCCGCTATTTTAGCTTGTCCGTTAGCAACGGACAATATATAATTCCGGACATGGTCGCCGAGTGGGATCAGCCGTTGATCGAACGCATTCAGGCTTTGCCGTACATCACGGCCGTACGTGTCAGCTGGCGGGACAAAAAGGAGACTGAGCCTCGCCTGGAACTACGGACTCGCCGCGGACTATTTGTCGTTGATATCGCTCGTCAGAGGAGCCACCTAAGTGACGCGGCTATTAATGCCCTGCTTGCCGAGCAACACGAAGTGCCGCTCATTGTATTTGCCCGATACATCACCCGACCCGCGGGCGAACGGTTGGCCAAAGCCGGACTTAACTTCGTCGATGAATCGGGAAACCTTCATCTTAGCCTTGGAAACGAGTACCATACCTTTGTTCTTGGGAATCCCGACAAACGCCGGGAACCAGAACATCGTCGCGTAGGAACGGCGACCGTACAGACGCTCTTCGCACTATTGGCCAATCCAGCCGCTATCGCATACCCGGCGCGTCAGCTGGCGCAGGTGGCAGGTGTCGGGAAAAGCGCCGCCTCCGAAGCAAAACAGCGTTTACTTGCCGAGGGCATCCTGGAGTCCGTGCCTGACGCTGGATCCAGGATTGTCGATCTAAAGCGGTTGGAATCAATGTTCCTCGAAGGTTATACCCAGGTGCTCCGCCCGGCTCTCGTCTTAGGCCGGTTTCGGAGCCAGGAGCGCGATCCTGAACGTTGGGTTCAGCGCCTCGCGGCGGTGGCGAAGGAGAAAGAGTGGCGCTGGGCCTTGAGCGGTTCAGCTGGCGCTTTTGCGTTGGACCGGTATTACCGCGGGGATAGGACAGCCGTTTTCATTTCAGCATCCCCGAAAGCGATCTCCGTGCCGCTGGCCCTCTTGCCGGATAAGCAAGGCCCAATAACCCTGTTCCGCTGGTTTAGTCCGGTGCTCGTGTCACCGAATGGAACACCTTACCCGGTCGCGCATCCCTGGCTGCTTTACGCCGAGTTGCTGCAAACGAACGATCCGCGCGCCCTCGAAGCCGCGGGTGAGATCGAGAAAAAATATCTCCATGCACCCTCTGTTACCTGAGCAGGTCACCGCGGCGCGAGACCTGAAAACCATCTGTGATGATTTGCAGGCCGATCTGGTTCTCATTGGCGCTATGGCATATCGAACTTGGATTGATGATCCCGCGCGGCACACTTTAGATATCGATGTGGCGGTCGCCATCGACCTCGATGAGTTCGCCCGCCTGAGCGAACGCTTGCGTGCCGCGGGATGGCAGCAGGAAGGCAAAATGGAACACCGCTGGACGACACCTGAGGGCGCCCGCGTCGATTTGATTCCGGCGGGGCCCAAGCTGCGCAAGCAAGGCACTCTCAACTGGCCGGTCTCAGGGATGCGCATGAGCCTGAGCGGCTTTGATCACGTCTTCCGTGACTCGGTAACCACCACCGTCGCCGAGAATTTGAACTTGAAAGTTATCCCTCTGCACGTCTTGGCGCTTCTAAAGATCGTGGCGTATTCTGAAAGCCCTTATCGCCGACAGAAGGACCTTGCCGACGTCGCGGCTCTGCTCAAGCGCTATGATCCTGAAGATGTGCGGCGCTTCGGGCCGGAGATTCTCGACATAGGACTCGACTACGAGCTTGTCGCCGCTTATCTGATTGGACGCGATCTAGCGCCGATCTGCTCGACGGAGGAAAATCGGCTGATTCATGCTCTGATCGAACGATTGCGTGATCGCGATAGCCCTGATTTCCGCATTTTCCAACGTGCCCTGAATGACGAGTTTCACGAAAGCAGACGCTCTCTGGCGGCGGATTTAATCAAAGCGTTTCGGTTTGGTTTTGGTTCACTTCCGAATCAAGAGTAAAGACCGGTTTGGATAGCTCTTATTCGAAGTCAGGAGGATACTGCTTCCCTTGTAGCGAGTGCACACTAGCTGGAAGAAAATAGTCGCCCTCATCTTATCCGGGGCAGGTATCCAATCTCCTCGATGAGGTAGGCGGTAGCTTTTTTGAGACTCTACAGATAGTCTTTCGGTACTTTAGCACTACAACTTATCCAACCAGCGGCCTACTTCTGTGCAGGCATCCCTATATGGAACTTTCGGTTGATTGACGCACTCCGGAAGACGCCTTAGACTGATACTGCCAAATCTGTATGGGTGCAGTGCTCTTGTTTCCCTTAGCATCGGGGACCACACTATCCAGGAGCGGCCACCGCGAGGACAGACGGCTTTGCCACGGACACTTGGGCTCGTTGTCGACGATGATGACCAGGTCCGTTGGTTTGCCCTAGCTGCACTAACGCAAGAAGGATGGACGGTTTTGCAAGCGGCGGATGGCGAAAAGGGATTGGAACTCATCAAGCAACTGGGCGGCGAGATTGACTTTCTCTTGACGGATCTCGAATCACCAAAAATGAACGGTCTTGCCCTTGCGGTCAGCACCCGCATGCTCTGCCCAGCTTGCCGCATCATTATTATGTCCGGACATGCGGCTGGTCAGCTACCGCAAGGCGCGGCGGATGCCTTCCTGGCAAAGCCATTTAGCGCTGCCAAGCTCTGTCAGACGGTAACGTCATGCCTGAAGCCTGAATGAGCCTGATATCCGCTCACAACGACATTGGGCG
>PSRJ01000143.1 GCA_003175985.1 Terriglobia bacterium
AATGAAATCGTCGAAGACGTTTTGCTTCTTGTCGAGCATCCCGGCCTTGTGCCATGCTTCGCCGAATTCGCCGCCGCCCCGTAGATTGGCCAAGGCATAAACGCCGCCGCGATCGAGCCATGCGAGCGAGGTCGCAGAGGAGATGGGAAGTTCGCTCACGTTGAAACCGCCGTATGCCGTCAGAAGCACCGGATTGGATCCGTCGCGCTTTATTCCTTTCCGGCTGGCGATGAACATCGGAACCTTCGTTCCATCTTTCGACGAATACCAGACCTGTTTGACTTCGATCGACGAGGAGTCAAAGGGCACTTTTTCCTGGAACCATAACGACTGGCTTCCCGAGGACATGCTGTAACGAAATATGCTTTTCGGCTGGCCAATGGAGCTGAACGTATAGAAGGCTTCGTCGGACTCCCATCGGCCAAAAGGTCCTTCAGCGACTCCTAATGACGGCAGTTTCAGTTCGCGCACGAACTTGCCATCCTGGTCGAACACTTCCACGTGGGAATGAACGTCGTCGAGCCAGATCGCCGAAAGCTTACCCCCCGCCACGCTAATCGCGGAGAGGACGCCTTTGCGCTCGGGGATGACTTCCTTCCAGTTCTCGCGCGCGGGGTGGGCCAGGTCCACGGCCAGAATGCGCCCGTTCGGGGCTTTCCAGGTAGTCAGCAGATACATGCGGTCGCCGCCGACCTCGACTTCGAAATGGGCGTCGAGCCCGGTGACGACGGGCGTCATCGGGCCGCCGTTGGATAGATCCTGTGCGTAGATCTCCACCTTATCGCCCGCCGAGCCGGTAAGAATCTGGCAAAACAGCCAGCGGCCGTTGGAGGAGATGTCGCACCCGCCCAATTGCGTCGGACCGAACTGCTCGCCAAAGATAATCCGGTCCCGGCCGGCTTCGGTGCCCATCGCGTGATAGTACAGGCGCGGCCCTTTTTCCTGCCTCTTCATGTAATACGCGCCGCTGCGGTCGGGCTTAATGGCCACACTGAAATACAGCGCCGCCGGTAACACTTCCGTCAGATCCTGGCGCGTGTCCGCATTGCGAAAGGCAACCTTGGTTTCATCCTGCCCGCCCTGCCGTAAACCGTACGCGATCAGCTTGCCATCGCGAGAGACATCCATCAGCTCGAAGGAACTCGAGTGGTCGGGAGTGAGAACGTTCGGATCCAGGAGCACGGTATCGGGGCTGTTGCCGCTTTGCCGAAAGTAAAGAATGTACTGATTCTGATTCGCCGGACGCTTCTGAATGAAGTAGCGTCCGCCGCGCACCACCGGCGGCTTCATGGCATCGACCTTCAGGATTTCCGCAAGGCGCTGAGCAATTTGCGCCCGCTGCGGTATCTTCCCGAGCGCAGTCTCGGTATAGTGCATCTGGGCCTCGACCCAGGCGCGCGTCTCCGGACTGTTCTGATCCTCGAGCCACCGGTACGGATCGGTGATGGTGACTCCGTGCAGGTTTTCGGTCACGGGGATGCGTTTAGTGGCCGGCTGCTGAGCCGCTGCGATTGCCAGGAACACCGGGAAAATTAGCGTACGACGTATGACAAATGACTGCATGTTCCAAAACCCCTCGATGGGAATGCGTGGGTATTGTACATCGGTTACCGCGGCAGTTTTTCGAGATCGGCCGGTTCGCCGAATTTGAAGCACGCGATGGGCGGCTGCACGCCGCGCAGGAGTCCGGTAAGTACACTACCGGCGCCGACCTCCACCGCTTGTGCGACCCCCTGCTGCGCCAGATACCGCATCGATTCGGCCCAGCGCACCGGGTTGGGAACCTGCTCGTAGAGTCCCTCGCGGGCTTCCGCGGCGGTACGGATTTCGCGCGCCTGCCAGTTGTTCACTAATGGCACGCGAAGGTCGTGGAATTCGGTACGATCGAGATCCGCGCGCAAACGCTCCTGGGCCGGCCGCATCAACGGACAGTGAAAGGGCGCGCTCACGGCCAGCAGCATCGCGCGGCGAGCGCCCGCCGCCTTCGCCAACTCCATGGCGCGTTGCACGGCGCCGGAGTGACCGGCAATCGCCACCTGGTCATCGGAATTGAGGTTGGCCGCGGTTACGATTTCGCCCTGTGCGGCCCGCTCCAGGACCTCTTCCAGCTTGTCCGGAGGCAGCTTCAGCAACGCCGCCATAGCTCCAACGCCTTCGGGAACGGCGGTCTGCATATATTGTCCGCGCTTGCGGACCAGGCGTACCGCATCCGCAAATCGCAAGCTCCCGGCGGCCACCAGCGCCGAGTATTCGCCCAGACTGTGGCCAACAACGTAATCGGGTTCCCATCCGTTTTCCTGTAGCACGGCAAAAGCCGCCGACGAAACGGTGACCAGCGCGGGCTGTGCATTTTCCGTTAGAGTGAGCTGCTCCTGGGGGCCTTCGAAGCACAAACGGGAGAGAGCAAATCCCAGCGCTTCATCGGCTTCTTCGAAAACGCGCCGCGCCGCGGGGAATGCCTCGAACAAGGCTTTGCCCATTCCGGCCGCTTGCGATCCTTGTCCAGGAAAAAGGAAGGCGGTTTTGGGAATCAACCCGAATTATAGCGATTTCTTCAGGGCTTCTTGGGCGTCTTGCGGGAGAACTTGCGGCTCAAGTCCGGCCAGAATTCCTTGAGGAAATTGCCGGCCATGTCGATGCCGATCTGAATGCCGAGCTTGGAAACCGCCGAAGCGGCATCGCGATTGTCGGGGTAGTACGCGTTAGAGATCGCGACCGCCGTTGCGTTGCCGGCAATCTCGGAAAAATTGAACTGCGATCCTCCCGCATCTTTGTGTGTCCAGAATATCTGTTTGGCGGCATAGCGCAGGCGTGACCAGCCGCTCCCCGTGCCGCGCCGGAAGTAGCGCGGATCCTGGTGCAGAAGCGTCGGGTAGATCGCTTCCGTTATGAAGTCGCCGATTACAAAATCGCCATAGGACGCGCCAAAATACCGGGCATACCCGGCGACGCCTTGGCCGAATGCAGGCGTTGAGTTGTTCAGTTGACCCAGGCCGGCGAAGCTTGCGGCCAACATGACCGTGCCGCGGTCGAACGAATCCTCGACGGCGATTTTGAACTTCTCCCGCGTTCGCAGCGGTTTGTAATTCTGCAGCGTGGGAAAAGTGCGATAGTTCGGAATGATCCCGAAAATCCGCGAATGCTCCGGCTGTTCCGGCGTCTGCGAGAAGCCGGCCGGCATCGCGAGAAAGATCAGGATAATCCCGGAAAGCCGCGCGCGTTGTAGCGCCACGGGAATTGGATGCGCCCATATGGCGCCAGGTTTCGAAGCTAGCGTTTCACTTCCACCGGCGGCGTGCCATACGTGTGGAACGACTCGATCGTTTTGAGTCCCCAGGCTTGGCCCTTCTTGCGTTCCTCTTCGGTCCAGCGGATCGGCTTCCAATCCGGCGCCAGGATCAGGCGCGCTCCGGCATTGGCGATCTCGATGCGATTGCCGCCGGGCTCATAGACATACAGGAAGAACGTCTGCTGGATCGCATGCTTATGCGGCCCCGTCTCGATATAGACGCCGTTCTCCAAACAGATATCCGCGGCCAGCAGCACTTCCTCGCGGCTGTTGACGGCGTACGTCAGGTGATGGAAGCGGCCGCGCGTTCCCGTGTGATCGCGGGTGTAGGCGAAGTCGTAGCTCTTGTTGGTGCACGTCATCCACATCGCGGCTTCCGATCCATCATTCAGCACGATCTGCTCGGTCAACCGGAAACCCAGGTATTCCTCGAAGAACTTGCGATTGGCTTCAATATCCACCGCGAGCCCGTTCCAGTGGTCGAGCCGGCGTACGTTGATGCCCCGCCCGGGGAACTTCTGCGCCTGGTTCTTCAATGCGGGCTTGAGTTCCGGAGGCGCCTCATACCACTGGGTCTCGTAATACAACTCGATTTTGTGGCCGTCCGGATCGCAACACAGGAAGGCCGGCCCGTGGGCCAGGTCGCCGTCGCTCCAGCCGTGGTCGAAGCCGGATCCCTTCAGCGCCGCCACGCGCCGCTCCAGCGCTTGCGGGCTGCGTGCCCGAAACGCCACGTGTCCCAGGCCGGGCAACTTCGATGCGGTCAGCTTCAACGAGTGCCGCTCGTAATCGTCATATGCGTGAAGGTAGACGGAGTCTCCCTCGCGTCCGCTTTCTGTCATTCCGAGAACATTGATGAAAAAACGCAGGCTCTCTTCCGGCTTGGGGGTGAGCAATTCGAGGTGACCGAGATGGGCCATATCCATAATGGGTTCGCTGGGCATAAGCGAGATTCTAACGCACCCCACTGTGGATTTGCCCCGCAGCCATGCGGAGCGGGCGTTTTCGATAGCGACCCGGGGGGCGGCCATCCGGCGTAGGGTTCGTGCGGTTCGAGCGATGCGAATGAACAGAATGCCGTTGAGAATTTCACGCCGCCCACGTCAAGGTCGCCCGCAATCGGTCCTTGCGTGATGATGGCTCACGAATTAAAGAGTCAGGGAGCCCACACTTCCGTGAGATTTGGCGACAAGAAGGCATCCCAAAGGTGTATTTCCGGAGAGCGCGCAAAACTCAACCGGGCTAGCCAACGACCGGCTAGAGTTGGACAACTGCGGATCTGCGCGCCATAAGTCCGAGATGACTACACGGCCACAGGATTTGATCGCATGTGGGAAGGGCGTTTGTCGTTCGTAATCGGCGTCCGATAAAGGCAAGCCACGTATTATCATAGGGCTATGATGCGATACCACGTTGCATTCTACCGCCCGCGTGCGCCGGGCGAAATGGTCGTGGCGGAGGCACTCGACTTTCCCGGTGCGGTTACGCAAGGCTTCGACCTCGCCGACGCGCGCCTGATGATCGCAAGCGCTCTCGAAGATCTCGCTCAGGCACTACTCGAAGAAGGCAAGCCGCTCCCTGTACCGTCCGACGACGCGCACAATCCCGACGCCGATTTAATCGAACTGGTGCCGCTCTCGGTTCACGCAGGGACTGCCCTGCGGTGAAACGGCACGAATTGCTGGACCACCTCCACCGGCACGGGTGCACTCTTTTCCGGGAAGGGGGTCGCCATTCGATCTTCTGTAATCCGGTGACGGGAGCGAAAGCTCCGGTACCGCGTCATGCCGAAATTGACAATCGCCTCGCTCGGAAGATCTGCGATCAACTCGGGATTCCGTCGATACGCTGATCCAGGGGCGCTTATCGGGACCGCTCGCAGCGATTCCGGAGTAGGCCGTCTGATTCGCTTCGAGGCGGGCCCGTTATTAGAGCCGCTCTAGATCTAGCGCTCCAGCCTCAGCTCAGTGAAGTCGGCGCGGCCACCGAATCACTCCTCATCCACATCCACTTCGTCGTCGGAACGAGAAACGGCACCGCCGATTTCCAGGTCGAATGCCTCGCCATGTACCGTATCAGCCGCAAGCGTGTGGGGTTGATCTCAAGCACCGTCTGGGCAAATTACCGATAGCACCGGGCCGCTTTCGTGACGAAATGAGGCCAGCAGGAGCCACCAGCGTTCGATCCCTGTCGGCAGTGTGGGTGAGTATCGGCGCGTGGCCGGAACTGTCTCACTCCTGGTCTTGACTCGAGTGACAGGTTGCGTTTTCACTCTCGCCGCATAGAAAATAACCGGGTGCGTTTCGATGTCGCGATTGTCGGGTCCGGACCGGCCGGTTGCGCGCTCGCGATCCAACTTCGTAAAGCGGGCGTCTCTACGGCCATCATCACGGCTCCACGTTCGGTATCCCACGAATTCCCCGAAACGCTGCCGCCAGAAGTAACGGAAAAAGATGTCTGGCCTTCAGACTCGGCCAGCCTGCGCCCACACTACGCGATGGCTTCGGCATGGGGCGATTCCCAACTGACGATCCGCCATGCAATCTGCAACCCTCTCGGACAAGGCTGGTTTTTGGATCGTACGATCTTCGATCGTGAAATGCTCGCCCGAGCGACGGCTGGAGGAGTGGTTCCTGTATTCCGTGGCCGGATCCGATCCGCGGAACGAACGCACAACGGCTGGTCGCTCAGGTTCTCCGGGCGGCCGGAAGTCATCGAGACCGGTTTCGTCGCCGATGCTTCCGGACGTTCCGGTGCATTTGCGCGCATGATCGGAATTCGCCGGATAGCGCTGGATCGTCTTGTCTGCCTGACCGCAAGAGCCGCCCCTCGAGATTTCCCAGCCGGCGAGGCGCTGGTGGAATCGGCGGAAACAGGCTGGTGGTTCTCAGCACTTGATTCCAGCCGGTCTTTGTCCATTTCATTCTTTACCAATCCGTCTCGTGCCTCATTTGCGGATGCGCTGCGGGCCACGCTTCACACATCGAAACGGGTCGCTCATCTGCTCCCGGGGCGGGCAGTGGCGCGGGCGGCGCGCACGGATTGGCTCGAAAGGCCGGCGGGCCCGGGCTGGGTGGCCATTGGCGACGCCGCATTTGCTTCCGATCCTCTGGCTTCCCAGGGCCTCCTGCGCGCGCTGGAAACAGCCGAAAAAGCGGCTGCGATGATTGTGCGGAATCCCGCACCAGGCGACCACGGTCCACGGAACTATTGTGAGATTCAGATAAACTATCTGAGTCGTTTTCTCCGCGAGCGAAAGTATTTTTATGAAGCGGAAAACCGCTGGCCCGACGCTCCTTTCTGGAGATCGGCTCGCGCTGCAAAGGAGGGCATTCTATGGCCGAGATAGCATACTGCAGGATTTACCCTTCTATCGGAGTCGCGCGGCTGGGCGACAGCCCCAGTCACTTTTTTTTCGGACCGGAGGCGCCGGGCTGTCCTCCGAATCCTGACGACGGTTTTCGGGATCCCGATGGCCGGATTCAACGCCAGGCCGCGCGTTTCCGCATTTATGGATACGACGCGGGCGGTAACGTGGTCGGGGAGATTACCCAGGCTTCGCCGGGAACGACGATCCAGTGGACGGCGCAGCTGGCGAACCGCAAGGCGGCTTGGTACAGGTTCCTGGGCACCAAAAAAGGACAGCAGCTCGATCAGAATCCCGACCCGAAAAAACTGCGGAACCAGAAAGTTGCGGATCGGACAAAGCTCGCCATCATTGCGTCGGCGAAAAGGATTACGGGGGTGAGCCAGAAGGGACCGGCATTTCAGTTTGATGACGGCTATTTCTTTGACACGCCTGTCTATCTGGGAGAACTGCAGACAGATGATTCCGGCCGATTGATCGTGCTCGGCGGCCGCGGCAAATCCGAACGAACAGCGGAAGGCAAGCCGCTCTTCACGTATGCCAACAACGACTACTGGCACGACGACGTCTCGGATGGCCCGGTGACCGCGTCGGTCAAAATCAACGGAGCCGAAGTTCCGGTGAAAGGAACCGCGTGGGTACTCGTGGCGCCGCCGAAATTTGCGCCGGCGCACGGAAATATCGTCACGCTCTATGAGGTGATGATGGAAGCCGCGGGCATAAAACCGCCCGACAAGCTTTCGTTTGCCCGGGACATTTATCCGCTGTTCGATCGAATGGCAGGTTATCAATGGATCAACGCGATGGCTTTGCGAGGCCACGGTCCGCGGAAGGGCGGGAATTTCCACAATCCCGACATCATCGCTGCACTCGCGGATAACAGCGCGGCGCAGAGCACTTTCCGGCAAAATGTCTTCGCGCGTATCCGTAGCCCGCGCAAGCGCACGGCAGATCAGGCGAATTACTATTTCATGCCCATTTTGTCCGGCGATGAAGGTGACGCCACGGTTGGCGAGCCGGATACCTGGCTGTATCTGCTGGAAACCCAGTACTCGATTCTCGAGCGCTGGGCGGCAGGCGATTTCACGAATGACTGGGACCCCCACGCGCCGCCGCCTCCGCCGATCGAACAGATCGCGCTGGCCGATCAGCCGGCTGCGCTGACCCGTGCAGCGCTCGAATATTGCGTGGGTGGACCTTTCTTCCCCGGTATCGAGATGACTTACATCGCCCGTTATTCGGACTGGTACGACGAGCCTTGTCGTTTTCGGGAAGGCAAGTTCGAGGCCGGCGATATGACGAAGCGCATGGCGGTACCGTGGCAGGCCGATTTCTTTGAATGCCAGGTCCACTGGTGGCCGGCACAACGGCCCGACGACGTTGTGAATGA
>PSRJ01000359.1 GCA_003175985.1 Terriglobia bacterium
CCCTTCCAAGTTCATTCCTCCCACGCGGCCTCACGCGAGAGGAAGGGGATCTCCGGGGAGAAGTCAATGCCGAAATTCTCATGTTCGATTCTATTGGGCCTCTTCTTAGCTGTGGCATTGCATGCCAGCATCTCTATTCAAGGTGTGGTGGTGGATGAGAACCAGCAGCCGGTGACGGGTGTGCTGGTCAGTGCCGGCGCTGAAGCTGGGCGACAGCCAGGGGAAGCCCTTGCCGAACAATGCGGCGCAGGTGGCGCTGCCGGCGCAGGCGAATGCCAAAGCGGCGGTGGCGCTGACTTACGCGGTGATCGGCACCAATCCGTAGGGCGAGAGAGGAGCATTCCCATGGCACATTTACTTTTCTCGTGGATTGTTACGTTCGTCCTATTATCGGCTTCAGGCTGGGCCGCGCCCTCGATAGTTTCTGTCTTGCCGGTCTCGGGCACCGGATCTTCGCAGACGTTTGCAGTCACAGTCTCGGACCCGGCCGGACCGACGTCGATCTGGGGCTTCAGTTTCCTGATCAACGCGGGAATCAATGGGGCCAATGCGTGCTGGATCTGGTTTGACCATACCGCCAACACATTGCAACTGGCCTACGACGATCAGAGTGGATTTTCGCCCGCCATAACGGTTGGTACGAACTTCTCCCTCTCCAACAGCCAATGCACAGTGAGCGCGAGTGGTGCTTCGGTCAGCACCAGCGGCAACAACCTGACTGTGAACATACCGCTGACATTTACCCTGGCGTTTTTCGGCAACAAGAACTCCTACGTCCTCGCCTATGACACCGGCGACCAGAACAGCGGTTGGCAGAACCCGAATGGCGCTTACTGGGGTGTCACGCAGGGGCCGCCCACCCTGCCCGCCGCACCAACGAAAGCTGTGGTTCCAGATCAAGGCTCGGGACCTCAACAGACGTTCACGGTCACAATGAGCGATCCCAACGGCTATACGAATCTCGACTCGCTTTCCTTTCTGATCAGTGGAGGTCTGGACGGCAGGAACGCCTGCTGGGTACTCGTCTACCGGGCGAGCCACACCATGCTGCTGGCCAACGATGCGTCGAACGGTTGGCTGGGTCCGATTGATATCCAGACGCCAGGGCAATCAATTTATAACGGCCAATGCAGATTATCGACGCAAGGGGCCAGTATGAGCGGGAGCGGGAACAACCTCACAGTGAATATCCCGCTGACGTTCTTCCCCACGTTCACCGGGCATAAGTATGACTACACGATGGGAACGGATGCAGTGATGAGTACGGTCTGGCCGTGGCCTCAGCCCGGCGCCTGGGATCCGAATCCGCCGGGTGTGAGTTCGGTTGTTCCCGGCTCCGGTTCGGGTTCGAGCCAGACGTTTGCAGTGACGGCGACGGACGTGAACGGCCCGGCGGCGATCGCCTACATTAGCTTTCTGGTAAACACGGGCCTCGATGGAAGAAACGGCTGTTGGGTGCTGTATCAAAAGTCTGGCAATACACTGCAGTTGGCCAACGATGCCGCGACCGGATTTTCGGCGCCGGTTACCATTGGGACAAATGCGTCATTATCGAACAGCCAGTGCACGCTGAGCGCGCTCACGGCGTCCACCAGCAGCAGCGGCAACAACGTGACCGTGAATTTGCCGATTGCCTTTCTGCCGGTGTTCGCGGGGGCAAAGAGCAGTTACGCCGACGCAACGGACACGACGGGAGTGGAGAGCGGATGGAAGAGCATGGGAAGTTGGACGGTACCCGGAGGATCATATACCATCAGCGGCCGGGTGACGCTTTCGGGAGCCGGACTAAATGGGGTGAGCATTGCGCTCAGCGGGTCGCAAACAGGCGGTGCGACCACGGATGCAAACGGGAACTATTCGCTGCCCAGCTTGGGCGCGGGCGGCAACTATACCGTGACGGCTTCCAAGAACGGGTACACCATGAGCGCGGCCCAAACATTCAACAACCTTGCCGCGAACCAGACAGCTAACTTCACGGCCACGCTTGGCCAGTACACGGCGACATCGATAGCCGATTTAACCAACAATTGTCTGCAAAGCGCAACGCAATTCCCGATATGCACATTGGCGCCGGGCACGTACGGTGTGACACAAACTATCGTTGTCGGCCGCTCCAATGTAACGATTCAGGGCGGCGGTACATCTCCCTCGCAGACAATCCTCCTCCGCGACCCGGGGTTTCCTAGTACGGGTTCAGCGGCCTGCGTAAACACACCTTCTCTCCCCGATTGTGGAAGCAATGCTCCCCTAATGCAAGTTAAACCCACGCAGTCGCCGACGCTATCCGGAGTCAAAATCCAGAACCTAACCATCTGCGGCAACTCTAATATCTATCCCAATCCCAGATGGTGCCCCCTGCCCGTCCCAACCAACTGCAGCGACCGGACGAGCTATCAAACCAGTCATGACCGTCCCCCGGGAGGCTACCCGTTTGCGCTGTGCGTCGATCTCTCCGTTGCAAATTTAGATACGGGTCAGAATCCCTTCAACCCATTTGCGTACACCGGGCCATACAGCCTGGAAATCGCCAATACTTATATCGAGGGCGCGGCCGGCCACGCCGTCTCGCTCTACCCCACCATCGACCAAGTAGGCGAAAAAGTGAACGACATATACATTCATGACAGCGAGATCAACGCCTCGGGGGTAACCGGTATCCTGATTGGCGCCAATGTTACCTATCAGGGCAAGGGCTACCATGGTAGGAAGTGCGATTCTATCGCCAACTACCCAAACCAGACCAATATCTTGCCAGCCCCCCGAAATATCCGCATTGAAGGCAACTGGTTCTGGAACAACAACACAAGTGGTATTGGGGCGCCG
The DNA here is from genome assembly GCA_003175985.1 of Terriglobia bacterium. GTDB lineage: Bacteria > Acidobacteriota > Terriglobia > Bryobacterales > Bryobacteraceae > PSRJ01. The sequence goes on from PSRJ01000359.1 coordinate 2,824, forward strand.
GGGACCAGCCGATGGATAGGTCTCCGCAACAACCACTTTGTGAACAACTACAACAACCCCCAAGTGAGGGGGAACGAAGTGGGTGGGAACGTCTTCTTGGATGAGTGCGTCGACACGGTAGAGATCTCCGGCAACACGATGACCGGGCCCACGTCGCCAGCCTACGACAACACCTCAGGGTTGGAACTTTGGGGCCGGAACATCACGGTAGCGAACGGAAATTCCATCTCGGGCTACCCACTCGAGGGTATCGGCGTAAACAGCACCTATAACCTCACCATTACAGGCAACCAGATCGCAAACAACAGCAATGTCGCGTTGGGGAACGGCGAAATCTATGCTTGGACGAATGGCTTCGGGGCGTGCCAACAGGTCCCGCGCGATATGCAAATTGGCACCATTAGCGGCAACAATCTGACTGGAAACACCTTCGGCGTACACCTGGGAGATTATCCCAATGCCAGCAGGGATACGATCCACAATCTCACGATCACCGCGGACAACACCTTTCCAGCCTCGCCAATCCGTGAGGATTACATGGTTGCCGTGGTGGACGGCTTCTCCTATCCTCCCCAGGATCCACCAAGCCCGGGACCGATTCCGCCCACCAACCAAAACGCGAACGATACCGGACCCCTGCGTGTTCTGCCGGTTCTCAACTCGCTCCAGTATCCGCTCTGTCCGGCGCAGGGCTACGCCGATAGCACGGAGGATACTTTTACCTTCTCGGCAGCCGACGCGTACGGGCCGGGCAACATCTACGACATTGAGGGCGTGTTCAGCCAGTTTGGTAGCGACACCGACGGGAGCGGCGGGCCGGGCAATGGGGTCCAGGGAGGAGACTGCCACTTCATCTACTATCCGGCCTCGAACACTGTCTACCTCGACTCCCAGAACGGAGACTATTCCTGGACCGGCGGGCACTCGGCCGTTGGCCAAAACAATGGTGGCAACGATCTCACCAACGGCTACTGCACCATTCACGCGGGATCGGCGAATTCCGGCTCTTCGCCGGAGGCGAAAATTCTCAATCTGAAGCTGGACATCTCATTTCACTCAGGATCGAGCCATCAGCACCTCTATCAGTTGGCTTACGACCAGATTAACGACCTGTTTAGCTATGGCCAAAGTTGGTATTACTGGGGCTGGTGGCTGGCCCAATAGGAGGAGACATGAGTAGAAAATTGTTAACCGTGCTGTTCTGCGTATTGCCTGCCGCGGCACAGGAGGCCCCGCTAAATTTCGCCGGCCTGATTTCGGGCACGATAAAAGGAGACGACGGTTCGAGCATCGCGGGCGCGTACTTGAGCCTGCAGCTACAACCGCCCTATCCCAACAGCAGATCCGTGCAAACGGAGTGGACCGCGCAAACCGGTTCAGATGGATCGTTCCAATTCGACCGGTTGAACAGCGGCAGCTATCGGCTCTGCTCTTATGTTCCTCATGGCGTGTGGTTGAACCCGTGCGCCTGGGGCCTCCATCCACCCATGTTCACGCTGTCCGGCACACAACCGGTTGCAACCGTGACGCTCACCTTGAAGAAAGGAGCAGCCGTTCCCATCCGCATCAACGACCCCGGTCAGCTCCTATCGCAGTACGAGAGCAAGAGCCCCGGAGCCGACCTGCTCATTGGGGTGGCTAGCGACTCCCGCGTGTTCCTGCCCGCTCTCACAATCTCGCGGGATGGCGGCGGGAGAAATCACCAGATCGTGATTCCGTTCGACTCCACGGTCAATCTTGTCGTGTTCAGCCCACAGTTCCAATTGAGCAGCGGCGGCGTGCCGCTTCCCAAGGCCAGCATAAAGATCCCGATCACGGTGCCCTCGGGCCGGCAGCCGCCCATCGTAACGTTGCAGGTAACGGGAAGGAACACACTATGAAGCGCACCGCCCGGCTGGCAGCAGGCACTGCAATCGCCTGCGGGGGCTGCTGCCTTGCGACGGGGGTTGCCATGGCACAGATGCTGGCCACGGTCCCCAGCCAAATCCATATCACCGCTAATGCGGACTCTCTGAACTTGCCGGGGCCCTACACCTTTGGAATTGGTACCGTCTTCCCAGCCGGATCGCAAGGGAACGCAATCGGATTTCACTACGTCGGAGCCGTAACCAACCCCAGCCAGCCAAACTTCGTGGTTGTATCCCCCAGCAGCGGAATCGCGACGGCAACGGGGCCCGCCACGACCGTCTGGGTTGCCCTGAACCCCGACGTCGTCCCGTACCTGCCCACGCGCGGCTACGTCGTGGTCCTCCAGTTCGCTGCCACGGGCCTGACATCACCGTCCGCTAGCGTTACCGTGATCTTGGACGTCAATTCCAGCGGGGCGCCACAGGTCCAGTCGGTCCTCAGCGCCGCCACTCTGCGGCAGGAGATCTCGCCCGGTGAAATCGTCTCGATCTTCGGATTTTACCTCGGCACCGCGCCGGTAACTGCTCACTACAACGGCGCCGGCTTGTACCCAACGGATCTGAGCCACCAAAATGTTCCCTATCCTCCCGATCCGTTTCCGCACGATGGCGTCACGTTCAATGGCATCGCCGCGCCACTGCTCTACTACAGTCCAACCCAGATCAATGCGATCGTTCCTTACGGCGTGGCCGGCCAGAAGAGCGTGAACGTCGTGGTCACGCACAACGGCGACCGATCCGCACCGTTTTCCCTGCCGGTCGTGGACACCTCGCCAGGCATTTTCACCAGCAGTCAGAATGGCAATGGGCAAGGGGCGATCCTTAATGCTAATCAGACACCCAACAGCGCCTCGAACCCGGCGGCGAAGGGATCGGCGATCAGCATCTTCGCCACGGGTACTGGCGTGTTGCAACAGGCGGTCCCGGATGGAAGCGTCCTTTTCGGAGGCGGAGCGACATGTCCCAACTTGCTGAGTTCCACAGGCTGTAAGCCCACTGCCTCCGGCAATGCGGCCTTTCCCGCGGCGACGGTGTCGCTCACGATTGGCGGCCAGCCGGCTCCGCTCCAGTATGTTGGGCCATCACCTGGCAGCGCAGCCGCCCTTCTCCAAGTGAATGCGCTTGTCCCCGACGGTGTTAGCTCCGGGCCGCAGCCGGTGGTGCTGACAGTGGGGCAGAACAGTAATGCCCAGCAGCAAGTTACGGTGGCTGTGCAATAGGTGTCTATGTTGGCGCCACCCCGTTTTGACAGAACTACACGAGCAGCATGCAATCGCCACACGAGCAGAACCGGCGATCCCGTTCAACACCCAGCTCACACTGGTCGTTCACCCCTCGTTCTATCACGTGAGCAATGCCACCGGCGTTGCCCTTCCAGATGCCGCCTCCACCAAGATTCCACTGCTCGTCGCCGCGGGGCAGCAGCCGCCGCCCATCAGGCTCGCGATTTCGGGAGCCGGGCGTTAGGAGGCGGAAGATGAAATCATGTTCTATTAAAGCGATCTTCCTCCTAGGGTGTGCCATGCCACACGCGAGCGGGCAGTTACTCAACTGTGGGCCGGGCATTACGATGCTGAGCTCTCTGACGGGCGACACGCCGGTAGGGTACCTCGATCTTCAGGTCAGCCCGGTCGCCCAGCTCACGTTTAAGTACACGGGCGCGCAATACCCCAACGGCATGGCCGTGCCAGACGCGCTCAATTACCTCGTGATGGTTCCCTCCAGCGGCACGGCTCCGACATCGGTTACGGTCGGGATAAACCCCCTCGCGGCGGCCCTCTTAAAACCTGGTCTAACTTACAGCGAGCACCCGGTCTTCACCGTGGGCCAAACGACTGGTGTCAACGCGAGCTGCAGGGTCGACCTCAAAGTGCCGGCCGAGCCCGATCCGGTCATCCAGTCCGTGCTCAATGCGGCGTCATTTCAACCTATCCTGTCTCCGGGCGCCTTGGTGTCCATATTCGGTTCCCACCTCACCGGCCCGACCCTCTCCACGAATTACGATATGTCAGCGTCGTACCCCACCTCGGTGGCAAGCACGAGCGTCACTTTCAACGGCGTCGCGGCGCCGCTGCTGTACGTGAGCCCAGGCCAGATCAACGCCATCGTGCCCTTCGCGCTGGCCGGCAAGACCAGCGTTCAGGCGATCGTGCAGCGCTTCGATCGCACCTCGCCCGCAATCACTTTGGCGCTCCAGGACACCTCACCCGCAATCTTTACGGCCAGTCAAAGCGGCAGCGGACAGGGAGCCATTCTGCAGCAAGACCCCAATGGCCAGTTCACCTACAATGGCCCTTCCAACCCGGCGCGCGCCGGCGCGGCTTTGGAGATCTTCGCCAGCGGTATGGGCGTCTGGACGCCTCCCGCACAGAGCGACGTGTTCTTGCTCCCGGCCAATTTTAAGACTCAGCCAGTCTCGCTCACGATTGGGGCCCAGCCGGCAAAGGTCCTGTACGCCGGAACCCTGGGGGCACCGCTGTCGTCATGGAGCGTGCTCCAAGTGAACGCTGTAGTGCCCGGCGGTATTGGCTCGGGGGCGCAGCCTGTTGTCTTGAAAATTGGCGCCAATGACAACGCGCAGCAGGGGGTCACCGTTTGGGTTGAATGACGGCCGAGCGCGTAACCAACTGCTGGGGAGCGGACCTGCTCATTGGGGTGGCCAGCGATTCCCGTGTGTTCCTGCCAGCGGCCCTAGTGTCTCGGGATGACGGCGGGAGAAATCACCAGATTGTGATCCCGTTCGACTCCACGGTGAACCTTGTTGTATTCAGCCCACAGTTCCAATTGAGCAGCGGCGGCGTGCCGCTTCCCAGGGCCACCACAAAGATCCCGATCAGGGCGCCCTCGGGTTCGCAGCCGCCCACCGTAACCCTGCAGGTGATGGGGAGAAACGCATTATGAGTCGCCTCGTTCGGCTGGCCGCGCGCACTACCGCCGCATCCGTCGGCTTCTGGGTTGCAACCGCGATAGCAGCGGCACAAATAAATGCAGTTCCCAGTCAAATCCGCATGACTGCGATAGCCGACTCCCTGGATCTGCCCGGCCCCTATTCGTCCGCAGAAGCTCCGATTCTCATGCAGGCTGGGCAGACAAATCCGAGTTTCCAGGTGGCGCCAGGACAAGTTGTAACGCTTTTCTTCACTAACGTGAGGTTGCTATCACGAGCCGACGGGGAACGCGCAACGACGCTACCGTTGCCAACCACTCTAGCTGGGCTCTCGGTGAGCATTCAAGACGACCACGGCAAGCACCAAGCGCCGCTATTTTGGGTTTTGCAGTACCCGCTTTGCCAGCTCAAACGAACACCCGACTGCATGATCACCGAAATTCGGGTGCAGATTCCGTTTGATACATTTCAGGGTGCACAAGCGGCTTCTCTCGTACTGAACGACAATGGAGTGGATAGCCAGGAGTACCTCTTGTACCCTAGATTGGACGTCATTCATGTACTGACTACTTGCGAGACAGCGGCGTTTCCGCCTTGTAGTGGTATAGTAACCCATCCGGATGGAAGTCTGGTCTCTTACAGATCGCCCGCGCGAGCCGGCGAGGCGGTCACCATTTACGCTGTAGGTTTGGGGAGGACCGTGCCGACTGTGAAGTCAGGGGAGCCGACACCGCTGCCGGCACCCATCCTGAGGAACACATTGTCGCTTCGGTTCGACTTCCGCCCCAACGCGATGCCGTCATTCCCAACCATTGATGGCGACGCTCCACCAGAGGCAATATCCCGGCCGATTTTCGCGGGACTCACGCCGGGGCAAGTGGGTCTGTATCAGGTCAATCTAAGAATCCCTGACGATATCCCAAGGGTTTCGGCTTGCGACGGGGGAGTGATAGACAGCTATGTTCAGTCAAATCTCACAATCAGTATCGGTGGTGTTTCCTTCCAGTCGTTCGATGGGGCGGCTATCTGTGTGGAACCGCAACAGGCACCAACCATGGGCAACACTGAGATGCCGGACTGACAATTTCTGGCGTGGCCCGGCTTACGTGTTTTGGGACGGGTACTTGCGGGCCATCCGGCAGCGGCCACGATTTCCAGACGGCGGTACCCACGGCTATCCCTGGCCAGTCGACATGTAAAGCTCCGGGACGCTCAGGGCGCGCCTGGCTGAAACGCAGTGATCTCTGTTACGCCCGGATGGAAGCAGCCGAATTGCGGCACGCGCAGCTCAGAATCCAAGTTGGCCGCCGGACCAGGGGGTCCGGCGGTCGCGATGGAGATACGGAGCCAATGCTGTTTACTGCCTCTGGAACAATACCGCGCGTGTGGGACCGCCTCCAGCCTGGAACCACACCTGTCCTGCGGCGTTTCCGTGGGTGTTGATGGCATACGCGGCGCCGCCGTTCGAGCCGGCCAACACCGGAAGAGCAATCATATGGTTTTGGCCAGCCCAGATCACCGGTGTTCCGACCGTGAACGCGTCGTTGGGATCCGGGGAACTTGCGCCCGCGATACCGCCGAGCTCGTTGACAGCCGAACCGAAGCTTTGAACCGAGTTCGGCAGCAATCCCAGGTCGACCATGCCGGCAGGTTTCGTCCAGCGGAACGCATGCCCAACGCTGGATGGTGTGCTGCTGTAGCCGGTTACGATTCCGAGTTCATCGATCGCAATAGCGACGGAAACCCCGCCGCCCGGCAGAGTGCCGAGATCCACGATTTGGCCATTGCGGTTCCAGAGGACGGCGTGAAAGCTGCCGTCGGATCGATCGCTATAGCCGGCGATCGTGCCCTCATTATTAATATCGAACGCTGCGCTGATGGTTCCGCCAGGCAGCGTGGGCAGTTCTGACATACTCCCGTTCTTCCAATGAAAACCGCGAATCTGACCGTTGGCGTTGTCGCTCTCTCCGACGACATCGCCCCGATCATTAATGCCGAATGCGACGCTGTAGGTGCCGCCCAGCGTGCCGAGCGCCACCATCCCGCCAGTCTGGGTCCAAAGAAAAGCAATGCATCGCACCGAACATGAGGAATCGGGCGGGGGCGGGGGCCCGCCAGGGGTTAGCGTGTCCCAACCTGCGACGTCGCCTCGCTGGTTGATGGCGAGCGCGACGCCGTCATTGCCGCCGAGCGTCCCCAGACCTTGCATTCCTGTGCCCGGCTGCCAAAGAAAAGCTTGAGCCCCACCATTGCTCGTCTCGGCGAAGCCTACGACTTTGCCGGCCTCGTTCATGGCATACGCTCCACTGCTTGACCCGCCGAGCGTACCCAGGTCGGTCACGGTGTAAGTGACCGTCTGCTGCCCTCGCAAGGGGCCGGCCAGAACCAAGAACGCGAACAACGCCGCAATCGCCGCCAACTTTTCGATCCAACTTTGCATCTTCATGCCTCCGCATGAACAAGCGCAAGAAGCCGCATTTTTTTTCAGCAAAGTGAATTCAATGTGGATTTGCCGCGGGGAATCTTGGCTTACCGGGCGAACCAGCCCGGGCCGACGGTCAGGTGGTGGCTGATGGAATCGGGGATGACCAGGTACAACAGGAAGCCCAGAGTGGCATGCGCGAGGCCGAGGAAGTAGAGGTTTTTGTAGCGCAGGTAAATGCGCGTGCAGCAGTAGCCGGCCAGGAAGGTGACCAGCATGAGGAACCAGTTGGGGAGGTGAGCGCCGGAGAAGAGGGCCGCGGTAAGCGCGGGGGCGAGGCGGTGCGAGACCAACCGGTCCAGCCGGTTCAGAAAGTAGCCGTTGAGCACGTATTGCTGGAAGATGCCCCAGGGCAGATAGGCGGCCCAGGTCAGCAGGCCGCGGTCGAAGTTGATGGGCCGCGTAGTGCGGAGCAGCACGCCGGCGCCGAACAACAAGAGGCTGAGGAGGATTAACGCCGGCGCGAAATCCTCCGCGCACTTGCGGAAGTTGCGGGATTGGAAGCCGAGCGCCGCCGCCTCCTCGCGGCGCAACCGGTGCGACAGCAGCATGAGCGCAAGAATACCCAACCAGGAGGCCGTGTGGCTGTAGCGCAGGTCCCAGATGTAAGCCATGATCAGCAGGAAAATCGACGCCGGCTCCAGGAAGGCGTATTTGCGAATGACCACTCCCATGACTCGTCCCTAAAAGAAGAAGTGCTTCGTCCAGTCCACCAATGTGTGTAGTGCCGCCGAGGAGAGAACCGTATCCGCCAACTGGAAGACCCGGCCGTAAGCAAAGCCTGCGATGGTCGCCACAATCATGTAGCGCCAGTTGGGAACGGCTTGCGGTCCGCCGTTGTTCAAGTGTGCGGCGCCGAAGATGAGGCTGGCGGCGAACAGAACCGGCATGTTCGAGCCGAATCGCAGCATCAGCAGGTTCTGGATGAGCGAGCGGAACAGGATCTCTTCGGGCAGAGCGGTCCCCGCAAAGATCACGCCCGCCGCCGCCGGCATGCCGCCTGCTCCCTGCGGCGGCAGGTGCGGGCTGGGAATGAATCCGATAGCAATACCGAGGAGGATCAGGACAGGCGCCACGGCAACGAATCCCGCGAACGGTAGCCAGAAGTCACGCCGGCTGCGCGGCAGGTTGTACTTCAATTCGGGAAACGAGCGGAAGGCGAGGAACAGCAGCAGGCCGAGGAGGGTCGCGATGCCGTAGGCCACGCTGTGCAGAAAGCCTTGAGCGGAGCGGGGGATTAGTGCGGCGCCTGCGCCGAGTTCGAGCGGAAGCCACAGCAGCGCGATGGCCAGGAAATCTCCGGCAGTGGGCCGCTTGATCACTCCCGGTCCTTGTATGGCCATCGAGCAGACGGGCATCGCTACATACACAAAGACCAGGAGGCAGAGCGGCCAACTACAGGCGCCCACCAGAAAAGCAGCGCCAGCGAAGATCGCTGTAAAAAGGAGGGGGAGAAGCCAAATCCAGGCAGGCTGCCGGTGGAAGCGCCGGCGGAGTCCTTCCTGAACCGCCGTCGAGAATAAGCCGAAAACCCCCGCCAGAAGCAGTGCGAGCACCAGCGTTTGCATGTAGGCGCGGACGCTCCGTTGCCTACAGAGTAACGCAGGCAGGCCGGTTTGCAAAAACCGTCAATCGATCTGACTGTGAAAAGGGTCCGCTCCGATGGTGCCTTCCAGTTCGGTCAGATACTCCGGCGCGTTTACACGGGCAAGTTGGCGGCGCGCCGCGGCCAGGCGGGGGTCAAGGTCCAGGTTAGGGCTGTGCGGGGCGCCGGCACGATATTCATCGAGGGCTGCGACGTGGCTTCTCCATAAGGCGATATCGCGCGCCTGCTTGACTCGCAGGCGCTCGCGGTACCAATCGCTGGCCAACAGCGCGTCGCGGCGGAACCTGGCCCGCAATTCGGGATCGTTGATGCCCATGCCTTCGTAAGAGCCGTGCGCCATGATGTGGAGCAGAGCGCGCAACGGGGGGCAAGCTCCGCGGATGCTCCCATCCTCGAAGTATTGCTGCGCCACGCGCGTTTGCGTTTCGACAATGCTAGCGACACCGGCAGCGAACTGTTCGAGATCCTGCTTTTCGGGGCGGAGCAGCTCTTCGGTGAAGACGGCGTTCGGCGTTTCGAAAATGCGGCCGAGAAAGCGATCGACAAACAGGGGCGTAATGCGATACCCGAGGCGGCTGGCCAAAACTGTACGGCCATTGAAGCAGAAGTCGGCAACCGGCTCCAGGTAGCCGTTAGCGACGAGCAACTGAGGGTCGCGTTCGTGCACGCGCATGCGGCACCAGATTTCCGGAACCAGGAGACTGATGTCATGATCGACCCGGAAGTGCGGGCCGACATATCCGGCCGAGGTGGTGAAGCCCGCATAGCCCGTGAGGATGGCAGACACCAGGGCGTTGTTCAGATCGATTACCGGCCAGAGTGCGTTGAACGGCCCCTTGGTGAGAGCGCCTTCGCTTCCGAAACCTGTCACGGATGGCGATTTTCCGGTGAGGCTGGAGATGAAGTCCATGAACAGCTCGGGCAGTTCCTGATAGTGGATAGGTCCGTAGACGGCAAGCGGCGGCGTGCCATGGACGGGATCAGCCGGGCTGTTGCGGCGTCCGCTCAGCACTGCGTTGACGGGCTGGTAGACGGGGCGATCGGCGGGGATTTCGCGCTCGAGCCGTGCCGCGATTTCCGCCAGGTAGGGATCGCGGGGATTGACCAGGTCGGGCCGCGGCTGCAAATAGCGAGGATTGGTGGATGGCTTTCCGTTAACCAGGCGCGGGTGCGCCGAGGAGACCACGTAGGCGGCTTCGTGCTGGCTGAGGAAGCGATCGAGCAACCGCTTCATAGGGTCGGTGTACTGATCGAATTCCACGACATGGCTGGCCAGGTCGCGTGCTCTCTCCAAGGAAATCGGTTCGTAGTTGGAAAGGAAGGTATCGGCGCCGGCGATGTCCATTTCGGCCTGCTTATCGACGCCGCGATGGATCGCGTCATCCGGCCGCTGGAACAGAAACCGCTCGCAGTTGGCCACAAGCTTGACACTCGGCTCGGCGTACTCCGCATCGAGACCGGTGAGGCTCTCGCGCGGCAGCACCACGGAGGACGTGATGTCATCTTCCACCTGGACCTTCTCCGCGGGATGGAAATCGGGCCGCAGCTTGTAAATGCGCCAGGCGCTGTCACGGTCGAACCCGACGCGCAAATAGTTGGCGACAAGCTGCTGGTTATCGAACTTGAGTTCGTGGCCCAGGAAGCCATTGATCCGATCCACGGTGAAGTGCTCGCGCCAATTGTCACCCCACTCGGGCCGGTAATACCGCTTGACGGTAAAGAGAAGCTGGCGCAGAGTCTGAGGCAGTTGCCGTACCCACTGGTTGTGTTCGTCGGTGTACTCCGGAGACGGAGTGAGCAACTGGATCACGGAGCCGAGCGTGCGCTCGGGGCTGAGGATCGGCCGACGCGTGCGGTCGCCGGGTTCGCGATTGCGATAGATTTGCGAAAAATCCTTCTGGAAGATCTCGGCGACCTGTTCCATATCGCGGTGATAATCCTTGACGAATACCGGGCCTTTGAGCAAAGCGCCGGCGAGGGACTTGGAGATTTCGGACTTGCCGCCGCCGGAGACGGTGCAGGGTTTATGGCAGAGTGTCCCGCGTGGCCGCGAGCCCACCAGACGCCAGGCGGTTCCGCCGGCTTGCTTCTCCAGCCAGATACGGAAGCCGGAGGGAAGGAAATAGACGGCCCCCACACGCAGCGGCAGGCGGTGTCTGGCGCCGCTCGAGTTCCAGGTAATGAAACCTTCGAGGACATCGAAGATGCAGTCTTCCCTCACGTAGAAGACATCCGGAAACCGCCGGTCCACGGCGTAACCTTCCGGACGCTGTTCCGCGAAATCGCCGAGCACGCGCATAGCGTCGTCGTAAGCGGCGCGTTTCAAGCTCACGGTGCGATCGGGATAAAACTTCTGGCCGAGCACATACGTGGCGAATGCCATGGCCCCGCCCGCGTGCTCCTCTTCGCAGAGGCCATACAGGTTGGCGGCATAGCTGATCTGGGTTTTGACTTCCTTTTTGCAATAGCCGTAGTAGTTGTCGGCGATGATGGTGACCATGACGCCGCGATAATCGCGGCAGGCGATTTTGAAGGCGTGCCCGCCGTTGTAGGGTTCGTCTTCGATTTCCCAGCACATGCCGTCGCGCTTCTGGCGCTCGGTGGCGGCGCTCACGTGCGGCAGGCCCAACTCCTTCTTTCGCATTCCGGCGAGGTGGGGCGCGAGGACGACACACCCGGTGTGGCCGGTCCAATGCAGCGCGTCAAGGGCGGCGTCGTTCTCGGGAAGGTAGGGATCGCCGCGGTTGCCGAAGATGCTCTCCACGAAATCGAGATTGCTCACGAGGCTTGCGGGGGCGAGGAAGCGGATTTCCATGGTCTTTTCGGGCTCGCGTCCCGTTGCCGGGCAGACCAGAGGGCGCAGCAGAAGCGAGACGAAGCAGCGGACCTGCTCTTCCTGGCTGGCGGTGAAGGGGAGGGTCAGAAGGCTTGCGGGCGGTCGCATGGCGGCGGCCCAGAGGGCCGCGAATACCCGCTTGGGTACGGCCGCCTTATCGGCGGGCACGGGCAAACCGCCTTCGACGATGTGGAACACGCCTTGAGTGGTGCGGCGGTCGCTGGTGGGGTTATGCAGGACACCCTGTAGCACGCGGTAGGAATTGAGCCAGGGCGACGAGAAGCGATCGGCGCCCGCCGGCAGCGACATGACACGCGCCATTCCTTCGCGATCGAGCACAAAGCTGTTGACCGGGAGGCGCGCCGGGCCGCCCGGACACACGTCGGCGAGATAAGCGCCGAGAAATGTTTGGATGCGGGTGTCGGCGGGGCAGAGACGGTTGCCGAGCAGTTGATCCTTTTGGTAGTAGCTGCGCAGCAGCGGCCCGGCGATTTCGAGAAACTCCGGATCGGCCGTGCTGCGGCTGGTGGGCTGCCCCAAGGCAGCGAGCTTCAGATTGATGTAGCGCAGCAGTTCGCGCTTGCGATTGGGAGGTGTGGGTTCGGGCATACGTTTGACTCCGATGCGGGACGAACACGTGGTCCGAACAGGGGGCATTTCCAGCTTAGCGGAAGTGGAGGGCGCCCGACAGCGGATAGCATAGCGCTGCACCAACGACGTTCCGGCTGCCGTTTCGATCTCCTTTGATATAATTCTCCCCACCGCAAGGAGACTCCGCTATGTATATTTCGGCATTTCATCTGATGCCGCATCGGGAGCTGCCCGATGATTTCGAAAAGCGTTATCCCTCGATTTGGGTGACCCCGCAGTTTCACGAGCTGGCGGATGCCAGGCGTATCGGCCAGTTCTATAACTGGACCTTCGACGAGCTGATCCATGCCGCCAAGGCCGGGGCCGATGGCATCTGCACCAACGAGCATCACCAGAACGCTTACGGGTTCATGCCGAATCCGAACGTGATGGGGTCTGTGCTGGCCCGCGAGACCAATGGAATGGACTGCGCCATCGTGCAGATGGGCGCGACTCTTCCGGCCACGCAGCCGCCGGTACGCATCGCCGAGGAGTACGCCATGCTCGACTGCATCAGCGGAGGCCGGCTGGTGGCGGGCATGCCGTTGGGCACTTCCATGGATATCAACCTGTGCTATGGAATCACGCCCATCGAACAGCGCGACCGCTATCGCGAGGCGCACGATCTCATCGTCAAGGCCTGGACGTCGCGCGAAGTCTTTGCCTGGAACGGGAAGTATTTTCAGTTGCCGATGGTCAACGTCTGGCCGCGGACCATCCAGCAGCCGTACCCGCCCGTCTGGATCCCGGGTTCGGGCAGCACCAGCACGTTCTACTACACCGCCGACCACGACTATTGCTATTGCTTCCTCAGCTACTTCGGATACCAGAGCGCGCTCAATGCCGTGGACAAATATTGGGCCGTGTGCCAGGAACGCAAGCGCGATGCAAATCCCTACCGGCTGGGTTTCCTGCAATTAGTGGGGGTATCGGAAACCGACGAGCAGGCCGAGCGCGATTACGCCAAGCACGTCGAATACTTCTACCATAAGATGCTGCATGTGCCGCCGGAGTGGTTCGGCATTCCGGGCCACCAGGATTACAAGAGCCTGGTGAATGCCATGCGCAACCCGGTCGCGGCGCGAGCGATCATGACTCTCAAGGAAAAGCGCTTCAAAGATTTCCAGAAGGACCGGTACGTGGTGTGCGGCAGTCCGGCGACCGTGCGCGATCAGCTCAAAGATCTGGCCGCGCGCCTGCGGGTGGGCAACCTGATGGTGCTGCTGCATATCGGTTCCATGCCGCACGAGCTGACGCTGAAGAATATGGACCTCTTCTTCCGGGAGGTGGCGCCGGCGCTTCGTCCCACCTGGGACGACCAGTGGGAGAACCGCTGGTGGCCGGCGGCGCTGCGCAAGAAAACGCCGCAGGAGGCAATCGCATGAGCACGGTAGCCGATCGAAAAGTCCCGGTATGGCAGGCCAAGATCAACGCCAATATCAAGGTGGCGGGAAGCGGTCCGCCGGTTGTGTTTCTGCACGGGGCGGGCGGATTGCTGTGGGACGAGTTTCTGGAGAAGCTCGCGGCGCGGCACACCGTCTACGCCCCTGAATTGCCGGGCACGAGCGAGGGCGATCCCGATGCCATTTCCCACCTCGATAATCTCTGGGACCTGGTGCTCTACAACTACGAGGTTCTGGACGGGCTGGACCTGCGCGCCGTCCCGATCATAGGCCACTCGTTCGGGGCGATGCTGGCTGCCGAGCTGGCGGCGAGCAATCCAGAGCGCGTCAGCAAGCTGGTGCTGATCGCGCCGATCGGATTGTGGCGCGAAGATACTCCCGTTGCGAACTGGATGGCGGTCACGCCAGCCAGCGACATGGTGAAGCTGCTGCTGCATGAACCGGAAGGGCCGCTGGCGCAGAAGATGTTCGGCGTGCCCGATACGGATGCGCAGATCAAGATGATCTGGTCCATGGCGTGTTCCGGCAAGTTCGTCTGGCCGATTCCCGACAAGGGGCTGAAGAAGCGCATACACCGCATTCAAGCTCCCACGCTGATCCTCTGGGGCAAGCAAGACCGGTTGATCTCCTCAGTGTATGCGCAGGAATTCGCCAGCCGGATTGCGGGTTCGCGTGTTGAGCTGATCGATCAATCGGGCCACCTGCCCACGGCCGAACATCCGGACAGAGTGGTCGGACTGATCGAAGATTTCTTGGGAGCTTAAGGCCCGCCCGGCTATGCGCCGGCCGGCATCTGGAACGGCTCGTCGGCACTGCCGCCATAGATGCTGGGCACATGCGCATTCACAGCCCGCAAATAGGTGCTCAACTGGCCGCGGTGGTGAATACTGTGGTTATTCCAGAAACCGAGCAACATGACGTTGGGCACTTGCATGACCCCGAAGAAGTTGATGATTTTCGAGAGATCGTCGCCCGAGAGCTGCTTCACTTTGGCGATCTTGCCCGGAAGTTCGTTGTTATAGAAAGCGGTCATCGCGGATACGCCTCCGGCAGGCGCCGCAGCTTCGGCGTGCGAGAAGTCTCCTTTGATGATGCCATCGGCGAACCACGCTTCCGAAGCGACCAGGTGCCAGGCGAGCTCGCGCATGGTGCGGCCTTTATCGCCGAGCTTGAAATCCAACTGGCTTTCGGGGATCGCCGCGACCACCTTTTTGGTGGTTTCATACTCGCGCTCGATGCCTTCGATCCACATATTGGCGATGCCTTTGGCTTCCGCCGGATTCATAGTAGTGCCTCCCGCGCTATGGTACTACGATTCAGCTTTTCCTGCGCAAGAGATGATCGAGGCTCCAGGGGCCGGGACCGGCAGCGCTCAGCCACAGGAACATGAAGCAGTAGAACACCGCCAGTTCGCCACCATTGAGCAGCGGCCAGAAGCCACGCGGCGCGTGAGCGCGGAAGTAGCCGACGGCCATTTCGCCGGAAAGCAGGAAAGCCACCGGCCGTGTGAACAGGCCGAGGATTAAGAGAGCTCCGCCGAAGGTCTCCAGCAGGCCGGCGATGCCCAGCATGTTATCGGGCGGGACGCTTCGGCCGCCGATGCCTCCGAACATGCCGAAGAACTTTTGCCAGCCATGGAGAGAGTACGTAAATGCCGCCATGATGCGGAAGAGCGAGCGCAGTTGTGGTTCATACGGTTCCAGCGGATTCCTCATTGGAGCCAAGTTATCATAGTTCTCCGAACCGGCAAGGAGGCGTAATGGCACTGACGAGAGCGACCATGACGGACGAGCAGCGCAAATCGGTGGCGCTGGAATACCTGAAGGCTTTCGATAATGGCGGCGTGACGTCGTCCGGGGGTTCAATTCTGGATCTGTTCGCCACGGACGCGCAAGTCTACTTCCCGAAGTGGGGCCTGGCGACGGGCAAGGAACAGATCGGGAAGTTGTTTACGGAGGTCGGCGCCACAATCAAGTCCATCACTCATCACTATTCGCATTTCAACTGGATCTTTTCGGGGAGCGACCTGGTAGTGTGTGAAGGCACCAGCCATGGGGAGCACATGGCAGGGCCGTGGCGCGCGGGGAGTCCGGAATGGGCGGCGGGCCGGTGGTGCGATGTGTTCGAGATCCGCGACTGGCTGATCCAGCGATGTTTCATCTATCTGGATCCGGATTACGCGGCCAAGGACACGGCGCGTTACCCCTGGCTGAACCGGGAAGCTTCTTCCTAAAGTTCCGGCATATTCCGGCCGATGAAATACCTGCGGGATAACGCTCGCGACTGGAGTCAACTTCGATGACGATCGGCAAGAAGCTCATCCTGAGTGCCGGCACACTTATCGTTGTGCTGCTACTAACAGGACTAACGGTTTGGAACGGGCAAAACACGGTTACCTTCATGCTGTTGGCGGTCTCCCTGGGAGTGAGTGGCTGGATTGCCGTGCTGGTTGGTAAGACGAACCGCGGATTACAGCGGATGGCCTCGGAGTTGGGAGAAAGCGCGAAACAGATCGCCTTGGCCGCCTCGCAATTTGGCTCTTCCAGCCAGGCTTTGGCCCAAGGTTCCTCCGGACAGGCCGCCTCGATCGAAGAAACATCGGCCGCGGCGGAGGAGATCCACTCGATGGCACGCCGGAATACCGATAACTCAATGAGTGCGGCGAAGCTGGTCGCCGAGTCGCAGGAGAAATTCGCGGAAACGAAAAACTCGCTCGACCAGATGGTGACCGCCATGGGCGAGATCAACGCATCGAGCGACAAGATCTCCAAGATCATCAAGGTGATCGACGAGATCGCATTCCAAACCAATATTCTGGCGTTAAACGCGGCCGTGGAAGCGGCACGGGCGGGAGAAGCCGGAATGGGTTTCGCCGTGGTAGCCGACGAAGTACGCAGCCTCGCGCAAAGATGCGCGCAGGCCGCCCGCGATACCGCGGATCTCATTGAGGACTCTGTCAGCAAATCCAACTCGGGCAAATTGAAGGTGGATCTGGTTGCCGCCGCCATTCGAAGCGTGAGCGAAGAAGCCGCCAGGATCAAGGCCTTAGTGGATGAAATCAGCACCGGGAGCCAGGAGCAATCGCGCGGGATTGAGCAGATCGCCAAGGCGATTACGCAAATGGAACTGGGGACGCAAAACGCGGCGGCCAGTGCCGGGGAAGGTGCGGCCACGGCAGGCCAACTCACGTCCCACTCGGAGAGGCTGAAGCAGATCGTGGGAGAACTCGGGGATCTGGTAGGCGCCGCTCCAGCCTTTGAGGGGCGCGCGGCGGACCCGCTGCGGGCGCTGGCCCTGAGCGTGCCGCCGGGCGGCAGACGCACGGGTGTGAACCGCACGGTAGGCCTGCCGAGTGAGAACTCCGGCAAGCCACCCTTTCCTTCGGATACGGACGAGACCGCCTGGACCATGGACTAGGGCGCCTACGGAGCCGCGACCGTCAGGGAGCGGTAGTCTTACGGCCTTTTTCAGCATCCTCCTAGCGCAATAAAGCTCCTTCGAGGCACGCCGCTGGCGCGGCCGAGTATGTAGAATAGAATCCAAGGAGAACAGGATGCTCGTGCCGCGTGCAGTTTGCGTTTTGACGGTGATGACCGGTGTGGTGCTGGTTTCGGCCGCTTGGGGCGCCGACACCGCGTTGGTGGTGGATCGCGGATTGCCCCAAGCCAACATAAACAATGTGGCGGGAGCGGCCCGCAGCAACGTGCGATGGCACAACGATGAGCAAGGCTTCCTCGGAGACGATTTCACGATCGGCAATCGCGGTGAAAAGTGGGTCATCGATTCGATTCGTACCTGGACCGTACCCGGCCTCCACGAGCTGGATCCCGACCACCTGGGCGATTTCTTCCAGGACGTGAGATTGTATGTTGGGACTTCGGGCGCCGGGCTGACGCCGCGCGGGGCTGCCGCGTTATCGCAGGGTACTGACGAAACTGGCGATGCGAATATCCGGGTATCGGATGCCACCGCGGCGGGCGCGCCTCTTTACGACGATTTCGGAAAGGCTCTGCGTGTCTGGCAAATCGATTTCACGGGTTTGCATATCGTGGTGGATGGCGGCATCCGGTACGGCTTTGGCGTGTGGGGTATGGGGCGGCCGATTCCGGGCGCGGACTCGAAGACCTACCAATGGTTTAACCACGCCTCCAATGCGTCGCTGAGCGGCGCGCGGCAGGATGGCGCTGACGGCGCCATGCTCCTTTTCGATGCATCGGGCAAAGCCGAAGGAAGCTTCGACGGCCAGGGAAACGGCTGGGACAAGAGCTCCGATATCAACGTCCAGGTATTCGCGCATCGCGTAGATGGACACACGGCAAAGGCCGAATTGGCGCGCGAATGAATCCTGGCAAAGCAATCCGGCGCTTTGGGCTGGGATTGGTGTGCGTTTCGGCTCTATTTGCCACGAAGCCGTTTCGTGTCTACATCAGTATGGAGGGATACGATAACATCCCCATCCCGCCGGGCGCCGATGAAAGAACCGAATGGGTTTTCGGGCGGCTGATGTACCCGCAGCACCCTTACGCGCGCTTCGCCCGCTACCGCTTCGGCCGGCTGGACTGGCGGGAAGGCGGCACCAGTTGGACGCAGGATTACCCGAGGGCCGACCGGCATTTCGCACTGGCCCTGCGGCGTTTGACGCGCGTTCACGTCCGTTCGGCCGAGCAGCCCGTCAACCCGGACGATACCGACGATATATTCGACTGGCCTTGGCTGTGCGCCGGCGAAATGGGCGATTGGAAGCTGACTGACTCACAAGCCAAGACGCTGCGCGAATATCTGCTGCGCGGCGGATTCCTGGCTCTCGATGACTTCTGGGGCAACGAGGAATGGGGCCGTTTCATGGAGAGCATGGAGCGGGTCTTTCCCGACCGGCCGATTGTCGAGATCGAGAACTCCGATTCGATTTTCCACGCGGTATACGACCTGAACGACCGCTACCAGGTTCCGGGTATGTGGGGCGTGCGCGGGCAGCAGCGCTATCGGACCCAGAATGACGGCGCGGTGCCGCACTGGCGCGGCATCTACGACGACAAGGGCAGGCTGATGGTCGCCATGTCATTCAATTCCGACGTCGGCGATTCCTGGGAATGGGCCGATGAGCCGGAGTATCCCGAGAAATACTCCGCGCTCGGCATACGGCTGGGCGTCAATTACGTCGTGTATTCGATGACGCACTGAGGCGCCGCGAAGCCGGTGGTCTAAAGGTAATAGAAGGAAATTTTAGCCCCTTTCTTTACGGGGTTATAGGTATTCACTCCATCCGAGATGGCGGTAAGGGTCGACGCCGTGACCTCGTGGCTCCGGACATTATCGTTCAGGCTCAACTTCCGGAACCTTTTGTGCTGCGTCGATTGAATCTTCAGGTTTGCGTGGTGCAGACCCGCCGCATTGAGAGTGGTGGTCACACGAATGGTATCGGCGCCATAAGTGAGTGTCAGGTTCAATTCCCCGACCAGATTGGGAGTCAGATCCACGGTGGCTCCCTCATCGAACTCGAGAATCACCGAGTTAACATCTCGGAGCCGCGACCCCGCAGGCTGCAGGGTATCAACTTCAGTGTTGGGAGCTCCACTCAACCAGCCATTGTTGGATTGCACGTCCAGAGAGCCATCGCCGATGGACACCGGCGGGTCCACGGACTGAAACTTCTTTACCACGAACAGAGTGGTTGCCGCTCCTACGGCCACTCCACCCAGAAACAACATCACGTTTTCGTTGGACATTTCGAATCTCCTCACACTAGGAACCCATTGTTAGTGATGTAACTGCTCAACCTGTTGCCGCAGCCAGCGGACATCCGGCCGGGAGAGATAGGAGTCGAGCGCCTCCTGTCCCCAGTTCGCGCGCAACTTCTGCAGCGCCGCGTTTGCGCGCAGTATGTACTCGCCGCGGACACCGGGTTGGCGGGCTGCACGAGCTGCCAACATAAGGGCATGCCATTCGGATTCGGTTTGCCCCTTGGAGGCAAACTGGCTGGCCAACTCGCCGGCGGATACAAGCGCCGCCGCGGCATCGTTGCCGGCCAGCCGGCTCTCGATCACGGCCAGTTGCGCCTCTTCCAGTTCCTCGGGAGTCATGGCCTGCCCGGCCATTTTGACGGCATCTTCGCAATATGCCTTGCCCTCCCGGAGGCGTCCCGAAAAAACGGCGGCGAGACCCAGAATCCGTTTCGCATTCGCTGCGGAGGTCAGATCATCTCCGGCGTTATCCAGGACCTTGCGGCTCTCAACGGCCGCCTCGGTAAACAGGCGCTGACTCAGCCTCATTTCCGCGCGGAAGGTGTGAATGCCGGCCAACAAGGGCTTGAGGCCGCCAAAACGCAGAGCGTAGGACTCCGCCTCGTCGAGCGCGGTTTCCGCTTCACGATACTGCCCAAGGCTGGCGAGTACTTTGCCTCTGTCGGGAAGCGTGTACCCGATGCCGAGTTGATCACTGAGGCCGCGGTAAATCGCCAGGCTCCGGTCGAGGCTGCGGAGCGCCGCCGGATATCGCTCCTGCAACATGAGGACCGACCCCAAGCCTTGTTCGGCAAGCGCGATTCCGGCCTGATCATTCACCTGTTCCGCCAGAGGAATCTGCTCATGAAATAAAGTAGCGGCGGCGTCATAATCTCCCTTGTCCCGAAGAGCGCGGCCGATGGGAATCAGAGCGCGCGCCGCCTCGCTGCGGAATCCGGCTTTCTGCAGCAGATCCCCTGCCTGCTTGAGCATTGCCAAGCCCTCTTCTTTGCGGCCGTCCTTGAGCAGCACCTGGCCGAGAATGAGAAGTCCTCTGGCCTGTACCAGGGCCGATTGATGCTGCCTGGCGAGGCCCAGCGCGTCCTGGAGGTAAGGCAGCGCGGCAGCGTTGTCGCCCTTGTAGAACAGAGCCGTGCCCACATCCACCAGGCCACTGGCCGCCAATGGTTCGATTCCGGCCCGGCGCGCGAGCTCGACGCCCTGCTCCGCATCCCGCTGCCCGAGCGGAGTATCGCCCTGGTTGTAATCGATATAGCTCAGCGCGAGCAGCGCGCGGATCTGATGATACTCATCCCCGCTCTGCCGCGCCATGGCGAGCGAGCGCTCCGCCAGCGGGCGCGCTTCCGCCAGTTTGCCGGTCCGCCGCAGCATGAGATGGCGTTGGTACGCGACCTCGGTTAGCCCCTCAACGTTGGCTTCCGTTTGATAGAGCTGTTCGGCCGTGTCGAAATCGGCAGCGGCCTGTTTGAGCTCCTGGCGCCTGCCGTATAAAGCGCCTCGCCGCAGAAATGCAGCGGCATATTGCTTGTCCCGTTTTGTGGAATCGGTGTAGCTCGCCAAGGCTGCCCTGAGGTCGCCCGCGGCTTCATAAGCGCGGCCCAGGTCCACCAGGACCGCGGATTTCTCGTTTTGTGGCGCTTTATCCAGAAGCTGCCGGTATTTTTTGGCGGCCTGCGCGAAGTCTCGGGTCAAAGTGAAGTACACAGCTTCCAGGCGGAGCTTTTCGGCAGGCAACAGGAACCACGCACCGAATGCGGGAGGGCTGGCCTGCAGCATTTCCGACTGGGCCTTATCCATGTAAAAGAGCTCAGTAGCTGCTTCCGCCAGCCGGGCATGCGCCAGATTGAACGACGGATCCAACTGTACGGCGCGCTCGAAGGCCTTCATGGCCCGGTAGGGAGTGCCATCGCGCAGCGCACGGGCGCCTTCGTCGTACCAGCGGAGA
>PSRJ01000309.1 GCA_003175985.1 Terriglobia bacterium
AAATCAGCAGGTTACGAGACCCCCGGCCTCGACAGCTTCGGCGCCGTCGTCACTTGCCGACAGACCTGCCGACGGAACTTCAGCACTGTTCGTGAGCCGTTCTTTGGCATATCAATCGATCCGCTTCGCATGTACAATCCAACGCTTTGGTGCGCTGCCGAGGTAATAAAACGGGTAGCAGGTTACCAGCGTCAGGTTGCGGCCCGGCGCCTTCTCCAAAACCTGAATGTCGGACGGACGAACGATCCTCGTGTCGGTGACACTGTAGTGTGAGACGCCTTCGAGAGCCGTGAATTCAATGAGATCGTTCGGACGTATCAACCGGAGCGGCCGAAAGTAGGTGTCCCGGTGCGCCGCGACCCCAAAATTGCCGTTCTCCTGCGGCAGTGTTGTCCCCGGGATGTGCCCCGCCCCTTGCCTTAGAATGGCGGCGTCATCTCCCTCGAAGACCATCACTGACAGATTCAGCCGGGGGATGGTCAATTTGCCTAGTACATCCCCGCGGCTGACGCGGGGGCGGGCCGGCCCCGGCGGAGCCGCCCGTCGGGCGATGATGGCCTGATTGAGCCATTCTTGCGCGTTCCGCTGTGCGAGTTCCGCGCCGCGCTGCAGCGAATAGTAAAAGCCTAAAAAAGAAGCGCCCCCAAGCACGAGGGCGCCTCCAAAGCAAGCTAATAACCGGAGCCGGGGCACTTACGCCTCGGCCTGAATGCGAGATCTTCGCAGCGACAACAAGAGCGCAAACAACCCAGCGCCGGCCGTCAGAACTCCGGCCAGTAGAAGTGCAGCCGAATGTCCCGCCGTTTCCGGTAGGGACCGGTCCGCCTCCGCTTGAGAATCAGGAATTGGATCTGGGATACTTTCGATCTCCGAAATGAGCACCTCTTTCTCGACGGCCACCACCGGGGCTTCTTGGGGAGTCTCTTCGGCAGTCTCGACTGGAGGCTGGGGCAGCGGTTCAGCCGCTGGAGGCGGAGCAGGGGCCGGTGGAGGCGCCACATTCGCTACTTCCAGCCGTTCCGATTTCGGATACACAAAATGCCAACCGGTGTTGGCGCCGGGATAAAACCAGCTCTTGATTGCTTCGGGATCGCCGCTGTGCCGCTCTTCGAACTCGACAATCGGCTTGTCGGGCGTCTTCATGCGATAGTCCGACACGGTAAGGATCGTCGTCACGAAGTTCTCCCGGCCGGCTTCATCAACGGCAAAGATCTGAACAATGTTTCGGTCGGAATTGCTATCGGCAAGCCGGAAGACGTACTTACCGGGCTGCAGCACGTGGCCGGGCACCTGTACCGGCGCGTTGAACTGAAGATCCATTTCTTTGTTCCACTCATCCGCGCTCGCCGTTTTCATCGTAAAGCCGATTAGAGCAAGGCAAGCAGGCAGCAACAATCGGTTCCATTTAATCGTCATCTCAAGTTTCTCCTTGGTAGTAGCATAGTTTCTGTTCACAAATACTTGCATTCGCACATCCCCGCAGACCGAATTTGGCGGCAAAGTGCGCGTCCGCTCGCGGGTGCAGATTGAGCAGGGAGCCGCGCCGTGTGCCCGGTCTCCCTACCCTTGAATCGTTATTGGTTCGGCGTGGGAGCGGGCGGCTCAACAGCGGAGCGGCTCGCGGAGTTTTCGGAGTGGCCGTTCAATGCGGCCTCAATTCCGTCCCCACTGAACACCCTCACTTCCACCCTTCGGTTCTGGGCGCGTGCCGCGGCGGTGCGCGCTGTAGAGACCGGTTTCTCTGTTCCAAGACCTACCACGTGGATTCGATAAATCGGAATATCCCAGCGGGTCACCAGATACCGGACCACGGCGTCAGCGCGCCGCTGGCTCAGCGCCTCGTTATACTTCGCGGCCCCAACATTGTCGGTGAATCCCTCGACGGTAATCAAAAGACGGCTGTGGGATTTGGCTCCAACGGCCAAATCGTCTAACTGCCTCTTCGCATCAGCGGTCAACACGGACTGGTTGAATTTGAAGAGAACACTTGCGGATGATTGCGGTTGGTAGTCATCAATGTTCGACACGAGCTGGCGCAAGTCGCGGCTCACTTTATTCGCGCTTTCCAGCGCCTCGCTGGCACGCGTCATCGCGTTGGCGGCGTGCTGGTCAGCCGTGGCGGCGTGTTGATCGGCGCTCGCCGCGCGTTCGCCAGCGGCGCTAATACCCGCCTCCGCACGTGCATCCACTTGTTTTACTTGGCCTCGGGTTTCTTCGATTGCCTGAGCGTTCCGGCTGGTTTGTTCCCCCACTTGCTCCACTCTCGCTTGAACGGGGGCAACGGTATTACGGACGTACTTCTTTGTTGCGCATCCCGCGGCGAGTAGAGCGGCCGCGAGGCACGCTGTTACAAGAACTCCTCTCATGTTCAAATACCTCACTCGCAGTTTGTGCAATCCGGGCCCCACTGATAAGTCGTTGAATCTCCAATGCGCTGCTGACGATCATCGACATCTGACATAGGCAATCGCCGATAATCCGACAGGGTGCAAGAAAAAGATAAGAAGGCTGCCTTATTACCAGTCTGCGTGGCCGCACCGTTTCCCTTCTCGCCCCGCCGCAACCCTGCCGAATTAGCCGGTCGTTTGTTCGGCAAGCTAGCGGGGGATTCGGCATTTGCCGGCGCGCTGACGATTCACTCGGCGTCTACAAGCCAAATGAACGTTGAAAACATTGCAGGTACTTGGGCCGCGCGAAATGGCATCCCCGGTGCGTTCACCGATGCCGAACGCTGCTACGTAGTAGGAGGCTAGATGAAATCCATTCGTTTATCAATCGCTGTGACGCTTCTGCTCGCAGCGCAAACTGCCATGCCGGAATCCACCGGCTCCATTCAAGGAAACGTAACCGATTCTTCGGGTGCGGCAATCCTGGGCGCGGTCGTCACGCTCGAAAGCCCGGATGGAACTTCGCGGACGACAGTGACCGACGCCGAGGGGGTATTTCAGATTTCGTCTTTGCCGCCCGCCGGCTACAACGTGAAGATATCCGCCAGCGGATTGGCCGATTGGACCGATTCGAATGTTCAACCTTCGGCCACGACGGAATCGACGCCAGTAAAGGCCATCATGCAGGTGGCGCCCGCTGTGACCACGGTGACGGTTGGGCTATCTCCGGAAGAACTGGCCGAGGAGCAATTCAAGAGTGAGACGCAGCAGCGCATCCTGGGAGTCATCCCTAACTATTTCGTCGCATATAAAGACAATGCGGTTCCGTTATCACCCAAGCAGAAATTCAAGCTAGGCTTCAAGATGATGATCGACCCCGCCACTTTCGCTGTTGTAGGCATTACGGCAGGAATTCAGCAAGATCGGAACAGCTATCGCCAATTCGGGCAGGGTAGCGTCGGCTACGGTGAGCGTTTCGCGGCCGCGTATGGTACTGCCGCTACTAGCCTTTTGATTACTTCCGCTCTGGCCGAGTCGGCGTTTCATCAGGATCCCCGTTATTTCTACAATGGCGAGGGCTCGAAAAAACAGCGCGCGTGGTATGCGATCAAATCCGCGTTTCGCGTCAGGGGAGACAACGGAAAATGGCAACCGCCGTACGCCGGGGTGGCCGGAGCGATCGCCGCGGCAGAAATCTCAAACGTTTATTACCCTGGTTCGCGCACACAATACACCCTGCTCGGCAGAGGTCTCATGTTCCATTTTGCCGGCCTGATCGGATTGAACTTGGGCCAGGAGTTTTTTCTCAAGAAGCTGACATCCCATGCGCCTGCCAAATCGGCCGCAGCCGTCCCGCTTCTGCGTGAAGGCACCCCGGTGGCGCTGATTTTGGTGGACGGTTTCGATGTCCGGCAAACCACCGCGGGCCAGACCGTCACCTTCGTTCTGGCCCAGGACTTGACCCAAAACGGGACGGCGCTGGCACGAACTGGAGATGTAGCATCCGGGCTCATCACACAAGTAAGCGCCCCAGGCACCCCGGACGGGATCGGCAGTCTTGCGCTCCAAAACGTCACGCTTCGGGCGGCTGGCGCGACTAACGTGCCGCTGCGCAGCAATCAGGTACGTGGAACCGTCACGCCTGTACAGTACAAAGAATTGCAAGGTTCAGGCAAAGTAGAATTCACGTTATTCGTCGCCGAAAACGTGCCGTTCCCGCAGACGGAATAGCTAGGCGATGGCGACCGCGCCGGTGAGGGTTCGAGACGGGCGCGCCCAGATGGCTTCCAAACGCGAACGAGGTTCCGTTCGGGGGCTACTTAGCCAAGGACGATCAGACCTCGGGCGTTACGCATCTTCTCGAAATCGGGCGCGGTCTCAACCTTCGTATTCGCGAACGCGAGGAACCCGTCAAAGCCTGATCGCAGGTTATGCCCGACGATGGCCGCCTGTGTGTCGACCAGGCGCTCACGATCCTTTTAGAGCCGGGAATGGACTCCAGGCTCGAGAACTTGGGGTTTTACGAGTGAGCCGGATCTCTTCTATGGGTGCGCGTAAATCAAACCCGAAAAATGTTTGTTGGAGCTATCGGTTTGCTTGCATCCGGCAGCGTCAACAGCCCTCGTCGACGTGCGCAACGGCATTGCCGTAGAAACCTGCACGGTATGGGTAATTTGCAATACTTGCAAAAACCTGCAAAATGGGCCTTCCCAAGGTCCGGGACCAGGCGGCCTCACCGGATGCAAGGGCCAATGGCTCGATGCGCCGTACGTGCCGTGAGCAGCGGCCGTGACGGTGGCCGCCATAATCCGAGAAAAATCGCCTCTCTTCCAGACCCTCTGCGCCCGCGATCCGCATCGGGGGCAGGCTAGGAACCGAAACCCTTTCCAGAAACCGGACAGACTAGAACATCCGATAGGCTCACTGCCAACCCTTCCGGTCCGTCATGGTCCGCCGCACCAACCGTTTATCGGCCCAATCGGGCAGGTGCCCCAGGGCACTTCGGGATAACGTTCCTTCCGCCCTCGCGGAAACCCGCGCCGTTAAGATCCAATTTGCATGGACTGGGAAATTCCGAGATTGTTTGCCTCCCTGGATCGGGTCGCTCGCACTGATGCGACATTACGAAAGACCTCGCCGGGCCAGAGATCGATTGGCCAGCATCTCGTGCCGGGCTCGCACGAGGGTTACCTGAAATGAACCCGGGCTCTCCTGGCTCCTTAAGATGAGGGTGCGCGGCGCCGAACTCGCGGCTCAAATGGGCAGACATGATTTATTCCGAGAATGTTTGTCCCCGGCTGCACATGCGTGATTTGGCAACAGGCTGAGACTTGCGGTGCGTAGGCCCTGACCTGGAGAACAGAATCCGAGAATTTTTACCCCCTTCGCCAGTCGGGAATGAGCGCTCAACAATGGAAACTGTGTGCGACTGATTTGGTAATGTCTAGGTTGTGGAGATAATTGCCGTGCGGGGAGGGAACGCAATGGGGGTAGGGATCTGTGGCTCCCTCCGCCCAAAATCCGTTGGGCGGTGCGTTGGGCGGAAATTCGGCGTTTTATACGATGAATACGCCAAGTACAAG
>PSRJ01000182.1 GCA_003175985.1 Terriglobia bacterium
TCGGTCGGCAGATTCCCGCTGATCTCGTGCCATGATTCGCCGGCGTCGTCGCTGCGCATGACGTCCCAGTGCTTCTGCATGAACAGCGCGCCACGGCCCGAGCGGTGCATCGCGATCCGGTGAACGCAATGGCCAACCTCGGCATTAGGATCGGGGATGTATTGTGACTTCAGTCCACGGTTGGTTGGTCGCCACGTCTGGCCCGCATTGTCGGACCGGAAGACCCCCGCGGCTGAGATGGCTGTGAATATCCGGTCAGGCTCGCTCGGATTCAAAAGAATGTTGTGCAGGCACATGCCACCGGCGCCCGGCTGCCAGCGCGGGCCTGAGCCGTGACGGCGCAACCCAGATAATTCCTGCCATGTCTGACCGCCATCAGTTGAGCGGAATAAAGCGGCGTCTTCAACGCCAGCGTAGACCGTGTCTGGGTCGATCAGTGATGGTTCGAGATGCCAAACTCGTTTGAATTCCCAGGGATGCGGCGTGCCGTCGAACCACTCATGCGTGCCTAGGACGCCGTCGTACGGGAATTTGTTACCGACTGGCCCCCAAGTTTTCCCGCCGTCATCGGAACGCTGTATCAGTTGCCCAAACCAAGTGCTGGACTGCGAGGCATATAGCCGCTCCGCGTCAGCTGGAGATCCCTTCAGATGGAATATCTCCCAGCCGGGAAAATGGGGACCGGCGATCTCCCACTGTTGGCGCGCTGCATCGGAAGTCAGGACGAACGCACCTTTGCGCGTCCCCACTAGAACGCGTACACCGCTCATCTCTCACTCCGGCACGGGCCCATATTATGTCCAAATGCTTGGGTCCCTAATCGTAATGGCGGCCTGAGATCTTGGGCCTCGAACAGTTTCTCGGCGCAAGGATTGATTTTAAAGCGACAGACGTGCTTGGAGGGGGCCCTCTGCGCAGTGCTGCAAAAATTCGGCACTTCCCCCCCTTGTTCGGTATTTTAGCGAGAATGGGTGCCGATCGAGAGGCTGGTTCGAAGACTTGAAGACCGCCGGCTCAAAGCCGGTCGCCTGGAGGGCGGCGATGCCGAAGGCGGTGGGGCGGACGCCTCGTCGGCCTCTCGTTCGTAGTCGAGATTCGCTGGGCGCTGACGGTGCGGGTCCAGGGGGAACCGCACGGAGGTGGGCGTCCGCCCCACAAATGGACATGCTCAGCTCGTCCGAAGAGCGGTCTCGACGGAAGCAAGCAATGCGGTATCGCTGAATGGCTTGAGGAGGAAGCCCACAGCTCCTCGTGCGAACGCCTTCGCCCGCAAGGCCTCATCCGTCTGAGCGGTGATGAAGACGATCGGAATCTTCCGGCCTCGAAGCTGCAATTCCCGTTGCAGATCGAATCCGTTCATACCGGGCATTGCGATGTCCAGAAGGAGACATCCGGTCCGATTCAGACAATCGGACGACAGAAATTCTTCGGCAGAAGAAAAGGTACAGGCTTTGAAGCCAAACTCCTTTAGCAAGTCGGGCAGCGACTCTCGCAAAGACTCATCGTCATCGACCACAGACACGAGCGCACCGTTCATGGTCCCCGCTTCTTGGCGCAATTCCATAACCTGATAGTGCTCCACCCGCGGAGAAACGTCCATTGTACTTTGGTGTCGGTTTCACCGCCCAGGGGCTGCACCGGCTGTGGGCCGAGACATACGAGCATATCGGCAATACCTTCGTCTAATTGTTCCGTCACCGCGCTTCTGGTGTAATCGGCTCGTGCAGTCCGATCAGATCCGTGAAGTGGGGAGCACATCGAGCTGGAAAACTGTTCGAGTGGATGGGAATAGGGAGGCACAGTTGTGAACTGCGGTATTGACGGAACGACGAACATAATGAATGGCGGGTTTGCTTGTGCTCGCGACATATTCGACTGGGCGGCCGAGGTCATCCAGAAAGCCTTTCGGCAACGCGCACGCGTCGCGCGGGAGACGCCTGCGATGGAGTCGATGAGCCTGGAGCAAGGGCTTTCGTGCCTGAAGGATGAGTTCCCAAGGGGCTCCCGGTTTCGGGTTTTTGTCAGCGGACAGCCGAAA
Source organism: Terriglobia bacterium (assembly GCA_003175985.1). Lineage (GTDB taxonomy): Bacteria > Acidobacteriota > Terriglobia > Bryobacterales > Bryobacteraceae > PSRJ01. The sequence continues at coordinate 2,039 of PSRJ01000182.1, forward strand.
GCCTTGAACCCTGTGATTCAGGGACAGATTTTCCTGATCGCTCGGGAGGCATTGATCAACGCGTTGCGCCATTCCGAAGCCACCATCATCGAAGCGGAGGTGGAATACCGGCCGCGGCGGTTGCAGATTCGCGTGCGCGACAACGGTCGCGGGATCGATCCCAAGACCGTCCGATTGGGCCGGCATGGCCATTGGGGGCTCGTCGGAATGCGGGAGAGTGCTACCCAGGTGGGGGCGCAATTCCAGATCTGGAGCCGTCCAGGATCCGGCACGGAAGTAGAGATCTCGGTTTCAGGCCAAATGCTGGCGGAAGCATATGCCTGACTGCCGCTGACCAAGAGATTGTAGAACCTATTTCGAAATCGGCAAATGAATCAGGAGGCAGCTATGACGAACACGGCTCTTATTCGAATCCTGAGCGTCGACGACCACCCTATGTTTCGCGAGGGTATCGGCGCAATCATCAATTGCCAACCCGACATGTCGCTGGTGGGGGTCGCCTCAAAAGGCACCGACGGGATAGAAGCATTCCGCAGGCTGCGGCCAGATGTCACTCTGATGGACCTTGCCCTGCCCGATCTCAATGGCCTAGATGCCTTGATGGCGATCCGGTCGGAATTTCCCGAAGCCCGCATCATCGTATTGACGACGTTCGAGCGCGATGTCGAGATTCAACGCGCTCTAAAGGCCGGAGCCCGCGGTTATTTGCTGAAGAGCATGCCGGCCCAACAAATGATCGAGGCGATCCGCCAGGTCCACGCAGGCAGGAAGTCTGTCCCGCCGGAGATTGCAGCCGGGCTGGCGGAGCATCTTGACGACGAGAATCTCAGCGACCGGGAAGTGGAAGTTTTGCGGCACGTCGCTGCGGGCAACCGGAACCGGGATATCGGGGAGAAGCTGTTCATCGCAGAGGAGACGGTCAAAGCACATCTCAAGCACGTCATGACGAAACTGAGAGCTAACGACCGCACGGAGGCGGTAGCAATTGCCATTCGGCGCGGGATCATCCAGCTATAAGGGGTGCGGACAGATTCTATGCGGCACGATAGCGGTCGCTCGTAAACCACTCCTGGATCCCGGGGAGGGCGGCTCGCGCGGCGGCTTCGCCGGCTTCGATGAGCCCGGGGCCTTGCCCGAAGGCATTCCAATCCATTTCGCGGACGTCGGGAGCGATCACCAGGTCCGATTCGCTCCGCCAGTGGTCTTCCGATCGCCTTTGGAGGATCTGGAAGCAGCGGTTGACCACCTGAAACACATTGCTGGGCTCGACCTCCGGACCGGGCGCAGGAAGATAGACTGAAATCGCGGGATGCGCATGTTTTCAAACCGGTAGGCTTTCAGGAGACGCTCCAAGAACCATGCACGCGCTGCGGACCAGGCCCAGACGGCCGAGATTCCAGCGGCCGACATCGCGGAAGCGCATCGAGCAACCAGCACGAGCGATCTCGTCGGGCGTGGCTCCGCTGGCGTAAGCGGCGGCGACGATGGATCCGGCGCTGATGCCGGTAATGCAGTGGATGGGGATGCGATGCTGCTCGAAGATCCGGAGCACTCCGGCATGGGCGATGCCGCGGGCGAAGCCGCCGCCCAGCGCCAGACCGATCCGAATCGGCCCGGGTGTTTCCGGGACCATGCGCGGTTCGGCCGCCCGGAGGAGATTTGGCGGACACGTGGCTAGGCGGCCAGGATCAGGCGGCGTCGCGGAGAACTGTTTCATGTTCCAATTCCCGGTGCCAGTTCTGGTCCGCGTATTCCTGGCAGGCAATACAGAGAGTTGCCCAGGGCATGGCTTTCAGCCGCTTCGGACTGATGTCTTCCTCGCAGTGAAGGCAGCTACCATAGCTGTCGTCGGCAATCCGATCCAGCGCTGCACGCACCTCGCGCAAGAGGCTCGACTCCCGCTCAAGGTTGCGAGTCGACAATTCGCGCGCGGCGGCGAACTGTACTTCATCGAGAGCATCCGGGGTCCGTTCAATGGTGAGACCGTCCCGCCTGCCGAGTGCTCGCGTGGCTTCGGCGTGCTTGGCGTTCAAGACAGCCCGAAAATTGTTCATTTCAGCTCGAGTCATTTCTATATGCTCCTTATATCGCTCAAAATTTGAAACAATGCGCTGGTCACTTCTACGCAGCCCGGCTGGCAAATTCCCAAGCTTGCGAGGCCGCGGCCTCATAGAAGATCAACGAGGGCGAGCCGGCGGAGTGGGTCACCCGGATGTAATCACCGCGCCGGATCTGGCCGCTGGCCATCAGGTTGGAAAGCGGTTGGATCAGCAGGCGCTCGATGGCACGCTTCAGGTGACGCGCGCCATACCGGGAATCGGTGCCCTCTGCGAGCAAGAACTCGCGGGCGCTATCGGTGATGCTGAGGCCGAAGGGCTGGCCCGCGGTGGCGTTCAGGATGCGCTCCCGGACAATGTCCAACTCGATATCCACAACGGTACGCAGCTCTTCCTCTCCGAGGGGTTTGAAAACGACGATTTTGTCCAACCGGTTGATGAACTCGGGAGTGAACTTGCGCCGGGCCGCAGCAACACCGATGCGGGACATCCGGTCACCAACTTCCTGGTGCGAAGGGGCGTCTTCGGGGGCGGCAGAGTGGAACCCCAACTGGGGATTGCCGAGGGCACACATCTCGGCGGCGCCGAGATTACTGGTCAGGAAGACCATCGCCGACGAGAAATCGACTTTGCGGTTGTCTCCGAGGGTCAAAATGCCTTTGTCGAGGATGCCCAGGAGGAGATTCCACACGGCGTCGGACGCCTTCTCGATTTCATCGAAAAGGACGAGGCTGATCTTGATCTTCTCGGTATGGTGGCGGTTCAACGCCTCCTGCGACAGGAGAGCATGAGTTTCGCGGTGGCCCAAATATCCGGGAGGCGACCCGATGAGCTTGGCAACCTCGTGGCTGTGCTGAAACTCGCCGCAATCAATTTTGATTACGGCTTTGGGATCATCGAGCAAGGACTGCGCCAACGCCTCGACGATCCGAGTCTTGCCGGTGCCGGTCGGCCCCAGAAACAAGAAATTGCCAATTGGGCGGCCCGTGGGGGACAGCCCGGTGACGTGCGTCTGGTAGGTCCTGACGACCTCGTGAATCGCTTCCTCTTGTCCAACGACGAGGCGGCGGAGCTTTTTCTTCAGGTCGGCCGCTTCCCTCCCCGTTTTTGTGGGATCCAGTAATGAAAGTCGAGCCATTTTCCTTTCTCCTTGCGGCGCATCCAGGTCCCTGAAGCGCCCAACGATTTTGCAATCGTTGATCAGAATATGCCGCAATGCCGCTCCGGCGCACATCACAAATTTGGAGGTTTTTGGGGTAACCCTGTTCCAGAGGTCGCGAAATACCCCTGTCGGGTTATAGGTTTGGGTGAAATGCGGGTACCACCCCCGTGGTATGAGCCGGTTTGCCCCCGCAGTTAGCCGAAAACTCCTCGATGTCGTGATGACGCTCTGGTGACACATCGCGCATAGTTGGGGCATGAGTTCGATACGTGCAAATTTCGCGAATCGCCGGCCGGCCAACCTCGCCGTTTGGCGATTGTTTTCGACTCTGGCCCTTGCCGGCCTTAGCCTTACGATGACAGTGCGGCCTTCGGGCGCACAGCCGCTCCCGGGTGATGTA
>PSRJ01000243.1 GCA_003175985.1 Terriglobia bacterium
TCCGGCCCGCGCATCCGGAAGAAATCCGGGAGGGGTTCGGCGCAGATGCCGGCTCGCTGGGCCCCGTTGGCGTGAGCAACATGACCATCGTGGCCGATCGCGCTTTGGCCGGACGGCGCAACATGATCGCGGGAGCCAATCGGGACGATTACCACTTACGCCACGTAACGCTGGGCAAGGATTTTCAGGCGGAATTGCATGACCTGCGTCAGGTGGAGCGACGCGACGGTTGCACCCACTGCGGCCGTCAGCTGGATATTCAGAAGACCGTCGAAATCGGGCACATTTTCAAGCTCGGATACAAATACTCCGAGACCATGGGACTGCGCGTGCTCAATGCGGACGGCAAAGAAACTACTCCCATCATGGGTTCGTACGGGATAGGGATCGAGCGTATTCTGAGCGCGGCGATCGAGCTGCATCACGATAATGACGGCATGGTTCTTCCGGCCGCCATCGCACCGTTCCAGGTCGTGGTGACGCCGGCCAACAATTCGGAACCGGCACAGAGAGAGGCGGCGCGCGCGATCTACGACGATTGCCGCGCCCAGGGGGTCGACGTCCTGCTGGACGATCGCGACGAGCGCCCCGGAGTGAAGTTCAAGGATGCCGACCTGATCGGAATTCCGTATCGCATTACCGTCGGCAAGAAGCTGGCCGGCGGCCTCGTGGAATTTGTCGAACGCAAAAGCCGCAAGACGACGGACGTGCCCGCGAGAAACGCTGCCGCCGCGGTGTCAGCAGCGCTGCGGGAACGATTGGTTGCCCCGCCCTGCGCCGGCTGATGCTCTTGCCGATGTGAAATAATGCCGAAATGATGTTCCTCCGCCTCTTCAGCCTCGGTATTTCCGCGTGGGTCCTTTTGGCCCAAACGCCCCAATATACCGGGTCGGCCGCATGCCGAACCTGCCATTCCGCAATCTACGATCGCTGGAAACAGACGCGCATGGCCAATGTGGTTACCGATCCCAAAGAGCACCCGGAAGTCATCATTCCCGATTTCTCGAAGGCAGATCCTCTCCTCACTTTCACCAGGAATGACGTGGCACTCGTCTATGGGACAAAGTGGAAACAGCGGTACTTCAAGAAGACGGGCGATGACTATTTCCCGTTCCCGGCGCAGTGGGACATAAACAACAAGGTCTGGCGCGCGTATTTCGTTCGCGAGGGTACCGACTGGTGGGTCCCCTTCTATCCGGCCGACAACATGAAGCGGCCAACAGGACCGACCTGCGACGGCTGCCACTCCGTGAACTACAACGTCCAGACCAAAACGCCGACCGAGTGGAACGTGGGGTGCGAGAAATGCCACGGGCCGGGAAGCGCGCACGCGGCGCGCCCTGCCCGCGCAAACATCTATAATCCGGTGCGCGCCGGGGCTCTCCATGGCAGTGACGTTTGCATTCAGTGCCACTCGCAAGGAAGGCCGCTGAAGAACCCTATCGAAGGCCGTTACTATGACTGGCCGGTCGGTTTTCAGGCAGGAATGAAACTCGACGATTATTGGCAGCTGGAGGATCATAAGCTGGGTGAGACCACCTTCACTCACTTCCCGGATGCTACCGGCCACAAGAACCGGATGCAGGGCAATGATTTCGTCCAAAGCGCAATGTATACACACGGGGTGAACTGCTTCAGTTGTCATGACGTCCACGGCACCGCGAATAACGCCGATCTGTTGAAGCCTGTCCAGGTTCTCTGCCTGGAGTGCCATGGGCCCAGTTCACCAAACGGCCCGCACACCGCCACGATCGAGCAGCACACGCATCACCGTGCGGGTTCGAGCGGCAATGAATGCGCCGCCTGTCACATGCCGAAGATCGAACAAACGATTGCCGACGTGAACGTCCGCAGCCACACGTTCCGCTTTATCGCTCCGGCGGAAGCCGACCGTCTCAAAATGCCGAACTCCTGCAACAGTTGCCACACGGACAAGAATGCGAGTTGGGCTACCGATGCTCTGAAGGGCTGGCCTGAGTTTTCATCCTGGCGAGTAGCGAATTAGGCGCGAGGATCGGAGGATCGCCATGAACGATTCCGAACTGCCGGTGAGAAAGGCTAAACTGGGCCGGCGTGATTTCATCTTGGGCGCGACCGGCGCGACCGGTGCGGCTGCCGCGATCGGCATGCTGAATGGCCGAATGGCATCGGCTCAAGCTCCCTCCGCGCAGGGCGTTCCCTGGTGGGCCGCTCGGCCCGGAAAAGCGGGAGTGGGCAAGCCGGTGGCGATCGACATGCACGCGCACTGGTCTCCGGAGCCTTATAACAAGGCCCTGGCTGAGTTCGGGCAGCCCATCGCCAATCCTTATCCGCTCGATCACGACCTGGACAAGCGGCGTCAGTGGATGGACGAACATGGCGACGTCATGCATTGTCTGACCCTCTCGGGCGCCATGCCATGGCAGAGAACTACCGCTCAAGAAGGCGCGCATCTCGCGCAAGTCATCAATGACGCCGGCATTCAAGTCCATCAGAAATATCCGGACCGCTTTGTCGTTGGCATCGAGCTCCCAATCCGCGATTCCGAGTTGGCGCTGAAAGAACTCAACCGCGTTGCCGGACAACCGGGCGTGCGGGCCGTCCACCTGCCGGATTCCATCGAACGGCACGACTATCTATTCGATCCAGGCTTCGCCCCCGTTCTCGCGCGCATCCAGGAACTGAACTATCCGATCATCTTTCATCAGATGGATGGTGCGGCCAACGCTTTCGGCGGCAGCAGGACCGCAGGGCCGCCCAACCTCGCGGCGGGAATCGATGCTCCCATCGAACACACGTTCCTGGCAAGCAAATTCATCTATACGGGCACGTTGGACAAGTATCCGAACCTGCAAATCGTCTTACCGCATGCCGGCGGCGCCTTCCCTTATCTCGCGGGACGCGTCGAGCATTTCCTGTTTCACATGACCGACCGGGGAACTTCGCTGCAACACCCATTCCGGGACTACATACGCCGATTCCATTACGACTATTTGATTTATTATCCGGAGACATTCCGATTTCTGATGAGCATGGTCGGCTCCGACCGCATCGTAGTCGGCACGGATAACTTCGCCGCCAGGGACATTGAATATCCGGCGGCGGTTCTGGATCAGTTCAATCTCGCGGCCGCCGACCGCGACCGCATCCTGAGCGGTAACGCGAAGAGGCTTCTTCATCTAGCTGGCTGAAACCGCTCCAACGCTACGACGTCGTCCCTGACTCGGCCAATCCCCTGGCATCGCTCGAAATTCTCAGATTGACATTTCGTGTAGTTCAGTACATAATCCTACTCTCGAAAACCTCGTGCTGGAGCGCAAGATGCCCATATTCCGGGGAAAGTTCCGCCGGTTCGCTTGTTTTGGTGCAACCCTTCTCATGCCTGTGCCGTTTGCAGCGGTAGCCTTCGGTCAAGGCAAAGTCATCAGCATTGATGTGCCGGGTTCGCAACAATATACGTTTCTGACTGGTATTAACGCTGGTTTTGTCACCACAGGTTTTTACATCGGCACTGACAACGCCGCGCAGCATGGGTTCATCCGCAGCGCTCAGGGGATATTCACGACGTTCGACGTGGGCCCGGGCACGCTTACGTCGCCTTACAGCATCAACGCTGGTGGAGATGTTACGGGCTTTTACGCGGGTTCGGACGCGCGATCTCATGGCTTTGTGCGCACAGCGCAGGGGACAATTACAACCTTTGATCCCGCAGGTTCGGTAACTACATTACCCACGAGTATCAATTCGGCGGGTTCGGTGGCCGGGTATTTTCAGGACGCTGGCGGCGTCTCTCACGGCTTCATGCGCAACCCCCAAGGACTGATCACGATTTTTGATCCGCCTGGCTCCATCGAGACCATGGTGAGTGGCGGCGACCTGATCGGCTCTTCCACCGGGACCTATGTGGACGCGAACGAGGTGAAACACGGCTTTGTGCGCAACGCAAGGGGGACGATCACTTCCTTCGACGTACCGGGAAGCCTGTGTACGGTTGCTAACGGCATCTCGAGCGGAAAAGTGGCGGGATATTATTGCGACGAGACCTTCCACCTCCACGGCTACTTCCGCAACTCGGAAGGGACGATCACCTTGTTCGACGTGCCGGGGGGAGTTAGTACGGTAGCTAGCCGCATTGCGGGTAATATGATCGCGGGAAGCTATTCGGACTCGAACTTCCAACAACACCTCTTCATTCGCGACGGGCAGGGGGCAATTACTTCGTTTGATGTGCCCGGTTCCGTCGCCGTGGGGGCGTTGGGGGTGAATGAGCTGGGAGGTGTCGCGGGTATCTACTCCGACAATAGCTCCTACACTCACGGATTCCTCCGTATCCCGTAGCGGAATATGAACGCTAAGGCGTGCAGCCGTTGGTGATATCGTGTAGAGGGTCGTTTCCGGCATTGCACCCGAGGAGGAAGACTATGCGAAGACACCAACTTGTGCTGGCAGCAGTCGCGTTTCTTCTCGCGCTGCTGGCGACAGTCGCCGGCGGGCCGCGCACCGCGATCGCACAGGAGAAGCCCGGCGCCGGATTCGCCGCCATTCCGGGAACACCCGGCGGGCAGGATATGTTTGGACCCTACGACATTGTTCCCAACTGGCCCAAACCTCTGACGTCGCTGCCGGGTCATGAAAAGTGGACGTGGGGCGCCGGGCAGAACGTATTCGCGGAAAACCCGAACCGCGTCTTCATCCTCCAACGCGGCGAACTGCCGGCCATCGAAAGGCCAAAGACGATTAAACTTCCTCAGCTCGGCCCGAGCGTTGAGTTCCCCATGTTCCGGTTGCCGTGGCGCGATGCGACAACGGCTAGCCCGCCCGGAGCGCTCGAAACCAAGGACGGCAAAATCGGCGACGATTCCGACGTGGGGCAACCGGGAGTCGATTACCGCTGGGAGCACTGCATTGTCGTAGTCGATGCCAACGGCAACCTGACGGAAGACTGGCGCCAGTGGGACAAAATGTTGCGCCGCCCCCATTCGGTCTACATCAGCCCGTACGATCCCGAAAAGCGCGTTTGGATTGTGGACGACTACCGGCACGCGATCTTCATCTTCAGTAACGACGGCAAACGCCTGCTGCAGACCATCGGCGAGCCCAACGTCCACGCCGCCGACGATAAGCATTTCTACCGCCCGACCTTCATGGCCTGGCTGCCTGACGGAACGTTCTACGTCGCCGATGGATACGCAAACACTCGCGTGGTCAAGTTCGATAAGAACGCCAAATATCTGATGGCCTGGGGCGAGAAGGGCAACCCTCCGAACGAGAAGCGGCCCGGATACATGAATAATGTGCATGGCGTGGCGGTCGATCCGCAGACCCGGCGCGTGTTTGTAAATGACAGGCAGAATCATCGCGTGCAGGTCTTCGACGAAAATGGCAAGTTCCTCAACCAGTGGAGCTTCGGCGTGCCCCCTTCGGACATTCATCTGATCTTTATCGGCGCGGACCGTGCTTTGTGGGCCTTCGATCGCGGCACGTCGAAGATGCTGAAATACGATCTCAACGGCAATTTCCTTTATTCATGGGGTACGTGGGGCGATTTTCCCGGAGGGTTCTGGGGCGTTCACGGTATGGCTGTGGATCAGGAAGGCAATTTCTACGTGGCCGAAGTCGATAATGGGCGGGCCCAGAAATTCCGTCCGCGACCCGGAGCGAATCCTGCATTTCTGGTGGGCAAGCCTGTCTACGCCGCGTGGAAATAAGTTGCCGCGATCGGAATGCTACGATGGTTACTTGTCAGGTCTCGGGCTCCGTGCAACGGGCGGCTGCAAACCCCGCCAGGTCCGGAAGGAAGCAACGGTAGC
>PSRJ01000049.1 GCA_003175985.1 Terriglobia bacterium
CCGCCGATATTCTCCAGGCGGTCGAAGGTCCAGATCTTTGCGCCGGGCGGATCGGCGCCATGCATCCAGCCCACGCAGACCAAAACCAATCCGGCAGCCGCCGGTATGCTTGCCAGAATATGCATTTGTTTCATAGCAACCTGGTTAAACCCGCCTAACGAGTTTACATGAAGAACGTCGGCGCCGATACCCGGCGCTAACGCTGAGATAGAATTACCCAGGAGCACCGATGCGATTCTCTTTACATCTGCAGTTGGGGGTAGCCGTCGCGCTGGCCGGCGCCGCGGGAGCGCAGCAGCGCGGAGGCTCCAGTCCGGCCCAGCCGCTCATAGCCTGCGGCGCCCATGGCGAGATCGAAATCCTCTGTGGGACACATCAGCCCGAAGACTTGGAGATCACACCGGACGGCAAGTATTTGATTGCTACTCAGTTTCTCAATGCCGGCCGGGGCGCTGCGGCGGGCGGCGGCATGGCGTTATTTGACCTTGCGAAGAAGACGTTCAGTCGAATGGCCGAAACCAGCGCTCCCGATAAATCCTGGGGGGATGCGGCCTGCCCGGGCCCGATCGGCGATGCGCTAATCTCGCATGGATCTTCTCTCGCCAAACGGGCTGATGGAAAATGGGCGCTTTATCTTGTGAACCATGGTGGGCGCCAATCGATTGAGATGTTCGAGATACGGCCGGAGTCCGGCGGTTGGTCTCTGGTCTGGCATGGCTGCGTAATCGGATCTCACGACTATAACGACGTAGCCATTCTCCCGGACGGCGGTTTTGTCGCCACCTATCCGACCGGACTACTTTCGCCGGGTAATACCGCGGGACCGTTTGGCGGGGGCGTGACAGGCTATGTCACGCACTGGACGCGAGGCGAAGGGGAATCCGAAGTTCCGGGTACGAAGGTGGCATACCCTAATGGCGTCGTTGTCAGCCCCGATGGCCGTGACATATTCCTGAATGTATTCGCCGCGCGCGAGGTACGCAAGTACGCCCTCAGGACCGGCGAAGTAACCGGCACCGTGAAGGTGGACTTCATGCCGGATAACCTGACCTGGACCAAGCAGCGTCGATTGCTCGTGGCCGGCGTCAAAGGGGCACGCGGCGATTGTCCCGAGGGAAGCGGCAGACCATGCATTCAGGGCTTCGGTGTAGCCGAGATCCAGCCGGCAACGATGCAGGCTCGAACGGTGTTCGATTCCGCCGGCTACGACCCGCTCATCTCAGGCGTGTCCGTAGCGTTCGCGGTCGGCGATTCGATCTATCTGGGCGCCTTTCAGGGTGATCGCCTTGTAAGGATTCCGTACAAGAAGTAAGGAGTTCGGCCGGTTGGCTGGCTCGGCAAAACATGTCTGAGCATTCGCCCTCCACTCCGGATATAATGATTGGTCCGGTTTTTTGCGCCACGCATGAAGAAACGAATCGTAGTATCACTTCTCCTCACCGGTGTGCTCCAGGTGATCGGTTCTGCCGCCACGCCCGTGCGCAAGAGCTCTCGAAGCGCCACGGTCCGCAAGCGCAAGCCAGCCCCGCCTCCCGTTGACCCCACGCTTGGCGACAACGTGGATGGCGACGATCTGGTGATCCGCCGCGCAGCCGTCGCCGCGCTCGGCTCCGTGAACGGCAGCGTGGTGGTCGTCGATCCGAACACCGGCCGCATTTCCACTATCGTGAACCAGAAGCTGGCGCTGAAGAGTGGCTTCACACCGTGTTCGACCATCAAGTTGGTAACTTCCCTGGCGGCTCTAAGCGAGCATGTGGTGGACCGCGATGACTGGATCTATTTGGGCCGTTATACGCGCTATAACATGACCACTGCGCTTGCCAAATCGAACAATCAATACTTCTCGACGCTGGGCGGGCGCCTTGGCTTCGAACGGGTCACCAAATATGCGCAGATGATGGGATTAGGCGAGAAAGCTACGTTGGACATGGAAGAGGAACAGGCGGGTTGGATCACGCCGGAGCCGCCAAAATTCGGTGGCGTCGGCCTGATGACGAGCTTCGGCGAAGGTTTTGCGGTGACTCCGCTGGAACTGGCAGCGTTGGTCTCGGCGATTGCCAATGGCGGCACGCTCTATTATTTGCAGTACCCTCGCACGCAGGCGGAGATCGATCAGTTCACACCCAAGGTCAAACGGTCGCTGGATATTTCGGTTAACGGTATTTCTGATATCCGTCCCGGTATGCGGGCCGCGGTCGATTTCGGGACGGCACGCCGCGCCGCCGACGTGCCCGAGGACCCGGTGTTCGGCAAAACGGGTACCTGCACGGACTTCCGGGCCTCGAGCCACATGGGGTGGTTTGCATCGTTCAACGAGGTCGGCAGCCACCAGCTTGTGGTCGTCGTGATGCTGACGGGCGGCAGAGATGTCAGCGGCCCGGTAGCGGCCGGGGTGGCCGGCTCGATATACCGCAGTTTGTCCGGCTTGAGTTACTTTGCCGCGGCCGAGAGGCCGGGCCGAGACCTGCCCGAGATCATCACCAACACTCCCAGCGTTCGCTGACCTGCCTCATTTACCGGGTCGGGCACTGACCGAACTACTGATGTGCCTTTTGCCCTGGCGCGGCATCCTGGAACTGGGAGGCAAGTCGGTTCATGTCAAACGAATTAGCCGCTTTCTCGAATTACCTGGCGTCGGCAGTGGAGTGGGCGGGCCGTTCCGTAGTGGCGGTACACGCGAGGCCCCGCTTCTCGTCGAGCGGCGCAATCTGGCGGCCCGGTGTGATCGTCACCGCCGAGCACACCATCCGGCGGGAGGACGAGATTACCGTCACACTGCCCGATGGTTCGAATCAGCCGGCCACACTCGCGGGCAGCGATGCGGGCACAGACCTCGCGGTGTTGAAGCTGGCAAACCCATCCGGCGAGCCGGTAAAGCAGGGCGCCGCCGAAACCCGGCCGGGACACCTGGCGCTCTCAGTCGGACGGTCCGAGGATTCCGGGGTAAACGCCACAATGGGAATCGTGAGCGCCGTGAGCGGCAGTTGGCGCACTTGGCGCGGCGGCCGCCTGGACCAATACATCCGCCTCGATCTGACGATGTACCCATCGTCATCGGGCAGCCTGGTGATCGACACTTCGGGAGCGGCCTTGGGAATCGCCACTTCGGCCTTGTCGCGTATCGCCGGTGTCGCCATTCCCTCGAGCACTGTCAATCGCGTGCTGGACGAGATCCTCGCGCGCGGACACGTCCGCCGCGGCTATCTGGGCGTCGGCCTGCAACCCGTGGAGCTGCCGGATCATCAAAAAGGTTTGATCGTCCTATCCGTGGAGGCGGAGGGGCCGGCGGCCAAGGCAGGCGCGCTGATTGGAGATATCCTCGTTTCGCTCGGCGCCAAGACCGTCGCCGATACCGATGATGTGCAAGCGGCGCTGGAAGCATCGGGAGTCGGAAAAACCATCGAAGCGGGTGTCCTGCGCGGCGGGGAGAGAAAGCACCTGACGATCACGATCGGGGAACGCCCGCGGAGAAACTGATATGCAGGGATTCGGAGAAGTAGCCGAAAGCCTGCGGCGCTTGACAGTGCAAGTGCTTTCCGATGGGGGCGGCCGTGGCTCGGGTTCCGGGTCGGGGGTGATTTGGCACTCGAGCGGCCTGATCGTGACCAATGCCCACGTGGCGCGTTCCCGGGATCCGGAGGTGAAGCTTTGGGATGGCCGCCAGTTTACGGGACAGCTTCTCTCTTTCGACTCGGATCGCGATCTGGCCGCCCTGCGAATATCTGGCAACGGATTGCCGGCTGCCGTGGCAGGGGACTCTTCAGCTCTGCGGCCCGGAGAGCTTGTGATCGCATCGGGAAACCCGATGGGATTCGCGGGCGCCCTGACTACTGGCGTGATCCATTCCATCGGGCCGCTGCCGGGCATGGGGCGGCAAGGCTGGGTACGCAGCACTGTGCGCCTAGCGCCCGGCAACTCGGGCGGGCCGCTGGCGAATGCACACGGGCACGTGATCGGCATTAACACGGCGATCGTGTACGGGCTGGGCGCAGCGGTGCCCGCGCACGATGTAATCCGCTTCGTACGCGAGACGATCGCGCAGCTTCGCGGCCGGGCGGAGGCGGCGTGATCCGGTTGGTAATCGCGGCGCCTTCGGCCGTGGTTCGCGCCGGGCTGGAAGCGCTGGTTGGTTCCAATCCTGCCATCGAGCTGGCCGGCTCTTTTGCCGATCCCTCCGCGGCGGAACCAGTCCATCCGGATGTTATTCTGGCGGCGGTGCCGCTGGAAGATTTGCCGGTTCCCGCCGATGGAATTGCGCCCGCCATCGTGTTGCTGAGCAGCGCGAGCCAACCTGCATGGAGCCGGGAGGCTGTCAGACTCGGCGTCCGGGCTGTGCTGCCGCGCGACGCTTCCGCCGAAGAGATCCTGGCGGCGGTTGATGCCGCAGCCAGCGGGCTGGCGGTGGTAGATCCCCGGGATCTGGAAACCATGCTCTCCGGACCGGCAGCGGCTGCGCTCAGCGCCGAGGCCTCCATTCTGACGCCGCGCGAAATCGAGGTGTTGCGGATGATGGCCGAGGGGGCGGCCAACAAGACGATCGCCTGGAAGCTGCAGATTTCGGAGCATACCGCCAAGTTTCACGTCGCATCCATCCTCAACAAACTCAACGCCTCCACTCGCGCGGAAGCGGTCGCCATCGGCATTCGCAAGGGCCTGATTCTGCTCTGAAGGCGCAACTGGCCCGATAATCGGGAATCTGCCCCAGCAGCCGGTCCCACCGGCCTCTTACAATGCTTCTATGCGATACATACATCTTTCGGTAATGGGTGCGATGGTACTTGCGGCTTCGTCGCTGCACGCCCAAAACGGAACGTGCGCGGGAATGACTGTGGGACAACTGACCAGTCTCAACGGGTTCGTGCCGTTCCCCGCCGATAACGCCTGGAACACCGATATTTCGGCGGCGCCGGTCGATTCGAACTCCGCCAATTACATTAACTACATCGGCGGTTCCGCTCCCGTCCATCCGGATTTCGGCTCCGGCACTTACCAGGGTTCTTCGATTGGAATCCCGTACCAGGTTGTCGCCGGCACGCAGCCCAAGGTCAAAGTACAGCTACAGGCGTATGCCAGCGAGAGCGACCCGGGGCCAGAGCCGATTCCTTCCAACGCGCTGATCGAAGGGTATCCCAAACCCGGCAGCGGCGATCGTCACGTGCTGGTATTGGAGAAAGACGGTTGCTGGCTTTATGAATTAGGTAAGGCATATCTTCGGCGCGGCCAGTGGTCCGCCGATGTGGCGGCGATCTGGGACATGCTCAGCGACGAGCAGCGCCCTTACACGTGGACTTCGGCCGATGCAGCCGGCCTCGCGATTTTTCCCGGGCTGGCCCGGTACGACGAAGTCGCGGCCGGCGTGATCCGGCATGCCTTCCGTTTCACCGTTCCGGCCACGCAAAAAGCCTTCACGCCTCCTGCTTCGCATTGGGCCTCGTCGGTCACGGATACCAATGCGCCGCCCATGGGGATGCGCATGCGGCTCAAAGCCAGTTTCGACATCTCCGGATTTTCGCCCCAAAACCAGGTCATCCTCACGGCTCTGAAGAAATATGGGATTATTCTCGCCGATAATGGCAGCGCCATGTATATCAGTGGAGCGCCGGATGACCGGTGGAATAACGACGACCTTTCTAACCTCAAGAGCCTGACGGCTTCGAATTTCGAGGTGGTCGCCATGAGCGCTATCTATACGCCGGCCAATGTGCCAATGGGGCCATCTCCCACGATCGGGAGTTTCACGGCCAATCCCCCGGTCGTTTCCGCGGGCCAACCGGTGACGCTGAGCTGGTCAACCGGGAATTCGCTGTACAACATCATTTCGCCGCAAGCCGGCCCGGTGCGCGGGAGCAGCATCGTTGTGACGCCAACCGCCACTACGACCTATGTTCTCAACGCGACGAACCAGTTCGGCCGCACCGTGGCCAGCGTAACGGTCACGGTGCAGTAAGGAATCAGAACTGGAAACGCGCCACGATCTGGCCGCTGCGCGGTTGGGGTCCTACACCGTAGTTGGTGAAAGTGCCGCCATTCACCCAGTTCACGTACCCGAAGCCGGCCGACAACAGTCCCGGTGTCCCGGACAGGCTGTTGCCGCGCGCCGTGGGCGAGGTGGTAAAGCTCGCGGCGGCGCCGATCACGCCAAGACCGGAACCGATGCTCGGGATTGAGTAATACACCCTATTGAAGATGTTCTGGAACTCGGCACGGATCATGATCGACGCGCGTTCCTTAATACGGAAGGTTCTCCCGAAGGCCATGCTCTCGGCCG
Source organism: Terriglobia bacterium (assembly GCA_003175985.1). Lineage (GTDB taxonomy): Bacteria > Acidobacteriota > Terriglobia > Bryobacterales > Bryobacteraceae > PSRJ01. Next base: position 6,269 of record PSRJ01000049.1, read on the forward strand.
GCTGACGCTGCCAGCGAAAATCATTGAAGTAGGGCGCCGAAGTTCCAAACGCACCGTACGCCGGTTCTACCCAAGCGGCGGGATTCAGTACGAGCTGCTTGGTGGGATCGAAATGGGAGTTCGGATCCACCAGGAACAGCGGCTGCCCGGCCACCCGGTTCATGAAAGTATAACCGCCTCCCCAGAGCGCAGGGTTGTTCGTCGGTCCGCGACCGAGGTTGGCGAGCAGGTTGTTGGCCGAGGGCGCCGTTTGCAGGATCTGGCCGCTCTGATAGCGCAAGACTCCCGAGTAGTTCCAGTCACGGAGCACCCACGACAACGCCTTAAGCCCCGTAGTGTCGGCCTTGAGTTTCGGCGTCGTGTAGTTAAACGAAATTACCAGCAACTGTGGAATACTGAAACCAGAAATCTGCTTGTCCACGGCATAGTTGAATACGTCGTTAATGAGCGGTGGGGAAGGAGTAACGTAGCTCGAATTGGAGTTCGTGCCAAGGGTCAGTTCCTTTTGCCAGGTGTACGCCACAGCGGCGCTCAAGCCGTGTGAAAGGCGCTTGGTCAGTTTCACTTGCAGTGAGTCGTACCAGGTTCTGCCAAGTGGCGGGCCGAGGAAGGGCGGGATGCCCGTCCATTGCGGGAAGGGACGAATCGCCTGGATCAACGGCTGGTTGACGGGGAATCCGGGATAAACGTTGTTGGGGTTTGCCAGGTAGGGGAAGCGTGCGATCACCAGCGGCGAACTGATGGGCAGGTTGAGAAGCAGCGTGTCGTTCCGGTTCGTCACATCCAGCCCGTATTGCTGGAGCAAGCTCTGCGGAGTAAACGCGTTGTAGTTCTGAGTAGCCAGCAGAGGAGAGGCCCACCAAGCGCCACGGTTGCCCACATAGGAGGCCTCCACCACGAGGTTGGTGCTGATTTCACGCTGGAAGCCGAGGCTCCACTGGAAAATACGCGGAAGCCGGCCGGCGTGCTTGTCGATCGAGATGAACTGTGTGACGGGAGGAACGATGCCGGCCGCAATCGGTGTTGGGAAGGGAGGTGTAAAGTTTGGCCACACCACCACCGGATTACCAAACCGATTGCCGGGTCCGTACGGGTCTCCGTCTCTCAGGTACCCCGCGGAGGCCCCGTAGGCAGGCGAAGTGATCGAGAAGAAATCTGAGGCGCTGGTGTTGAGCTGGGCTTGATCGGATGTGGCGGCATACGAGATCGCGCCGCCAGCCCGGAAGACGGTCTTCGGAGTGATCTGGTAGGCGACGCCCAAGTGCGGTCCGATGGAAAAGGGGTATGCGTCGGAGAAAGTGCACTTGCAAGTGGCCTCGTAATCCACGTAGCCCGGCCGCCCGCCAATGATCGGGTTGGGCTTGCTGAAATTGGCGCTCTGCATCCGTCCGTGCTCTTCCTTCCACAAGATCGCGTAATCCCACCGAAGGCCGTAGTCGAACGTCAGCTTGCGCGTGATCTTCCAACTGTCTTGGATGTAAAGCCCGTACGAGTGTGTCCCGAGTCGTAAACTGGCCTGCGCGGCCGTGGCCACCGTGGTTGCGCCGCCAAGAAAGAAGCTGGCGTACCCAAATCCGCTGCTGGCGGTGTTCGCGAAAGCTTGGCCGGTTTGCGCCGGATCGGCAGTCTGAATTTGCGAAAAGGTAAACTCCCCTTGGGCGCGGCTGTCGTTGATGCTGGGAATACCTTCAAATAGCGCCGATGCCCCGAGTTTATAGGTGTGGTTCCCCTTGACCCAGGTCAGGTTGGTATTGAACGTAGGCTTGATGTCTTTTGCAAACGGCGAGAGAGTGAAGGCCACGCCAGTATTGGTGGTCGGGAAAGGACCGCCCCCGCTCCACCCACCGCCGAAAGCGCTGTAAGTACCCGCTATGTAGGGGAAGTAGGGGACACGCCAGGGAACGCCTTGCGGAAAGAGATGGTTCGCGGCCTGGTCGTACAGGGGCGCCGATTGCGGGTGCGAGGTATGAAGCAGACCGGCGCCGAAATGGAGGAGCAGGGTTGGCGTGATCGTGGTGTCGAAGTTGATGCGCACCGTCTGAGCCAGGTCGTCTTGCGGCTGCAAATTAGTGTAGGGTTGCGGGAAGCCGTTGTTTTGCGGCGAGAACGTATGTGTTGCCGAATAATAGCCGGATATCTTCATCTTGGCGCTCAGGTTCTGATCGATCTTGAGCGAAGGAATGGTGGTGTGGCGGTAATTCGAATAGCCGGGGGCGGTGTAGTTGAACAGGCCGGGCGTGTTCGGCGACGGAATCATGTCTTGAACGATTTTCGAGGTGGGATCGATCTGGGCCAACGGTATTTTGTTGCCAGGGAACGGATCCCGTACGGTAATCCCGTTCACCACACGCGTGCTGTTCGGGTCGAAAATCTGATTCTGGCAAACCGACGAGTTGACGGGATCGACGGCGGGAGCAACCGCCGTACAAACACCCGTGAGTGCCCCGCTAAAATCCCCGGTGCGCATGGCGGCGGTGGGCACGACTCCGATGGAGTTGCTGACGCTGACGCCCTGCCGAAACTGCTCGAAGTTAAAGAAGAAGAAAGTTTTGTCGTGACCGTTAAAGAGCTTGGGTATGTAGACGGGCCCGCCTAGCGTGAAACCAAAGTCGTTCTGCCGGAGCGGGTTGCGGACGTGCTGCCCGATCTTTTTGGGATTGTTGGTGCCCGCGTCGGTGAAGGACAGTCCGGAGTTCAAAGCTTCGTTGACGAAATAGTCATACGCGCTGCCGTGAAACTGGTTGGTGCCGGACTTCATAGTGTAGTTGAAGTAACCGCCCCCCGCCAGGCCGTACTCGGCCGGGAAGTTGCTGGTTTGGATGGCCACTTCCTGGATCGCCTCCATGCCCGACTGGTTGATCTGGTTGAACTCCCGGATGAAACCGTTGCTGGCGTCCTGGCCTTCGATGTTGATCGATTGAGAATTGGAGGGCATGCCGTTGATGCGCAGGACTGCTTCGCCGGTGAAGCGCGCGCCGGGCAGCAGGTTTACCGAGGCCAGCGGGTTTCGAATGTTGCCCAGGCTGCTAGCGCTACCGAACGCTGCGGCATTGCCGGTGAGCGTGAGAATGGGCAGATCGTCCAGGGTTTGAGTGGCGATGTTGTGACTTACCTCGCCGCCCTCCGTCTTTAACAACGGAGCAGCCGCCTCGACCGTGACGGACTCCGTGGCAGCACCGACTTCCAGCCCGACGTCGATGCGCACGTTGCCGGCGACCTCGACCTGGAGGCCTGATCGAACATACTTCTTAAAGCCGGGCACGGAAACACTCAGCTCGTAAGCCCCGGCGGGGAGTTGAGCGATGGTGTAATTGCCCGTTGCCGAGCTGGCACCGGGATAAACGGCGCCAGTCGCAACGTTCTTAGCCTCGATCACGGCCCCGGCGACGACGGCGCCGGCCGGATCGGAAACAGTTCCGGTAATCGTTCCGCGATCGGTCTGAGCGAACGCGGCAAACGCAAGCACGAACAGACAGACGTAACCGAGAGGGAGCGCAAGGGACGACCTCCAGGAACAGATTGTAAGAAGCCGTTATAGAGAACTACCGATCGACACTCGACTCCCGAGGACTTAAGCGGAAACCAGTGTATATCACGGGGATTCGTCGGTCAACCGAGAATCGCGAAGGGGCGCTTGTTTTGACACGGCCTCGCCTCCTGAGTTAGCGTAAAAGACCAGAAACAGGAGGGAGACGGATGAATCGTGCGGTTACGTTGATGCTATGCGCTCTGGGTTGTTCGGCATTCGCATTTGGGCAGGCAGGTAAATCCTGCGAGAGTTTGAAATCGCTCTCGCTTCCCGATACCACCATTACGGCAGCGGAAATGGTTCCGGCGGGACCATTGCAAATTCCAGGGCAGGGCCAAGGGCGCGGTGGCCCAGGGCCAGCGGCTCCCGCTCCCATGGCGCCGGAGCATTGCCGGGTAGCCGCAGTAATCGCACCCTCAGCCGATTCCCACATCGAAGTCGAATTCTGGATGCCCGCCACAGACTGGAATGGCAAATTCGAGGCAGTGGGCAACGGCGGATTTGCGGGAATCATCAGTTTCCCGGCCATGGCAGCCGCGCTTCGCGAGGGGTATGCCACAGCCTCAACGGACACCGGGCACAAGGGCGGTAGCGCGGTATTCGCCTTGGGTCATTCGGAAAAGATGATCGACTTCGCATATCGCTCTGTTCACGAGATGACCGTCAAAGCGAAATCGGTGATTGCGGCCTACTACGGCCGCGGGCCGCGGCTTTCCTACTGGAATGGATGTTCCACCGGCGGGCGGCAAGGGCTGAAGGAAGCGCAGCGCTTCCCGGAAGACTTTGACGCCATTCTGGCCGGAGCGCCCGCCAATTATGAGACTCACCTGCACGCCTGGACCGTCGAGATCGGCATGGCGGCCATAAAGGATGACAAGAACCTTCTCCCCGCCAGCGTGTATCCGGTCATCAACAAAGCTGTGCTGGCCGCGTGTGACAACCTGGATGGCGTCAAAGACGGTCTCCTCAATGATCCGCGTAAGTGCCGCTTTGACCCCGCGACTCTCCTATGCGGAAACGGCAAAACAGAGAACTGCCTGTCCGAGGACCAGGTGGAAGCGGTGAAGAAGATTTACACGCCCGCAAAAACACGCAAGGGCGAACTGATCTTCCCGTCCTACCAACCCGGAAGCGAAATGGCCTGGGGGGTTCTCGTGGGCGGAAATGCTCCCGCCACGATCGGGCAGGACACTTTCATGTACCTGACCTACGCCGACCCAAAATGGGACTGGCATACCTTCGACCTGGACCGTGACACTGCCGCGGCCGATAAGAAAGACGACAACGTCATCAACGCTATTGACCCGGACCTTTCGAAATTCAAGGCGCACGGCGGCAAGCTGCTCATGTATCACGGTTGGAACGACACCGCCATCGCACCCGAGAATTCCATTAACTACTACTCGAGCGTGCTCCAAAAAATGGGGAGCAAACAAAATGACTGGTACCGGCTGTTCATGGCGCCCGGCATGCAGCACTGCGGAGGCGGGCCGGGACCGAACCAGTTCAACATGATGGGTACGCTCGAGCGCTGGCGCGAGGGCGGTGTGGCTCCCGAAATGATCACCGCAACTCACGTTACCGGCGCCAGCGTGGATATGACTCGGCCGCTGTGCCCATACCCCCAGATTGCGGTGTACAAAGGCGTCGGCAGCACCAACGATGCCGCGAGTTTCACTTGCAAAGCGCCGTAGTCGCTACGACTGCTTCGGTTGGGAATCACTGCTTTACGGCCTTGACCCTGCCCGCTTTGCCCCAGTCCTCCAGGCGGCTCGTGCGTCCCTGACCGTACGGCGGTTTTAGTTCTTGAATTTGAAAACTGACGCTCGCGCCGGTTACTTCCACGCGGGTATGCGCAAAGAACCAGCCGTCGTCGTATTGCATCGATGCACGCAGATGTCCGCCCGCGCTTGGCAGTGACACGTATGTGATTCCTTCCAAATCGATATGGAGCATCTGATGGATGTGGCCCGCGATCACATACTTCACCCCATATTTCTTCACCACTTGATGGAAGGGGAAATGAGGATTCACGAAAGCCGCATCGATCAGCCATGAGGGCCTGTGGGACAGCACGAACTTCACCGGCTGCGCCGCATGCTCCTGCAAGTCCTTTTCGAGGAATTGCATCTCGGTCGGCGAAAACTGATCGGACCGGCTGTTATCGAGAATCGTGAAGTGAACCTGTTCATGGTCGAAGCTGTAGTGAGGAGCATGTCCGGCGTACCTCTCGAATAGCCGCTCGGAAGAAGGAGACCAGACGTCGTGGTTCCCAGGAGTGAGGTACAGCGGAATCTTTCGATAAGGAGCAAGAACCTGCTCGAATTTCTGCCACTCCGCATCTGCCCTGCTACCGTTGAGGCCCTCGATGCTATCCCCCGTACTGACCACGAGAGCCGGGTTCTCGAGAGCGAGATCGTGCCAGAGACGTTCATACACGCCAGGTTCGGTCTCCCCCGTTCGGTCGCCCAGCAGGACAAAGGAGAAGGAAGTCGCCGGCGGCGCCGCGATGACTGCCAGCGCTGCCAAAAATAAGACGGCGGACAGGAGGGCCGCCCGGGAAGGCCGGGGAGAGTGCACTACACCAGTTTAGTGGCTTCGCGCGGTAGGCTATAAGAATGAGAAATGTAGTTCTGTATTTCTTGCTCGGCGTGGCGGTTCCAGCCTTCGGGCAGAAATTTACCGCGGAGACGCTTGCCAATCCGGCCGCGGCCGGGAGTCTGCAACCCAACTGGTCGGCGGCCTCTGATGGGAGCGTTGTTCTGAGCTGGATCGAGCCCGGCAAGAACGGGTTGTACTCGTTGCGGTACGCCGTGCGCCGTGGCGGCGCCTGGTCGGAGGCGCGCACCATCGCCGAGAACCGCCACTTTTTCCGGCATCCGGCCGAAGTGCCGGAAGTGATGGCATTGAACGATAAGAGTTGGATGGCGCACTGGGTTGAAATGCCCAAGGAGACGAGCGAAGCCGAATTCACTTACGTCTCATCTTCGACGGATGGTATTCATTGGACCGCACCCGCGATCGCCCACAAAGACCGTAGCGAAGTGCAGCACGGCCTGGTCTCGATGGTTGGTAGCGGCAACGGCGAAGCATCGCTGTTCTGGCTGGAGACTCCGAAGGGTGAAGACGGCCCGGCATACCTGATGCGCACCATCGTTAATTCCGCCGGCCTTGAGATTCGGGAAGAGAGGCTCGACAACGACGTCTGTGCCTGTTGTCCCACTGCGGTCGCCAAGACGGCGAAGGGCCTGCTTGTGGCCTACCGTGACCACACCCCCGAAGATATCCGGGACATTTCCGTAATTCGTTTCGAGAATGGACGCTGGTCGCTGCCGAAGAACGTCCATGCCGACAACTGGCACATCAATGCCTGTCCGACCAACGCCGCTTCGGTTGCCGCCAAGGGCGATCAGGTTGGGCTTGCGTGGTACACCGCGGCGCAAGACCCGCCGACAGTGCAGGTCATTTTCTCATCCGATGGCGGCTCCACATTTGGAAAGCCCGCCGTGGTAAGCACCGGCCACGCGTACGGATATACCTCCCTGACCCTCGATGACGATGGCAGCGCCATTGTTTCGTGGCTGGAACAAGGCAAGGACAATGCGGCGCGCGTGCTCGCGCGGGCGATTACCGCCGCCGGGGTTGCCGGTCCCGTTGTTCAGCTCGCGGAAGGCGGCCGCATGTCGCTCGGATATCCCAAGCTCATTCACAGCTCCGCCGGGACATTCATCGCCTGGGGCGGCTCGAAAATGCAAACTGCGCAATTGAAGAAGTGAACCGGTGCGGGACGATTATAACGTTCGGCTGGGCCGGTAGCCTGGCCGGGTGTGGACGCGAAGTTTCTTGCCGGGGTCGCTAACGATCTCGACGGCAATTTTGCGAAAGCCTTCGTTTGGATTCGGAGCCGGGTAATAGGTGATCGTATACGAGTTGCCCAAATCCTCGCGAATATCTTCGAAGGCCTCCACCTGTTTTTGCCACGTGCGTGCCCAATAAGCCTTGCCGCCGGTGCGCTGCGCCAGGCGCCGCAGCACGCCGCTGGAGATCTGGTCTTTGTTTACTTCGTTCGTGGAAATCGTGTAGATGGAAATGCCTTCATCCTCGGCGACCGCCCGGACATCATCCGGAGCGACCATGCTGGCGTTGTCAGGCCCGTTAGAAAACACGATGATCACTTTGCGCCCCGGAACTTTGGCGGCATCGCGAAGCGTCAACAGCAATGCGTTATAAAGCGCCGTGTCATCTCCTGCGACGGATTTGCGCAATCCCGAAATGGCATCGCTCTTGTCGCGAGTCAGCCCCGAGGCGCGCGAGAGATTGCGGCTGAAAGTATACAGAGCCACGGAATCCGCGCGATCCAGGCCGCGCACGAAGTCTGCAATGGCATCTTCGGCATAAACGAAGCCGCGATACATGAAGTTGCTGGTATCGAACAGGACGAACACGTTCGTACCCACAAACGCGTCGGGACGCTCCAAGCCGGTGGCCGGGTCCTTCTGTCCTGCCACCAGCGGCTGGGTCTTGCCGTCTTCGGCGACCAGCACCGGCGGCTTGGCGCCCTCTGCAAACGTGTTCAGCTTCTGTAAAATGCCGTCTTCGTAAATGCGGATATCTGTCGGCCTGAGGTTATTGACGTAGTGGTTCTTGTTATCGGTCACGGTAAAGGCCAACACCACCATATCGACCTTGATCCGGAACACGGGGCGCTGTCCGCCTTCCTGACCGTGAAGCAGGGCGCCACCCGCGGCGAAGCCAAAGAGTTCTCGTCGTGAAATGATCATGTTCATCTACCGAAGGGGAAACTCCTGGAGCGCAGCTTTTTGTTCGGTCGCCGATGCCGCGCGCGTCTTTGCCCGGATGTCATCTCCTACCAGCCGGAGTGATTTTAGCACAGCCGGCCAGTCCTCCAAATGCGAAGCGAAGATGTGCTCCACCAGCTTTTGGGTCCACTCGGGGATGCGCACGTTCAGCTCGCCCGGCCTCACGGCCAATTCATCGGCGAGCGCCGCCCAATAGAGCGTGTTGGATTCCCAGCTTTCCGCCATGATACGGCTGGAATAACCCATCAGTGTCGGAAAAGTCCGGAGGTTCATCAATTCCGGTTCGTATGAGTTCGCCAATGTCGGTTTGGGAGACCCAAAGGCGCGTGAGATCGAATCGTAGTTGATCTCTCGGGGCGAACTTTGCGCCAGTTGCACGATCTCCGCCGCCAGGCACGAACCATCATCGCGGCGCTTGCCCGCTAATTCCCGAGCAAGCAGGAACAGTTCGGACGGAGTCACACGGTCGATCGCTTCCTTGGCCGAACCCTGCTCGAGCAAACGGCCCACCTCTCGGGTTCGAACCGGCGCCGCGAGAATCGAGAGCTGGTCCAAAATCTCGGCGCGCAGTTCCGGATCGAACGCGCCTTCTGCCAACAGCTCGCGCCCGTATCGGAGGTGCAGCCCCACCCAGTGCACCTGGGAAGGCGTCACATTCCACCAGCGTGGAATTTTAGCGCTGAGGATCATTTGCGGCACCAGGTCCGACCAGATCAATGCCTGCGTTTGAGCAGGTATCAGGAAGTTCTGTTCCGCTTCGGCAAGTGCGTAGGGCAATGTTGCAAGCGACCCTACCAGCCTCCCGCCCGCGCTGGAAGGCCAGCCCGAGCCCAAAACCTCAGTCTGGCGCCACGTGTGATTTGCGCCTTGATTGCCGATGAAGTCGTGGCTGCGGACAAACACCGGGTTGGTATAGAGGATTTGGGAACCCGGCGGCGCATAGTAGGCGTAGTTGTAGGCGAGCAGCGTATCGCGCATCAACGGAGCCAGTAGCCCGCGCGCATCCCGCAGCCGTTCCGCATCGCCCGCCGCCTTTTCTACCACGGAGCGCAGATTCAGCCGCCGCTGGTCTTCGATATGCTTCTCGGTCCAATAGCCGAACGCGATCGAGTTCTTCTCGACGGCCGATAACGCGGCGCGAGGAAGCTGGATCTCCGAAATGCGGCCTGTCAGCTTTGCGACCAGCGCGTTGTTGAGTTTCTCTCCCTTAGAAATGCTCTCGAGGTGATCCGCGAGCTGGAATAGCGTATCGAGCGAGACGATGCGCTGGGCTTCGAGGATGCGCATGATCTCCTGAGTCACGAGGTCGCGCGCTTCCGCGTCGTCAGAAGAGGAGGCTCCCGATAGCAAGTCGATGACTTGTTCCTGTGGCTCTTCGGCGGTTGCGGTACTGCGGCCTCGGGGGGCAGCCGCCAGTAGCGTCTTGACGCCTCCGCGGCCGGCATCGAACAATTCGCGGTTGTTGCGGATCTGGCTGAACGCGGAGGTCAGAGCCGCAAAAGCCCCATCCGCCTGCGATTCGGGGACGGTCTGCTGGCGAACGAAAATCTGCCACAACCCGATCAAGGAATCGAAAACACCGGCTACATTCGAGCGCAGTTCGGCATCCCGAATCTTGTTGATAGCTTCGGCCGTGTCCAGGAATTGCCCGATCGATTTATCGCTAAGGCCGCGCGACTCGCTGAAAACCGAGTACTGGCTACCGTAGGCCCGGAAGGAACGCGCCAGGCGGTCGACGGTAGGAGCCTCCAGCGGTTTGGGCCGATTGCGATCCAGATCGCTCAAGGCCATGAAGATCTTCAGCGGCTCGTTTTCCGCATTCTTACGCGAGAGGGCGAAGAGCGCCTCCAGCACGTCATCGGGCTCTTTCCAGGAGGTGGCCAGCCGCGTGAGTTTGCCATCGTATTTAGCCTGTGGATTGTTGATGAACAGGTTCTTCCATACGTCCAGGCTCCCAGGAATATGGGGCTTGCCAGTGGAATCGAGCCGCAAACGGGTTGTGAGCAGCATCATGTCCGTATTGGAACGGAACACTGGCCGCGCGGGCCCGGGACTCGTTATTCGCCCGCGCACGGCGGTATAGAAGCGCTTCATGCGGGCGGGTTCCACCAGGTAGTCGCGAACCGGGCCGCGGATCCGCGCCAGGGCATCGTAGAGACTCGCAAGCCAGCCGTCGTCCTTCGCGAGGAGCTTGTCAAAGAAGGCGCCCCCCTGTTCGGGCGAGGCGCCCGCCAGTTCGGTCCACATGGCCGCGGAGCGCTGGCCTCCGGGAACCACGGCTCTGCCGCCGCGCACTTCAAACATTCCGCCAAAAAAGTCCAGAACGTGCGAGTAGACACGCAAACGCGTGAACGGCGCCGTCTTACGCAACGCATCCGCCGTCTCGCTGTCGAGCTTGGAGAATCCCAGATACAGCCGGCAGATCGCAGGATCGCCGATGAACGTTTCCAGGAAATCCGGGGGCTCTTTCTCCTTTTCCCTGCCCGCCACCCAGTATTCCGGTCCAAACAGGACAGGCACCATCGTCGGCCGGTAGTCGTATCGAAATGGCCGGTTGGTGCGCAACGCCTGCTCCAGATCGTTGAGTGGAAAGCCGGAATCGGTGGTAAGGAAGGCTCGTGTCGCGTTCACGGTTTCCAGCACGACGTCGGATCCGCAGCCGCCGCGCATGCGGAAGCCAAGGATACGGAGCAGTTCCGCGACATTGGGGGCTTCACAGCTCTGCACCTCGATGGCTTTCTTCTCACCCGCCATTTTGTCCAGCTCGCGGGCTTGAGAAAGATAGCGATGGATGAGCTTCAGAAACTCAGTCTGTTCCAGTTCCTCATTGCTATGCGAGGCTTGATAACCGCTGGTGACAATGTTGCGTGCGAGCGCCGGCAGGATCTCCTCGGACGTTGTGTCCGCAGGCATGGCAGCCATCCGGGCAAACGACCGAAGCGGACCCGGGATGGGGGCCGTTGGCCAGTTCTCTCTCGCCGGAGTTCCGCCGATTTGGGCTTTCTTTCCGCCCAGCGTCGTGTACACCTCCAGGCTTCGCACAGCCGATTCGCGATCGCCGTTTTCGAGTTCCAGCGCAGTCAGTCGCCGTGCCGTGACCGCGGCTGCCGCTGAATCCCCCTTTTGCCGCTGCAAAGTTAACAAGCGTGTATAGACCTGGCGGGTCGCCGGGTCACCATACCGGTCCAGGAACTCCGCATAGCGGGAGAGCGCAGCCGCGTCGTTAGGACTGCCCTCCGAGGCTCTCAAAAGAGCTGCACGGGCGCCATTGATATCACCCGTGGCCTCCAGTCTTTTGATCTGGTCCAGGTTTTGCCCAAAGGCAAGATTCAGGAACGCTACGGCGTATAAAGCGGGGGTAGACAAGGCCCTCATCGGATCACTCCAGCCTGCTGGTCAATCTATCATGTCCAGCTATAGTTTGGCGATTCTAAATCAGACAGAACCCTGAATGCAATCCGACAGATGTAAAAAAGCTACATTCGGAGTACCGCGGCGAGCTAACGCATCTTTTCAGCGGCGGCCTTCATGGCCATCGAATTCTTGTAGGCCTGATCTTGCGTTGGGCCGGGAATCGCGGCCGCCTGTTCGCTGAATTTGGCTGCTTCCAGCATCTTCGCTTTGTTGGCGGTCATGTTGGCCAGATTGTAATTCACGACTCCCAGGCAGAATAACGCCGGGCCCATCATGGCGTTGTTGCCTTTAATCAGCGGCAAGGCCGCGCGCAAATTGGTGTCCGCGGCTTTGTACTGGTTGCGTTCGCAGGCGACCGATCCGAGGATGAAGTAGCCGCGCGCCAGGGCAGAGCTCTTCGTGCGATCCCAATCGGCGGCGGGTATGTCGTCCGGCCCCTTCTTATTGGCAGCAGCGACCATGCGATTCGCCAGGGCAAGAGCCCGGTCGGTCTGCTTCCGGGTCAGGGCCGCGTCGGCCTGGATCAGCAGCACGTCGGGCATGTCGAGGTATTTGCTCTTCGGGTTTTGGGCCTCGAGCGCAGCCACGAGGTCGCCCGCCGTCTTGGCGTCGGATTGTACTGCGAGTGCGTATAGGGAGTACTCGCTATACGTGTCTACATCTTTGGCATACCGGGCGCGAGCTTCGTAGGATTCCTTATCGCCATCGGCCGGCGGCGGTTCCTGCCATTTCTTGGCGACTGTGTGGGCTTTCGCCGCCAGATCCTTGATTTTGGCGACATCCTTCGAAGGTTGCGCGTCCTTGAGCGCCTGAAGCGCGTCGTCCAGATCATCAGCCCAAACTGCGGCTGGGCCCGCGACAAGAAACAAAGCGACACCGATTGCGGAGAGTTTCATAACCACCTCATGGGTAGACAAGAATTATAACGCCCCACGCCCGCCACGGGAAGAGCCCCTTCGGATCACCCGGATCTGGTTATCCGCCATTGGCCCTCCCTATTGCGGGGGCAACTGAAAGGGTGTGTTGCGCTCCCGGTTAAGGCGCACACTCAGAGCACGATCCACGCTGCTCAGCGGAACCTGCCTTTCCTCGTGATCCAGCGTCACGTAGTGCAGAGTGTCTCCCATGACCGAATACGCGACGACGGCCCGGATCACCTGGTCATTGAACGCGATCAGGTACAGTGGAGATCCCGCCGACCCTGTCGCAGGCCGGATTTCCTGGCCATATTGGTCGTACTCACGAGTCAGCGGGCGAGCGCGATCCACCGCCGCGGCTACCGGGAGGGGCGTCTGCGAGGGGTAGACCACCGTCACATTGGGAGAAGTCTGGTAGGTTGCATATCCGTAGTCGTAGGGATAAGAGCTGTAGGGATAATAGCCATAGTAGTCGGGCCAATAGGAAAGACCGAACCCGAAGTATGGATAATAGAGGGCCGACCCGTAATAGCCCGACCCGTAAAATCCGCGGTAGCCATAGGAGCCGCGGTAACCGTAACCCCCTCGGTAGCCGTAGCCGCCCCGATAGCCATAACCGCCGCCAGAACGGAAGCCTCCATTGCCAAACGTGCCGCCATAGAAGGTACCGCCGCGGTTAACGCCTCCGCCATAGCCGCCTCGGATGCCCCCTACCGTTCCGCCGCCCCGCATTCCACCCATACCACCACCGAATCCGCCGCCCCGCATTCCACTCATACCACCACCGAATCCGCCTCCACCGCCTCGTCTCTGCGCCATGGCGCCTCCGGCCAGCAGACAGCATATGGAAATCATTGTTAATAACCGCATGCTCAGCACCTCTACTGGCGAGCTTACCGCCACCGGCGTCTTGCCGCAAGCGGCATTCCGGCCTGCTATGCTGTGGGTAACGCTGGCGTAGCTCAGTTGGTAGAGCATCTGATTTGTAATCAGATGGTCGGGGGTTCAAGTCCCTCCGCCAGCTC
>PSRJ01000405.1 GCA_003175985.1 Terriglobia bacterium
TGTGCTATACGAGCGGCACTACCGGCAATCCCAAGGGCGTGGTTTACAGCCACCGGTCGATCTATCTCCACTCACTGGCCATCAACGCCGCGAACGCCGTCGGGTTACATCAAAACGATCGAGTGTTTGTCGTACCCTCGATGTTCCATGCCAATGCCTGGGGGCTGCCGCACGCCGCCTGGATGACCGGCTGCGACCTGTTGTTTCCGGGACGGTTCTTACAGGGAGCGTCGCTGGGCCGTTTGATCGCCGCGGAGCGGCCTACGATCTCAGCCGGAGTTCCCACGATATGGGGCGACGTCCTGCGCTGCGCGGATGCTCAGGGCATCGACCTGTCTTCTCTGCGGCTCGTCTTCTGCGGCGGCTCGGCCGTGCCGCGGAGCATGATCGAGCAGTTCCACAATCGCCATGGCGTGCGTATGGTACAGGCTTGGGGAATGACAGAGACCAGCCCGCTGATGGCTATGGCCATTCCGCCCAAAAATTGTCCGGAGCAGGAGGAACTCGGTTATCGCGCCATGACCGGACGTGTGCTGGCCGGAGTGGAGTTGCGTGTCGTGAATGAAGGCGAGGCTGTGCCGCCCGACGGTGAGTCGGTGGGAGAAATCGAGGCGCGCGGACCCTGGGTTACGGCGGCGTATTACGGCGAAGACGCGGCTGAAAAATTCCGGGATGGCTGGCTGCGGACCGGTGATGTCGGGACGCTTGACCGCCAGGGCTATGTGCAGATCAAAGACCGCACCAAGGATGTGATCAAATCCGGCGGAGAGTGGATCTCTTCGATAGACCTCGAAAATGCAATTATGGGCCACGCGGACGTATTGGAGGCCGCGGTGATCGAAATTCCCGACTCCCGCTGGGACGAACGTCCGCTCGCCTGTGTTGTGCTCAAGCCGGGCGCCCCAGTCACCCCGAACGACCTGCGGGCATTTCTGGAAGGGCGAGTCGTGAAATGGTGGATCCCGGAGCGCTGGGTGTTTCTGGCGGAAATCCCCAAAACGAGCGTGGGAAAGTTCGATAAGAAACGCCTGCGCGCGCAGCAGGCGCACGGCGAAATGGAAACGGTGGAGACCCCTTAGGTGAGACTTCTGTCCGCAATCCTCATACCGGCATACTGCTTTGCGGCAGGCGCTTCTCTGGAAATCGATTCGGTCATCGACCTGGCGCGCAGCGCGCCGCCCGAGGTAGCGGCCGACGCCCTGATCCGCGTGGCGGATCTCGAGCTTGCCAAACAACGCAAAGTGGAGCTGCTGGAGCAGGCGTTTCGTCTTGCCTCCGCGGCGCCACAGCTCTACAAACGGCGCTCGGCGCTGGTGCATCCCGTCGGGCCTTCGGGCTTTTTGAACCGCGCGTTCCAGCAGGACCTGGATGCGAATTCGCTGGAATTGCGCGCCGTGGCCGCCCTGCTGGCGCTCGACGCCAAACGGGCGCGCGAGCGTTTCCAGGACATTCCTCCTTTGAAGCTCCCCCCTCTCACCTGCGACGAGTTCCTGGTGTATGACGTAGACCGGTTCTACGATGTTCTCGGCCGCGTGGCTTCTGAAAGCTTCACGGCTAAAGAAATCCGCGACGACGAGCCATCGAAATTCCTGGCACTCTATATCGCGCGGATCGGTTCACCGGTGGAAGTGGCTCCGGCTGCGCGCATGCTCGCCGGCGTGGCGGTTTCCGAAGCCGGATTTCAGTCGCTGGCGACATCTCTTGCAGGCGCCCTGGGCCGCATGTCCGGCGACAGCCGCTCGTTCTCCTCCTCTGCCGGACGCGCGGGCAGTGAACTGCTCGTCTTAATTGAGTTGGGCCGCCGGCGCCAGGTGTCACCCGTCATTTTGGCGGAAGCGTATCGTTTGTTCCTCGTCCACCATCTCTCCGCGGGCCGGTGTAAGGAGCAGGATGAAAGCGACCCGGCCGGGTTCTTTAACGATCACGTGCAAATGCCGTCTTTGCGGGCTATTGGCGAAACCGAGAGCGCGCCTGTGAAGGTTGAAGGTGAAGCCAAGGGTCTCCAATGGTGCGAAAGCCCGGAATGCAAAGCCGTTCGTGAGGAGTATTTGAAGCTGGTTACGAGGCAGGAGGGCCGTGGGGTTCAGCCGGCCGAGCGGGAACAGGGACAGTGGCAGGCTACGGTGCGCGATTTTCTGAGCACGATGGCAGGCTGGACGCAAAGCTCCGGCGCCACTCCAGCGGAGTACTTCCGCGAAAAAATCGGATTCTATAACGATGTGTTGACGATCGTCCCCAACGGGCCGACACGCGAGTTCGTCCTGAGGTCTATGATCGGGTTCCTTGACCAAAACCGGCTGCCACCTGAAAACCGGATCGAGTGGCTGCTGGCCGTGAACCAGTTGGTGGGGCGGGTGGCGCTCGATCCACTGGGGCTCGGCCGCGTCGCCGCGGATTTGCGAGGCGCAACGGATGTTGCGATCTCGCTTTCGATCGCGCTTGAAACAGTGGCCCCCCGCCCGGCGGGCGAGTTGATGCTGCTGTTATAGCCCGTCACAGCACGTCGGCAAAACCGCGTTTCATGTGGCGGAAGAACAGCCCCCCGAGCAAAAAGACGGCGGCCCCATAAACCGCGGCAATCGCCAGGTCCGCCGGGTTGGGCACCCGCGAGGTGAGCAGCAACTCGCGGTAGCCTCGAACCAGATACGCCAGCGGGTTGGCCGCCAGCAGCAGGCGCGCCCATCGCGGATATTGGCTCTCGGTGATCATGATGGGGGTGACGAAATACCAGAAAGTCAACACCACGCTGAGCACCTGCGCGGTGTCTCGCAGGAAAACGTGCAGGCTGGCCGCCACCCAGCCGACACCCACGGCGAACAAGCCGATCACCAGAATGTACACCGGCAGAATCAGGAGGAAGATGCTGATCTGGTTCAGGAATACCGTTGCGGCGCCCACCATCAGGGCCAGCGCCAACAGGTGGCTCACCAGGCAGGAAAGAAACACGGAAACCGGCACGATCTCCGCCGGAAATACCGTCTTGGTAATCAGGTTCGATTGTTCCAGGATGCTGGAAGCCGATCGCTGGACGGTGTCGCTAAAGAGCAGCCACGGCAGCAGGCCGGCAAACAGGAAAAGCGGATAGTTTTGCGTTGCTTCGCCGGCGGGCAGTTTCTGTCCCAGGCAGAACTGGAACAGGAAGGTCCAGCAGAGAAGCTGCACCATGGGATGGATCAGGCCCCAGATCCAGCCGATAGCGGAGCCCACGAAGCGCTGCTCGAAATCGCGGCGGACGAGTTGCGACAGAAGGCTTCGCTTCTCCACCAGATTACGAAGGAATAAACGTCCCGGAATGCGGTTGCGCACGAGCTAACCATAGATATTATCAATTCTTTCAACAAGTTGACATCCGTCCAGGGAGGTTGACACGGACTGGTTCGTATTGTTACAGTCTCTGTTTCGCCAATTAAGTCGTCTGTAGACTCCGGGCCTGGGGCAGGCAGCGTCGTCTCAAGAACCCGACAGAGGTCCGGCCGGAGAAAACGATGAAACAGGAATATTTCGTAGTCGTACTGGCGCACTCTCTCCGCGGGAGGCTGCGCCGTATCCACATCCCGCATCAGGCCGTCTATGCGATTCTGGCGCTGGCCCTGCTCGGCTGTTTTTCGTTGTTCGGGTTTGTGGCCAGCTATGCCCGCATGGCCTGGAAAGTTGCCAATTATAATGCGCTCAAGCGGGAGACGGAGGGCCTGCGCGCCCGCTACCAGAACCTGCAACAGGAAGTAAGCCAAACCAACGAACAGCTCGCCAGTCTCCAGCTTTTCGCCAGGGAGGTGTCGATCGCCTATGGGATCAAGCAGAAGCTGGAAGGTCCCAGCGATATCGCGGCGGAAGGCAAGCTTGTTCCCACCTTCGCGGAGAGCGTTCAGGATTACAACTTCCTGCGGGGCGTCAATACGCTGGCCTTGAAAAGCCGATCGGCACGCCGACGCCTGGGAACGGTGGCACAGCCCAGCGTGTGGCCCGTGGATGGGCGTTTGATGGGCCCATACGGCCAGCGCAGCGATCCGTTCTCGGGAGAAGGCAGCGAGTTCCATAGCGGTGTGGATATCAGCGCGCCGCCTGGAACCACGGTGAAGGCTACGGCGGATGGGATCGTCGTTTGCTCCGAGTGGAGAAACGGATACGGCCGCCTGGTGATTATCGATCACGGCGGCGGGATTCAGACCTATTACGCGCATCTCTCCCGGTTCTTCGTCCAGACCGGAGAGGAAGTGCGGCGCGGCGAACTGGTGGGCGCCGTGGGCAGCTCGGGCCGTGTGACCGCGCCTCACCTGCACTATGAAGTCCGCCTGGGCGGAGCGCCGGTCAACCCTTACCGGTACCTGGCGAAAGCGGGCGTCTATCAGCAGGCTCTTCAGAAGGACTTCCCGTTCTGACAGACTGCGCGTTCCGCGCGTGACTGCAATCCCGATCGCGGTAAGCTGGACTGTGAACATGCGAATCCTGATTGCAGTGGCGGCAGCCGTAGCGTGTGCCTGTGGACCGGCATCGCCGGCCGGCACTCCCGAATACGGTTATGACGTAGTGCATGTGTATCCGCACGATCCGCAGGCGTACACTCAGGGCCTCTTCTACTTAAATGGAGTGATGTTCGAAAGCACGGGACTCAACGGCGAGTCTTCAATTCGTAAAGTGCGTCTTGAGACCGGTGAAGTGCTCCAAAAGCACGATATCCCGGAACAGTATTTCGGTGAAGGCATCGTGAACTGGAAAGACCGGCTACTGGAAATCACGTGGAAATCGGAAGTCGGCTTTATCTACGATCTGAACAGTTTTGCAATGCGCAGCCAATTTATGTACCCCGGCGAAGGGTGGGGGCTGACGCAGGATGGCAAGCGCATCATCATGAGCGATGGCAGCGCCCAGTTGCGTTTCTGGGATCCGGAAACGCTGCGCGAAACCGGCCGCATCCGGGTTATCGACGAAAGCGGTCCCGTGGAGCAACTGAACGAGTTGGAATGGATCAAGGGCGAGGTGTATGCCAACGTCTATCAGACCAACCGGATCGCGCGGATCGATCCGGCCACGGGTAAAGTAGCGGGGTGGATCGATCTGACGGGACTTCTGAGCCCGGCAGACCGCGTCCGCCCGGTCGATGTGTTGAATGGTATCGCCTACGACGCCCGAACCGACCGTCTTTGGGTCACGGGAAAGCTCTGGCCGAAACTGTTTGAGATCAAGCTGGTCCGCAAATCAGGCACGCAGTAGGCGCCGAATTCACTCGAGATCGGGTACGAGGAAGCGAGCGTGGGCACCAGCGGCCGCCGTCACAAGTTCTGCGGCGCGATAGCCGCTGCGCACGGCGCCTTCCATGGTGGCGGGCCAGCCGGTGCGGGTCCAGTCGCCTGCCAGAAAGACATTGGGGATCGAAGTGACGGAATCGCAGCGCAGCGATTCTGTTTCGGGAGCCGCGGAAAAGGTGGCGCGCTGCTCCTTGACCACGTGCGCTTTCACAAGCCGCGCCTCGTGCACTTTGGGAAAATACAGGCGCAGATCACCGACCGCGATATCGATAATCTCGTTGCGGGAGAGGCCTGTGAGGTCACGCGAGGCGCTGACCACCAGTTGCAGATACCGGCCGCCGCTTTTGTTGAACATCCATTGCATGGTCCGGTCGAGGAGTGTGGCATGGGGCAAAGTGGTAATCTCGCGGTCAAACCAGAGATGCACTCCGGTAATGGGAGAATGGTCCAAACGGGGAGCCGGAAGACCCGCGGCCTCCAATCGCTCGAACGGCAGCGCGCAGATGTAATAGTCGGCCGATACCAGGTCTCCATTTGCCGTAAAGCCTTCCGCCGCGATGCGGTCCACCGGACACCGCAAGCGGACTCGCACATTGCCGATCCTCTCGAGAACGCTCGGGGCATACAGTTCGGCGAGCGGAATTGAGGGGATGCCCATTTCGTACGAATCCGAGCGGGCCAGAAAACCCAGCCAGAATACCTGGAACCCGTGAATCGCGGCCATGCGGTCGAGATCCTCGTTGACCGCGCTGACCAGGACCTGCCTCCAGAAACGGTCGATGGCTTTGGGTGTCTGGCGTTTTTGCAGCAGCCAATCGAGCATGCTGATGCGCTCCAGATCGGTGCGCCGCGTGCGCTCGCGCTGGAGCGCCAAAAAGGCGCGCGCGATTGCCAGTTTATCGGTTTTATCCAGAAACGACATGCCGAGAAACGAATCCGTGAAATGGAAGGGCGCCGGGAACCGGCCGCGGCGCAGCGTGGAGACGCGGCCTCCCGGTTCTATGAAATAGAACTCGCGGTAGAAGCGGATGTGCTCGCGGACGCCGAGGCGGTCATAAAAATTCAGCAAATTGACACAACAGCGGAGCAGGACATGCTGGCAGTTATCGATGGTCTCGGCTTGTTCCTCAGCCGAACCGGGCACCGGGTAAGACGTGGCTCGCCCGCCAAGAAACGGCCGAGACTCGAACAACTCAATTTCGAATCCGGCAGACCCGAGCGCCGCGGCCGCTGCCAATCCGGCGAGCCCGCCGCCGGCGATGAGGACTTTGGGCATCAGGGCCAGTATGGCATGCGGGCGCCTGAGCCCCATCCGAGCTAGGCCGTGAGGGCGTCTATCGTGGCCTGTGCAATGTGATGATACCCGGCGCGGGCGTGCCGGTAAATACGCCGCGCGCGTTCCCGGCCCTCAGACGTCTTCATGAGCTCGGTATAAATCGGCTTCAGGAATTTGCGGCGTCCGACCGTGCAGAGAAAGTGCTCCAGGGCGGGATACGCGGGCTCATATTGGGCGCGAACGGACATGAGCAGCCATTGGTGCAGAATCTCAGAATTTCCCGTTTGACTGAAATGGAAGTCGCGATCGAGCCGCGCCATTTCGGGATTTTCCTGCACCCGTAAGAAATGGAGCCACTCCTGCGTCGTCCAGTGGCCGGTTTCGATTGCGTGTCCTTGCCGCCACCGGGTTGCGGCAGCTTCTACTAGAGCGAAAGCGCCGGAGTGGGGGTCGGCGGCGTCCGGAGGCACACCCGGCTTGAAAATCCAATCCTCCAACGG
The DNA here is from genome assembly GCA_003175985.1 of Terriglobia bacterium. Lineage (GTDB taxonomy): Bacteria > Acidobacteriota > Terriglobia > Bryobacterales > Bryobacteraceae > PSRJ01. The sequence goes on from PSRJ01000405.1 coordinate 7,023, forward strand.
GATCGCCGTGGGCAATTCGCGCCGCAGGTAATCCAGGAAATCGGCGGTGGTGATGCTCTGAAACGCAAAGTGATCGAAGTAGGAGCGCAGGAAAGCGTCGAACCGTTCGCGGCCCACCTCGCGCTCGATCGTGCGCAAGAGCAACGCTCCTTTTTCATAGGGGACAAGGGTGCACCCGTCGTCCGGGTCGCGCGCCTCCAGGTTAAGATGAAGCACCCGATCGGCTTCGGGCAGAGAAGCCATTTCGCGGTCCAGTTCGCGTCTGCCCAGCGAAGCCTCCATTTGTTCCCGCGCCGGCCCGTAGACCTTTTCGATAATGCGCCGTTCCAGGTAGACCGTGAAGCCCTCGTTCAGCCAGAAATCGCTCCAGGTGGCGTTGGTCACAAGGTTCCCGGACCAGGAATGCGCCAGCTCATGGGCCACGAGCGAGACCAGGCTCTTATCCCCCGCAAGAATGGTGGGAGTGGCGAAGGTAAGGCACGGATTCTCCATGCCCCCGAACGGAAAACTGGGTGGCAGCACCAGCAGATCATAGCGGCCCCAACGATATGGTCCGTACATTTCCTCGACGGCGCGCATCATCGCTTCGGTATCCGCGAATTCGCGGGCGGCCGCATCGAGCAAAGCCGGCTCGGCAAATACTCCGGACCGCTCGCCCAGCGGCCGGAATTCCAGGTCACCCGCAGCCAGGGCAATGAGATACGAAGGCACCGGGTGTTGCATGCGGAAATGCTCGCCGGCGCGCTCCGCCGCCATCACCGCGTGCAGACCGGACGGTACCCGTACGCGGCCCTCGAATGTGATGCGCACGCCGGGGCTATCCTGCAGCGGAATCCAGCTTCGGGCATGAATAGCCTGCGACTGCGAATAGAGGAATGGATAGCGCTTGCCGGCCGTTTGCGGCGGATCGAGCCATTGCAGTCCGGTGGCGGCGGGCGTCGTGGAATAACGCACGCGAACCCAGCCAGCGCCCGGCGACAACCGGATCCGGAGGGGCGAGCCAAGGATGGGATCGCGAGCGCCGAGTTCAAAACCGGCGGCATTTTCCACCGAATGAATCTCCAGGTCGCGAGTGTCCAGGACTAGTTGCGGTTCCGTCGTTGGATCGAAATGAAGGGTTACCGAGCCCTCCAGTATCTTTCGATCAAAGCGAACGTCGAGATCGAGTTCCAGATGTCGAACGCGAACCAGTTCGGGCTGCGACCAGGAGTGGATATCCATAGGTTCCATGTTAGAATCGATTTTCCCCTCCTCCTAATTTTCAAGAGACCAGGGTCTTTTAACGAACCGAGTCGACAATTTTTATGCAGAAACCAGGTCCGAAACGAGTAGTGGCCGTGGTGAACGATCTGTTTTTCTCGGTCAAACTATCCGAGATGGCCAAGCGCAGCGGCCTCGCGTTGGAGTTCGTCAAAGAAGGCAGCACGTTACTCGAAAAAGCCCACGAGAAGCCGTCACTCATCATTTTCGACCTCAATTTCGAAGACGTGCACCCGCTGAAACTAATCTCGAAGCTGAAGGCCGCTCCGGAAACCAAGAGCATCAGCCTGGTCGGCTACCTCTCGCACGTGCAAGTGGACTTGAAACAGAAGGCGCAGGAAGCCGGCTGCGACATGGTGATGGCGCGCTCTGCGTTCTCGCAGAACCTGCCGCAGATTTTCAAGAGGCATTCGGGAATAGGATAGAAACCGGGCCGCGCAACTCCGATACGATACAATTGCGCCTGGAAGCCAATCTTGGCCGGTGCTGGGCGCGGGCTTCAAACCCGTTGTGCGGTACTTCGTGTCGCGGGTGGGT
>PSRJ01000180.1 GCA_003175985.1 Terriglobia bacterium
TTCCACCACGGTGCTCGGCCACCCGAAAGTGATTGACACTCCCATCGGAAAGGCGGTCCAGTTCAACGGTGTGGATGACGCGCTATTTATAAACGAACATCCGCTGGCAGGCATCCCGGTTTTCACCTTTGAGGCCATCTTCCGTCCAGATACCGGCGGCGCTCCGGAGCAGCGGTGGTTCCACCTGGCGGAGCAGGACCCCAAGACGGGCGCCGATACGGACACTCGATTTCTCTTTGAAATTCGCGTGATCAACAATCAATGGTGCCTGGACGCTTTTGTGCATACCCCGACGGCGAATCACGCCATTTTGAACCGCGAAAAGCTCTATCCGCTGGACACATGGCACGCAGTGGCACAGGTCTACGACGGCAAAGAATACCGCAGCTACGTAGACGGGGAACTGCAAGGCAATGCCGATGTTCATTTTGAGCCGGAAGGTCCTGGCCACACTTCCGTCGGCGTGCGTATCAACAAGGAGTTCTATTTCAAAGGCGCGGTCCACCTTGCGCGTTTCACACGGCGGGCGCTCTCGCCGGCAGACTTCCTGAAAGTTCCCGCCACTGCCCGAACCGCAAAGGCGGGCTCCAGGCCTTAAGGCTTGGTGAGTTTCGCCGGTTCCACGGGCACGTTGACTTTCACGTCGCTGATCTCAGCGGTGAAACGCCCATCCAGCCACAAGAAAGAGTACAGGAACGGAAACTTGATTCCGTTCACATCCCGATAGTCGTCGTAATCCTGTTGAATCGTGATCCGGCCCACGGGCGAGGGTGTCTGGCGAACGTACCGCACCAGGAAATGCGTCTTTGTATCGAAGTAGAACGTGCCAAGCAGACCGCCGGGTGCGCTCCCCTGAACAACGTAGACATCGTGGCCCTGAACAATATCTTCCGGGCCTACGCGCCAGTTGGAAAGCGCCGTCTTGATCTTGGCGGGGAATGTCAGAACCGAATCGAGTTTGGCGCCGGCCAGGTCATTTCCAGTCAATTGGTATTGCCCCAGATACCCGCGCGGCGAACTGATCCACCCCGTCTTGCCGTCGTAAGTCCACGCGCTGATTCCACGATCCGGGCGTTCCGGGTAGTTGATCCACATGCCCCGGCGATCGGGCGCCTGCGCGAAGATCTGAAATCGCGCGCTGCCCCCCAGGCTTTCATACCCCTTACTGGTTCCGGTAACGATCAGACTCTGAATGCCGGCCAGTTTTTGCGTCCCGCCGAGAGCTTCCACGTATTGATCCAGGATCTGCTCGGCCGGCGGCTCTCCTTCGGCCCTAACGACAACATCCTGCTTTTCATCGTTGGGTTCGCCATACAGTTTGTCCAAGGCAATGGAGGTGGTAGGCTGATCGAGCCCGTGATGGCAGGTCCAGCAGGTCACCATCTGTGCTCCCGCGAAGTTCTGGCGGTTAATGGAGGCCACCATCTCCACCATCTTGCGGGCGGTTCGCTTTTTCGGATTGCTGTCCGTCACCCAGTCCATTTTGTCCGTGCCCGCGCCGGGGTGGCAGTTCGAGCAGTCATATCCCAAGGCGGCAGTCATGACACCCATCGCGCCCAGGAAATCGCTGGGGGTAAGCCCTTTCAACGTGCTCGTGGTGACGTTCTTGAAGAATTCCCCGGACGTCGGCGGGTTCGCGGCTGCCGGCCGGCTCTGAGCTGTCGCGAGTGCGGCTCCGATCGTTCCAGCCGCTGCGAAGATCAGCGGTATCGACCACTGTTTCATATTGCCTCCTGTCTGGCGTGTGTCGGAGCGTGGCAAGCAATTGCGTATCCAAAACGCGCGGGCAGCAAATAGGGCAATATAGCTCAGCTAATGCGGGTCATCTCTGCGAGCCTTTACGCAGCCACTGCGTGAATACACCCGCCGCTGGTGTAATCGGCGATTATGGCGTCTACCCGGCCGAAGCAGTTGTTTGCGTACAAGACCTCAGAGCGAACGCAAAAAGTTCAGAACGTCTTGCTTCTGCTCGTCTGAAAGCGCGTTGTATTGACCGACGACGGCGTTCGCTTCAGAAGATGGGTTTCCGCTGCTTACGTGGGAACTGATGGCCACGGTGAGATCCGTCGTCCGGCCATCATGCAAGAAAAAGATACGTTGCCCCAGACCCCAGAGAGGACCAGTACGGAATTCGTCAGCGGCTGCATTTCCCTGAACGAGCCCGTCCGCCAACCCGGGCCCCATGTGATGAAGGGCGAGGTCGGAGTACAGAGCTACCGTTTTGTGACTTAATGCCGGGGAGCTTGATCCAGTGGTCTGTAACGAGGGCGTATGACAGAACGCGCACCCGACCTGGGAAAACAGACTTCGGCCGTTAGCAATGGATGGCGTATCGGGGATTGGTGTAGGACCGGCAGAAAACGTGACGAAGTTCGCGATTTTCTGGTAGTCCGGCGGGTTACGACGGGTCCCGGTGTCTTCCGGAAGCGCATTGAACTGGCAAGAGGGAGTAGGGTCGTCCTCGTTGGGAAAGAGCATGTTGGTGACGCCCACTTCGTTTTGGTAGGCCCCAGCAGCTATAGTTTGGAGCCCGGTTCCCTGGCCCTTCCAGAAAAATCGGCCGGAGCCTCCGGCTCCTCCGGTGTGGCCGCCAATTCCAAGGGCCTGCTTGGCGGCGGCATCGGCGGCCAGGTTGGTGGTGATCGTTGACGTGCTGATGTTCTGGATCAGACCATCGCCGTAGAGCGCCAGCGGAGTGTGAAAGGCCAGGTTCGGCTTCAGCGAATTGAAATCCGTTTGGGTCAGGGAGCATCCAGGCGCATCACTCCGGCCTGTAATCGTAAACAGGTGAGTGTCAGTAGGTGGATTCGTATCCGCAATGAGAAATGCGCGGAGGATCGGCCCATTCGGCGTGATGAAGAATGGAATCGTGTTGGTTGCACCGTTTAGCGTTGCGACGGCGATTAATGGATTCACAGGTGGACTCGAGCCGCCGGGCGCGGGAAAGTTGTGGCATCCCGCGCAGCTATTCATATTGAATCTCGGACCAAGTCCTAACCCCGTATTGGGTATCGTGCCCGACACTGAATCGATTTCCTGGATCGTGGTCTGGCCGGCGGCAAAGAGTTGAGCCTCCTGCTGCGTCAGCCCAGGCAGCGGTCCACCGGCTCCGGGAGGTCCCCCACGAGGACCCGGATCAATCGCTGTAAAGGTACCCTTCAAAATGCCAACCGAGGCCGCCAGCAGTCCCAGGACTGCGACGAATGAGAATACAGCCAGAGGCGACCGGAAACTGATGCTCTTTGCTATTCCGAACGAAGACGATTTGAGCGTCATCTCAACACCTCAGTAATCCAGCTTAGTGTCTTCGTCCCCTGCTAACTCGGCTTCCGCTCACTATTTACAAATATGTCCGATCAATTAACAAGTAAGACCGCGCTCTCGCGCAGACCAACAAAAATCTCCGCCGAGTTTCTTCTTGACAGCCCAAAACACTTGTGCTAAAAATTTAGCATGCTGCTAAAAACACAGCAGGAGCTAAATAGGCCATGAACCTTGCGGGGCTTAGCCGGCGGGAACGCCAGATCATGGACATTCTCTATCAGAAGGGGAAGGCCTCGGCTTCCGAGGTGCTGGCAACCCTGGAGGATCCACCCAGCTATTCGGCGGTCCGCGCCATGCTGCGCGTGCTTGAACAGAAAGGTCACATCCGCCATCAGGCCGAGGGTTTGCGCTATGTGTATCTCCCGATTGTGACCCGCGAGAAAGCCAAGCGCTCCGCGGTCAAGCACCTGCTGGATACGTTTTTCAGCGATTCGCCCGAACAGGTGGTCGCGGCGTTGTTGGACGTTTCTTCGAGGCGTCTCACGCGCGAGGAACTCGACCGCATGGCGGCCATGATTGAAAGAGCCAGGAAGGAGGGCAAGTAGATGTCGTATTCCATTTTCACCGGCATTGCGCTGAAGAGTTTGATCTTGCCGGCTGTCGCGTGGCTGGTAGTTGTAATTCTGCGGCATAGCTCTGCCGCGGCGCGCCACGTTGTCTGGATGGCAGCCTTCGCTGCATTGCTTGCGCTGCCTCCGCTGATGCTCTGGTTACCTGCGCTACGGATGCCCATGCCCGCTCCTGCCTTGATCGCGCAGTCCATAGCCGCCGTGCCGGACGCCGTGACACCCATGAGGGCTCCGTTAGTTGCGGCAACACGCGCAGCCTCACACTCCGCGCTTCCCGGCGGCCGGCCCGCGTGGCTTCTTCTATGGGCCGCCGGCGCGCTCCTGGCGTTGTCCCAGACGCTTGTGGGCTGGCTCGTCATGTGCCGCTTGCGGCGCAATGGGCCGCGCTTTCCGAGCGCCGTCGCCGGAGGGCCCGTGGAAATACTCCAAGGACCGCGCGGGAGCATGCCGCTGGCCTTCGGCTTGCTGCGCCCTGTCGTCTTCCTTCCCGCCGATGCCTCCGAATGGAGCGACGAACGCCGCCGCCTCGTGCTCGCTCATGAACTCGCCCACATCCGCCGCGGCGATATTGCCTTGCATCTCCTCGCGCGGATCGCGCTGAGCTTCTATTGGTGGAATCCCCTTGCATGGGCCGCATGGCGCGGATTGCTGAAGGAGCGGGAACGCGCCGCCGATGACCTGGTCCTGAGCGCGGGCGCCCGCCCTGCCGATTACGCCGGCCATCTCCTTGAGATCGCCCGATCATTCCACGCAGCTCCGGCGGCCGGATGGGCGGCCCTGGCAATGGCGCGCAAATCGCAGCTCGAAGGCCGGCTGCTCGCCATTCTCGATTCCCGGGCCAATCGAAATGCTCCAGGACGAGCGTGGGCCCTGGCCGCTTCTCTGACGGCCATCCTTCTCGTCTGTCCTTTCGCCGCGATCCAGGCTCAGGATGGGACCGAGACGCTTCCCGCCGATGTGGATGCTACCATTCGGGCGGCCGCCGCGCAGCACAACCATCAGATGTTGGAAGACGCAGCCAGGGCCGCCGAAGTGCTCCGCCGATACGACATGGCGCAGAAGCTGCTCGAATCTTCGTTGACCATTCGCGCCCAGACCTCAGGTGAACAAAGTGTCGATTATGGCTTGGGCCTGTTGAAGCTCGGCGATCTCGAGCGTAGCCGGCGCAACTTCAACGAAGCCGAAGCCTTCTACACCAAGGCCGCCTCTGTCCTCGGCACGCGCCCCGAAGGTGCGGCCGCCCTGGTGGATCTCGGCACGGCGGCTCTGCGCAGGAAGGATCCGGCCCAGGCAGCGGATTACTTCCGGCGGGCGCAGCTCGCTGATCCCGCTCGCCCTGGCACGGCGCTGATGTGGCTCGCCGTGGTCTCCGACCAGCAGGGAAACGTGCAGGAGGCCGACTCCTTCTTCAAACACGCACTGACCGTTCAGGACCCCAACTCGGGTGAAGCGGCCACCACGGCCGAGCTCTATGTGTCGTTCTTACAGAGGCAGAGCCGCGCCGAAGAAGCCGAATCTGTGCGAGGGCTTGGTGCTTCCGCGCGCAAGGCGCAAGCCGCGAGTGCAGTTACGGTACGCGAGTCGATCCATACTCCCGCCTTTCGTGCCGGCGATGGCGTCACCGCACCGGTAGTTCTTTCCAAGGTGCAACCCCAGTATTCCGATGAGGCGAAGCTCGCCAAATACCAGGGCACCGTCGCGGTGGCCGTGGAGATTGGGACCGATGGCAGTCCTCAAAGTATGAAAGTGATCCGCGGCTTGGGCCTCGGCCTGGAAGAGCAGGCCATGAAGGCGATCGGTCAATGGAAGTTCCAACCCGGAACCAAAGGCGGCCAGCCCGTGCCTGTTATAGCAACGATTGAAGTGAACTTTCGTTTGCTGTGAAAGGTGCGGCGTTCGACTCCTCGTTCCACATCCGCCGCAGGACGTCGCGGCTGTAGGCCAGGTAGTGGCGGTCCGGAGTGAACACCTCTAGCGTTATGGTTCCGTTGTACTCGCAGCGCTTGAGGGCGCGAATGGCATTGCGCACGTCGACGGTGCCCGCCCCCAGAGGCAGGTGCAGATCGGCATGGCCACCCTTGTTGTCGTGCAGGTGTACGTGCCTCAGGCGGGTTCCATACGCCAGGAGGATCTCCTCGGTCGTGTTGTACGGCACCTGAAGATTGGCGTGGCCGATATCGAGATGCAGACCGAGCTCGGGCAGAGGATCGAGCAGCTCTCCCAGTTGCGGCGCGCTGTTATAGTCGCCCGGCAGGTTCTCGATCATCAGACCCACACCCAGCCGGCGCGCATCCGGCAACAGCTCCTGGAATGACCGGATGTTCTGCTCGATGAAGAAGCGGCGGTCATGCATAGGGGCATGACGGTCCGGGTGGACGTTCATCCAGCGCGCCCCAATGGTGCTGAACGCCTCCAGGCAGCGGCGCAACTCGCAGACCGAAGCGCGGCGCACATCCTCGATAGCGCTGCCCATGGGCAGATAGAATGCCGTGTGCCCGACCACATGCATCCCATGTTCCTGGAGCTTGTCGCGCACGGCATGGGGATCGATCCGCCAAGATGCCGCGGCGGGCGGTTCCAGCGTGAGATCCACGAACTCCAAACCCATTCCGGCCATCCATTCGATCTCGCTCAGGACATCGTTGGCAGGGTGGTTCATCGCTCCGATCAGCATCTCCGGCAGCTCCTTAGTTTCTCCGGTCCGGTCCAAACCAGCAGCGAGTGTCCAGCAAAGAGACGCGGCGCCGGTCAATCTCCGGCGGTTCGCCGGGGGGCATCGGCGGCAGGTTAAGTCTCTGCCAAATCCAGCACGGTAACGTCTGCGCCTTCCCGGGAGCGAACCACCGGAATACCGAGAGCGCTCCCGCCAGCAGCGGCGTATCCTCACCCATTCGCCACACCAGGTACTCCCAATCGATCTGCTCCCCGGCTGCGTAGAGCATGTTCATGACGTCCGGCCAGTCACACCGGTCGCGCTGCATAATGTAGAGCTTGTCCCAAACCATCGCCTCGGGAGGCAGAATCCTGACCTGGCGCCCGCGAATCTCCGCCTCGGGCCCAGACATCCAGAGCTCGTCGATTTGGGCGCGGTGATTGGCCATCGCCCAGATCACATCGACAATCGTCTCGGTAGTGTAGGAACGGTAGATCCACCAGCGGTCATAGGGAACCTGCTCGTAGTAATCTTTCAGGCCCAGTTCGTTCAGCAGAGCGATCATCCGGTCGCGATATTCCGGCGGCACATATAAGTCCAGGTCCTTCGTATCACGCCAGAACCCCGTGTGCGCGGCGAGAGCGAAGGCTCCCCCCAACGCAAAGCGGATCTTGCGTCCAGCCGCCTCCCGCATCACCCGCTCAAACACTTCCCATTGCCGGTCCGGAATCTGGCTGGCCCATTCTACCCTGGTGGAGATGCGTTTCGGACGGTATAGGTGCTCCATATCTCCGCCGCACGTGGAGCACGGCGCGTGCCAAAAGCGATCGTGTGTACGGCGGCGCACACCGCGGGGTGGTCAGTTTCGAGCTTTTGCGACCGCGATGTCGCGCTGGTAGATCTGCTGGAACGCCGCGGCGGCGCGTTCGGCCGCCCACTGTTCGAGGTCGATTTCGCCTTGCGCGTGCACTTGCAACTCGACCCGGCCGTCGCTGAGACGGCAGTCTACGCCCCGGATGCGCTGGTCCTGGCTGCGGTCCAGGTTGTCGGCAAGCCGCAGGACCGGAATGAGGAGCAACAGGGCCCGCTTCTCCTCCGGCGTCAGCGCCTGGTAGGCGCTGTGCTCCGGGCTGGGCAGCGACTTGCGATGGTAGCGGCACAGGCCGGCGATGAGCAAGCGCTCCCGTTCGGTGAAACCCGCCAGGTCGGAATTGGCAACTACATACCAGGAATGCTTATGATGGCTCGCATCACTCACGAAGTGGCCGACATCGTGAAGATAGGCCGCCGCCTCCAGCAGCTTTCCGTACCCTGGGGAGAGTTCGTGAAGCGGCTGCAAGGCTGTAAACAGGAGGTTTGCGATCTCAGCCACCTTGCGCCCATGATCCAGGGCGACTCCGTAGCGGCGTCCCATGGTCTCCACTTCCCGGCGCTGGTCGCGGCTGAGCCGCGAGAGTTCGGCGCCGACATTGCGCGCCGCCAGATCGGCGATGATACCGTCGCGAACGCCGGCCTTTGAATAGTAGACAGCCGGCAAATGGAATTGCTCCAGGAACTCCAGCAGCACCGCAGTTCCCGGAACGATGATTTCCGCCCGCCGCGGCCCGATCCCTGTCACTTTCCGCCGCGCCGCCAATCCTGCGTTAGAGAGTTTGGCATACAGGCTCCGTACCTGGGTAGCGGGTATCCGCAGCCGGTCGACCTCTTCCCGCTTCGACCTCGGGACGCGCGCAATCGCACTAGCCACTGCTGCGGCTGTCGCGGACGTGGCAATGATGCGCTCCCACTTCTTGTGGCCAAGACGCCGCACGGCGCCTCCAAGCTTCTCCTGGATGTATTCCCGCATCTGGCGGAGCTGCTGCGGCAGGGGAGGGTCTTCTTTGAGGAAGTTCTCCCGCAGGCGCACGGCGCCCAGGGGTTTGGAGTAGGTCTCTTCCAGGCGGCCGTTCTCCGCCGCGATGATTTCCGCGCTGCCTCCGCCGATATCGATGATCAGCGTAGACCGGCCATTTTGCGGCCAGTTGCTTTCCACGCCCAGGTGTATGAGCCGCGCTTCTTCGCGGCCTGAGATAATCTCGACCGGTGTACCCGCGGCAGCCGACGCCCGGTCCAGAAAGGTCTTCTGGTTGCGTGTATCGCGAATGGCGCTGGTGGCCACTGCCCGCACTCCCACCACTTCCAGTTTGCGGTACAGCTCCGCCATCCGCGCCAGCACGACGCAGGTCGACTGCATCGCGTCTTCACTGACCGACCCATTGCGAAAGACGCTTTCCCCCAGCCGCGTCACTTCGCGGTCGGAAGCCAGAATCCGCGGAGGCTGCCCCGGCACCACCTCTGCCGCCTCCATGCGAATCGAGTTGCTGCCGATATCAATGGCTGCGTAACGGGGCATGGTTCCATGTTAACGGCAGAGCGGCCCCACCGCGCGTCTATGAGCGAAGCTCTTTCTACGTAATCGGCGGGTCGATATTCCCAATCGAGAAGAGCGAGAACTCGTCTTGGGGCCACGGCGTCGGCTTAGCCTTCTCCGCGCGCAACTGCTGGTACTTGCCGGAGTAAAAGAGCAGCGGCCGATCGTCACGCGCTTCGAAGTGTTCCACGCGGCCGATGTAGAGCGTGTGGTCCCCGGCGGGATGCGCGTCGATCACCTCCACCACGAAATAGGCCACGGCACCTTCGAGCAGCGGAACGCCGCGCCGTGTAGTGAACCGGAGATGCAGCCCTTCGACGGTGCGGCCCGCGAAGTGATTGCTCAGGATCTCCTGGTTTTCCGCCAGCACGCTGACGCCGTAGCGGCCGACCGCGGGAAGGATCTTGTGCATGTACGAGCGGTTGTCCAGCGACACCAGCACCAGCGGCGGGTCGAGTGACACCGACACAAACGCATTGGCCGTCATGCCGTGCGTGTGGTCGTCTTGTTGCGCTGTGACTACCGTGACTCCACTCGCGAACCGCCCCAGCGCGTTGCGGAACTGGCGCGTATCGAAGGCCGGAACGCCATCCGTTCCTTCCTTCCGCTCGGTCGTCACAGCACTCATCGTACTACGACGCTCCACCGCCTTGTTTCATGACCTTGCTGATGTCGTCGGGGTTGATCAGGTCAGGCACTGTCCAGCCATCCAGGTCGTATTCGGCCATGCACTGTTCGGCAAAGCCCTTATACTTGGCGGATTGCCCGGTCAGATCGGCTACCATCAGCGTTTCAAACCGGATGCTTTCGTGGTTGCCGAAGTAGTTGCGCTCGTATAGTTCGTGGCGTCCGCCGAACTCCGTGCCCATCGCATCCCACATCAGTTTCATCAGCTTTACCCGGTCGAGGGCGGTGTAGCCGTTGGACCCGCGCACGAATTGGTCGAGATATTGGCGGATCTCGGGCACCTTGAAGTCACTCGAATGGGAAGGAAGATAGATGAGCGCGCTCGCGAGTACGTTCTCGACGATCTCCTTCAGGCGCGGGTAAACAAAGTTCGACGCTACCCGATATGCTAAGCCGTAATCCAGGTTGGGCAAAACATATCCCGGTGTCCATGGAGTGGTCGTGCGCGCCATCGCGTCGGTCAGGCCCCAGAACATGTTTCGCCACGCCAGCACTTCACCCACCTGCGCCTGCACGCCGCGGAAGTCCTTCGCACCGGTGGCGTCGACGCCCTTCAACAGCAATCCGGCGATGAAGTCGAGCTTCACCGCCAGCCGCACGCAGCCGTGGAACATGAAGCGAGGTAAGAATCCGGATCGCGGGAAGAAGTTGTTCACCTTGTCGATATCGCCGTACGCGAACACGTTTTCCCAGGGGATGAAGACCTTGTCGAAAACAATGATCGAGTCGTTCTCATCCAGGCGGCTCGATAGAGGGTAATCGAAAGGACTGCCGGTCGCGGCCGCCTGGAATTCGTAAGAGGGCCGGCAAAACAGCTTCATGCCCGGGGCGTCGGTGGGCACAATGCACACAAAGGCGAAATCCTTGGTCTTGATCGGCAGCGCCCCATTGTTGGCGATGAAGTTGTAATGCGTAAGGGTTGAGGTGGTCGCCACCACTTTAGCGCCGCTTACGATCAGGCCGCCGTCTGTCTCTTTCTCCACGTGCATGTAGACATCGCGAACTTCAGAGAGTTCCTTGTTGCGGTCCACCGGTGGATTGACGATGGCGTGGTTGACAAAGGTGACTTCTTCCTGGACTTTCTTGTACCAGCGCCGCGCATTCTCATCGAACGGCTTATAGAAATCGGAGTTGGCGCCGAGCGTGGCCAGGAAGGCCGCCTTGTAGTCAGGGCTCCGGCCCATCCACCCGTATGTGACGCGTGCCCATTCGGCAATTGCATCGCGCGCCGCCACCAGTTCCTCCGCGTTCCTCGTGGCCCGATAGAACTTGTGCGTGAATCCGCCGCTGCCGGTATCCGTCTCGATGCACAGTGTGCTCTTACGCTCGTCGTGCAGCGCATCGTAGAGCCGCGCCAGCATGCGCACGGTGTTGCGGAACGCCGGATGCGTCGTTACGTCCTTGACCCGTTCCCCGTAGATCCAGATCTCGCGGCCATCCCGCAGGCTCTCCATGTATTCTTTGCCCGTATACGGACGGGTCCGGGTTGCGGTAGTCGGCTCGGCCGTTTGGGTCTTTTCGTTTGTAAGCACGCTATCTCTCCAGAATTAAACAGAAACCTTATCAAATTGCAGCCAGTCACGCTCAAACCGGAACACTTCCTTCGCCGGCGGCAGGGGGGCTTGCGTTTCGATCCAGCGCACCGGCTCGTTGCCGAGATTGGCGAAGCTGTGGATACAGCCCACGCTGGTCCAGATCACATCTCCGGGTCCGAGATCGTACGTCTTGCCATCGGCGGTGGCTCTCACGCGTCCGTGCACGATCAAATAGGATTCCTCAAAGGTGTGGTCATGAGTATCGATCTTCGCTCCGGGCATGTATTGAATGAGGAAGAGCGACTGATGGATGGCGCCGAAGGAGCGATCCACGAACATCTTGATCGCCACGCCCGTGGTTGGATTGAACCCTTCCATCTGCGAAGCGCCTCCGGGTACGGGCAATTGCGATTCGTCGAAATGGCCCACCAGACCGTCGTTCTCCGCCGGAGGAGCGTCGCCGTTCACGAAGAACGTGTCGCGGCCATACTCGGCGGGCCGCGGCTGAGGCGCCTGCATCTCCAACCACCGAACCGGCCGGCCGCTTTCGTTGCGCCATGCGTGTGTAACCCCGGTTCGAATCAAGCCGAAATTGCCGGCTGCGAGCTGGTGCGTTTTCTGTCCGATTCGGGCGGCGACATTTCCTTCCAGGATATAGAAGCTCTCCTCGAAAGAATGCAGATGCGGCTCTATCGTTCCGCCGGGCGCAAGGTAACACACACCGACGCCCATATGGACGGAGCCCATATTGTGATGGACATAACCGGACCGGCGGAAACCCGTGGTGTGCTCCGTGTAGAGTGCGGGAGCGCGCGCGCTCGATTCATCGATCCTGGAAACGTAGTGCATCTTCGTCTCCTTGTTTCAGGCCATGTAGTCTGCTCATCATACGCTATCGAAGGCTTCCGGGGCGAAGCTTGCAAAAACTCGCCTTTCTGAACAGAAACCTGACTTTGGCTGCCCAACGAGCAACGAGAGCCTTACTGACGGTATGATGAAGTGAGGCATGACCAATCATTCCAGCGCGACCGACGAGATCCGTGAGCGCGCTTCCACGTACGCGCTGGGACTCCTCGATGGCCCGGAAACCCTCGAATTTGAGGAGCACCTCGGCGATTGTGCGGTATGCCGATCGGAGGTGAGAGCCTTTCGGGAAGTGACCGGTGAATTGGCGTACCTCGCGCCAACCGTCCGTCCGGCGCCGCGCCTCAAACGGGAGTTGCTGCGCAAGGTTCGATTCGAACACTTATTGGTAAGGGCGGACGAAGGTGCGTGGGAGCAAACACCATTTCCGGGCGTCGAGCTTCGGCACCTGTTCGTGGATGAGGTGACCGGTGCTGTGACTTCGCTGCTGCGCGCGGCCGCGGGCGCCTTCTACCCGGCTCACCGGCACGGCGGACTCGAACACGTCTATGTAATTGACGGAGACATGATCTTCAACGATCACACCCTCAATACCGGCGATTACGAGGTGAGCGCCGGATCCTCGCACCATTCTTCGATTACGACCGAAACCGGGTGCCTGGCTTTGATCATCCACAATAAAGCCGATAAAGTGCTCCTCTCCTGAGACCGCATGAACAGGCCGGGTTCTGGAGCAGGTGATCCAAAAGCCGCGCGGGAGACCGCGTGGCGCGGCTACTTGTTGCTTGTTGCCGCCGGAGACCAAAGCGCTCTCGCCGCCTTCTATGATGAGTCGAGTCAACTAGTGTATTCCCTGGTCCTGCGTGTCCTGGGCGATGTCGCCGATGCCGAAGAGGTAGCCATGGATGTCTACACGCAGGTCTGGAAGAGTGCCGGCACCTATGATGATTCGCGCGGGAATGTAACCGCCTGGCTCATGACATTGGCTCGCAACCGTGCCATCGATCGTCTGCGCTCGCGAAATACCCGCCTGCAGAAAGAAGCGCCTCTGCCGGAGGCTTTCGATTTCCCGGCGAGCAGCATATCCCCGGAGCGCGAGACGCAGGAAACACAGCGCCGCCGGAGGGTTGCCGCCGCGCTGCAGACGCTCTCCCCGGAGCAGCGTGAAGTGGTGCAGCTCGCATTCTTCTCCGGACTCACGCACAGTGAGCTGGCGACCCGTCTCCAGCAGCCCCTGGGCACAGTGAAGACTCGCATCCGCATGGGTATGATGAAACTGCGCGAGCAACTCGAGCCCCTGTCGCTCGCCTATTAAGGTACAGTGCGCGATCGGCTTTTAGATGAGCCGCTTCAAGCGGGCGATCAATTCCGGTGGGTTAAACGGCTTCACCACGTAGTCGTTGGCGCCCAGATCGAACCCGAGCAACACATCTTTTTCCTGTTGGCGTGCCGTGAGCATCAACACCGGAAGATCGAGGCCGCGTTCCCGTACGCGGACCAACGTTTCGAATCCATCCATCACCGGCATGTTGACATCGAGGATCATGGCTGTCGGCTGGCGGCGTTCCAGCATTTCAAGTGCCTCGGCCCCATTTGCAGCAACCCGGCACTCCACCCCGTTCCTGGTCAGCGAGGCGCGAATCAGCGTGCGGACGTCGATGTCGTCGTCCACAATCAGAATCTCTGCGCCGTCCAACGGAGAGCCTCGCCTGCGTGGAACGGCCTGTTTCTCCACCGGCAGAATATTCCGCGTGAGCGCCATGCTCAACCGCAATATGGCCTCCTCCGGCTGCCAGCCGTCGATCAGGAACTCAGCGGCACGCGCCTGGACCTCGTGATCCAGGGTGAGCAGAGCCTCCCGCGTCCCTACCAGAACCAATGCCTGATCCGGCGCAAGAGGGACGCGAGCAGCGAACCTCGATGCACTTTCTGAGCGGGCATGTACCAGAATCAGCCTGCAGGAGGCCACGATCTCGGAGCCCGCTTGTTCCCAGGCCTGAAGCAGGCGTGGCAATGCCTCCACCCTCTCCAGAGCGGCACAGATCAGTTCCGCTTCCTTTTCGGCGAATCCGATCAATGCTACGCGTCTGCCGCGCAGCGCTTGCGAGACGAGCTCGGGTACCGGAATGACCGGTTGGTTCGCCTCCGACGAGGTCCCGGCCGGGGCGGGGCCCGGCGTTGGCGAAGCTGTAGCCGGCGGGGACGGCGCCTGACCCTTGAGGCACGCCTGCAGGCGATCGCCAATTTGGCGGACGTCGATCGGCTTCTCCAGGAACCCGTCACAACCAACTTCCCGGGCCGAACTCTCGTCCGCCGCCGAAGCCGATGTGCCCACCACAAGAATGGCGCTCGTCTGCGCATTCTGCTTGATCTGGCCGGCCAGTTCGAACCCGCTCATGCCGGGAAGCTTTAGCGCC
Organism: Terriglobia bacterium; assembly: GCA_003175985.1. GTDB lineage: Bacteria > Acidobacteriota > Terriglobia > Bryobacterales > Bryobacteraceae > PSRJ01. Next base: position 14,460 of record PSRJ01000180.1, read on the forward strand.
GACAGGACCATTTCGGGGCGGCTCGTCCGCAGCGTCGTCAAGGCCTGCTCTCCGTTCGATGCTACCTGGACACGCCAGCCTTCGGCGCGCAGCGCGGCCGCCATCATCTTGAGCTCAATGGGATTCGACTCCACCAGGAGAAGCGTATGATTCGCCATGCGGCTTACCGGTCCATTTCAGCCTAGCATCCAGCGTGTAAGACTTTCTCGAATTCCTCAGGGCGGCTGCCGATGAGTCTGTCAGCGCCGATTTCGCGCGCGTCCAACCCTCCGGAGGCAATTAGCGTTGATTTCAATTGGAAAGCAAATCAGGGAATTGGAGCACTTCGCGCCGCGCGTGGAGGCACTGCGGAAGGCCTTTCTAGGAGTGGCGGCCGCGCTTCCTCAGACTGCGCTTCCCGCCAATCCTGCTCTCTCCGGGCAGTGTAAGGCCAATATCGAGCGCCTCACGGGGCCGCTGGACGAAGACGCACCGGTAAAGGCGATCGACGAGGCGAGCAAGGTCGCTCTGCAGCAGATCGATGAGATCTGCCGTTCCAACGAGTCGGCCCTGAAGGAGCGCGACACCACCCTCCAGGAAGTGGTCGTGGCGCTCGCGGGCGTGGTGGGCAACTTCAAAATCAGCGGCGAGCGGCACAAAACCAATCTCAGCACTGTGGCGGAAAGCTTTGACACGCTTGCAGGGGTGGAAGATATCACCGAACTCCGGCGGCGCCTGCGCAATGATGTCGCGCGTCTGCGTCAGTCGGTGGAAGAGATGCGACGCGAAAATGACGAGCTGGTGCAACGGTTCGAATCGCAGGTGACCGGCTTCGAGCATCGTCTACAGAGCGCCCGAAAGGACTCCGGCATTGACCACCTCACCGGCTTAGGCAATCGAAGGGAAGCGGAACGCCAGCTATCTGAAATCCCCAAGGAGACCGGGCCGGTCTGCGTGCTGCTCTTCGATATCGAAGGATTCCGGGATATCAACCAGCGGCAAGGCACGATGTTCGGCGATAAGCTGTTGCGCGCCCTGGCTCATCTGCTGAGCGGCACTTTTTCCGGCGAAGATGTTCCGTTCCGCTGGGGATCGGATGAGTTTCTGGTAATCGCTCGGGCCTCGCTGCGAACGTGCGACGAGCGTGGCCGGCAAATCTGTGCCCGGCTGGCTTCGGGTGGCGGCTATTACTCGATGTCTGGCGGCTCGAAGGAACCATTGCGCGCGAAGGTAGCCCTCGGAGTGGTTCAATACCGCCCCGGAGAAACAGTCGAGGAGTTGCAGCGGCGGGCGCAAGCTGCCTTGGACCAAAACCGGAAGGCCACGCGATGATCCCCGCCGGCCTGGAGCAGCGGCTATCCGGGTTGATCGCTTTCCAATGTGTCCTGGTTGCTATGCGCGGCGCCGGCAGCAGCGCTTCCGAGGAAATGGTCTGGCAAACCCTGTTGGCGTCCCTGGTTGAGCAGTACGGATTCGGGCGCGCCTGGTATGGCAAACGGGTAGAGAGCCGTATTCAGCCGGCTATCTGCTTCCCGTTGCAAGTGCCCGAGTGGCCGGAGTTGCCCGCCGGGATCGAGGAGTCCTCGCCCCAGCTCGAGAGTGCCGCCCTGGCCCTGCCGGTTTCGGTGGAAGGGCAGCCGGAAGGTGTGCTCATCGTTGATGCGGCGAGCGCCCTCACTTGGGAGCAGCGCGAGCAAATTGAGATTCTGCTGTCCGAGGCTACGATCATGTTGGCCGAGCGCCGCTCGCGGCTCCGCAACGAAGAAGCGTTGCGGCGGGCCAAATGGGAAGCCGAGTCGGCCAATCGCGCCAAGAGCCGGTTTCTGGCCACGATGAGCCACGAAATCCGCACCCCGATGAACTCCATTCTCGGAATGGCCGACCTGCTATGGGAGAGTCCGCTGAATGAAGAACAGCGGCGATACGTCGAAATCTTCCGGCGGGCCGGCGCCAATCTGCTTTCGCTGATCGACGACATCCTGGACATGGCAAAAATCGAGTCGGGGCGTCTGGAACTGGAACGTACAGACTTCAACCTGGCAGATGTGGTTACTCAAGTCGTGGAACTCACCAGCCCACCGGCCCGAGGCAAGGGAATCGACCTGTTTTCGCGACTTCCGGCGCAAGTAGCCGGTGTGAGAGTCTGGGGCGATCCGCTGCGCCTGCGCCAGGTGCTCCTCAACCTTCTCGGGAATGCCATCAAGTTCACTCATGAAGGAGAGGTCGCGATTGCCCTGCGGCTTCGCAATGCCGACAATTCCGTCGAGGTCAGTTTTTCAGTAAGCGACACGGGTATAGGGATTGCCGCCGATAAGCTGGAGACGATTTTCGAAGACTTCACACAGGTCGATTCCTCCACGACGCGTCAATATGGCGGAACAGGATTGGGCCTCGGTATCAGCCGCCGCCTGGTGGAACTGATGGGCGGGCGCCTGACTGTGACCAGCGAGTTGGGCAAAGGGACCACGTTCGCCTTTACCCTGATGTTGGAGGTGGCGCGAGACCAAGATGCCGCTCCGAAACAGCTAACTGCGCCTGGCGCCAGCGTCACCGGCACGCCCCTGAAAATCCTTGCCGCCGAAGATTCCGAGGACAATCGCGTGCTCCTCGATGCGTATCTCAGGGGCACTCCGCATTCCGTTACCTTCGCGCGGAATGGCGATGAAGCGGTCGAACTCTTCAATAGCGGCGGCTTCGACCTGATCCTGATGGACGTACAAATGCCTGTGAAGGACGGTCTCGCGGCAGCCGGGGAAATTCGCGCCATCGAGCGAGAGCGCAGTTCTTCGCGGGTTCCCATCATTGCGTTGACGGCCAACGCCCGCGCCGAAGACATGGAACTGAGCCGGACCGCTGGATGCGACGGGCATCTGGCGAAACCCATCTCGAAGCAGCGGTTGTTGGAAGCCATCCGCGTGTATGGCAGAAAGCCGAACCGCATTGCGCCACCGGAAGGACTGGAAGACCTCGTCCCGCAATATCTCGCCTCGCGGCGCAAAGAGCTTCCGGAATTGGGGCTCCTACTGAGCGCGGGTGATTTCCGTCAACTGGCGCGCGCCGGTCACAACATGAAAGGCAGCGGGGCCTCATACGGATTCGCGGAATTGTCCCGTTTGGGCGATGGTATCGAACAGGCCGCGTTGCGTTGTGACAGCGCCGCGATCGGAAGAGAGCTCTCATCTCTCGCGGAGTACCTGAACGCGGTGGAGTTGCTCCCTGTATAACCCATAGCTGGCCCGCTGGTTCGTCGACTCAAGCGCTGGAGTAGAATTGTTCGAGACCTATGCCTTTTTCCCGCGCGATCAGGGTAGCCGTGGCGACAGCCGCCTTCGCAACCATTAGTGGTCTGGTGGCGCAAAAGGCTCCGGTGGCGGATCTTGAAGTGCTGCAACTGCGGCCGAATTTTTACATGATCGCCGGGGCCGGAGGCAATATCGGCTTTCAAGTCGGGGAGGATGGCGTGGTGGTCGTCGACACCGGGTCGGCAAATACCGCGGACTCCGTAGTCGCTGCCATCAAGAAAGTCACTACTCAACCCATCCGTTACGTGATCAATACTAGCGCCGACCCGGATCACGTGGGCGGCAACACGGCCGTCGCCAAAGCCGGGCAGACATTATTTACGCAAGGCGGGGGAGTGGGCATTGGCGCCGATTTTCTGGGAGGCGGCGCATCCATACTCTCGGTTGAACAGGTGTTGACAAGGATGAGCGCACAAGGCGGGTCTTCCCGGTTTCCCGTTACCTCGTGGCCCACTGAGACGTTCAACCAGCGTCGAAAGTACATGTATCTGAATGGCGAAGGCATCGAAGTCCTCCACCAACCGGCCGCCCACACCGATGGCGATGCGATCGTCTTCTTCCGCCGTTCCGATGTCGTGGTGGCCGGCGATGTCTTCGACACCACGCGATTCCCGGTGATCGACACTGCGAGGGGCGGCAGCATTCAGGGCGAGATCGCGGCGTTACAGCAACTCGTCGACACCGCTATCCCCTCCGTGCCGATTGTTTCGCGCGAAGCTGGCACGTTGGTCATTCCAGGCCATGGCTATATTTGCGATCAGCTCGACGTAGTGGAATACCGGGATATGGTGACGATTGTCCGGGACCGCATCCGCGATTTGATGAAGCAAGGACTGACTCTGCAACAGATCAAAGCAGCTTTGCCGGCACGTGGCTACACGCGGCGGTACGGGGCAGAGACAGGCCCATCGACGACGAATGACTTCGTCGAGGCGATCTATCACAGCATGAGCGAGAAAACGCGATGAGAGTCTCTCGCATAGCGGCAGTGACCGCCCTTTCGTTCGCCGCGCTAGCGCCGCATGCGGCAGGCCAGGGCGTCGGCGCCTCTAACGGTTCCCCAAGTACGCCAAGAGCGTCTGCGTCGGTGGATCTGACGGGCTACTGGGTCGCCTTGGTGACCGAAGACTGGCGCTTCCGGATGATTACGCCGCGCAAGGGCGATTACCGGAGTGTGCCGATGACGGAACAGGCACGGAAGATTGCGGACGCATGGGATCCCGCAGCCGACGAAGCCTCGGGTAATCAGTGTAAGGCTTATGGAGCCGCCGCGATTATGCGTATGCCGGCGCGTTTTCACATCACCTGGCAAGACGATAAAACTCTGCGCGTGGAGAGCGATTTCGGCATGCAGACGCGGCTGTTTCATTTCGATTCTACGGCGGCTTCTTCCGGGGAGCGGGCTTGGCAGGGGTTCTCCAAAGCTGAGTGGCAGAAACCTGGCTCTCTGAAGGTAGTCACCACGAACATGCGGCCCGGGTATCTCCGGAAGAATGGCGTTCCGTACAGCCAGGACGCCTCCGCGACGGAATACTTCGATGTCGCGCCTATGCCGGGTGGCGGGCAGGTGTTGCTGGTCACCACCGTCGTAGACGATCCGCAATATCTCGTACAGCCGTTCATCGTGAGTTCGCAATTCAAGAAGGAGGCTGACGGTTCGAAATGGGATCCAACGCCATGCACCGCAAGATGAACCGTTCGGCGGCCATGATTCTCGCGGCCGGATTTGCGTGCCTGCTGGCTTCCCGTAATGCGGGCGCACAGGCGGAGCTCACCGGCTCCTGGGCGGCACGAAATCACGAGTTCCTGACCGGTGATGGCCTGCCGGTGGATTTCACGGGAATCCCGCTGAATGAAGAAGGACGGATCCGGGCTCTGAGTTATTCCGAGTCGCAGCTCGCCATGATCGAGCGCCAGTGCCAGGGATGGCCGGCGTTCTATATGGTGCAAGGGCCGTTTGGGCTGAAGATCTGGAGTGAAAGCGACCCGCTGAAGGGAAACGTGATCTCCTACACGATCGGCGCGTGGGAGGATCGGGCGCCGCTCACGATTTGGATGGACGGCCGGCCTCATCCGTCCAAATACGCAGAGCATACCCGTGCGGGATTCACCACGGGCGCATGGGAAGGCGACACGCTGGTCGCCTACACGACACACATGAAGGCCGGGTTCCTGCGCAAAACCGGCGCGCCTTCGAGCGACGAAGCAACCATGACGACGCGTTATTACCGCCACGGAGAAATCCTGACGGTTCTGGCGATTATCGAAGATCCGATCTATCTTGCAGAACCATGGATCCTGTCGCGGAGCTTTCAGCTCAGCTCAACTCCGTTGTCTCCCATCGGTCCGCCGTGCGTTACGGCCTATGAAGGCAGTGTCGGGGAAACGGCCCCTCACTATCTTCCGGAGAAGAATCCCTTTGTGGATGAGATGACCACGAAGTACGGCGTACCGCGCGATGCCTCGGTAGGCAAGCCTGAGACGCTTTATCCCGAATATCGGAAAAAGATTCCCGCGGGCTCTGGTGCTAAATAGGGCGATTGATTCCGGCCAACTCCCGGTATAGTTCCGTCTGGCGCCGGGCTATCTCGTCCCAGCCGTAGTCGCGTTCCGCGCGGCGCCGCGCGGCTGTTTCAAGGCACCCTCGGCGGGACGGATCCTGGAATAGTTCCCGAATCGCCCGGGCCATCTCTTCGGGGCTCTTCACCAGGATAAAGTCCTCTCCGGGTGTCACGTCTAAGCCATTCACACCGGCTGGTGTGCTTACGATGGCTTTGCCCATTGCCATGGCCTCCAGAATCTTGATATTCGTCCCGGCGGAGGCGACCAGGGGGGCGATCACGACGGCTGCACGTTCGTAAGCCGGCCTCACGTCGGAAACAAAACCCTCCACTTCGACGCCCGCCTGTTCCAGGCTGATGTTGGCGCGCTGCGAATAGCGCGCGAGGTGATATTCGTGGCGCGCTCCGGCGATGATGTGCAGCTTGGCCCCGGAAAGAAAAGGCCACACGCGATTCAGGAAGAATTCGGCGGCCATCAGGTTCGGCAGATGCGCGAAGGAGCCGATGAAAAGCAGGCGTTCCGGTTCTGGCTCGCTCGCGGCGGGACGGAACCGCTCGAGGTCTACGCCGTTGGGCAGGACCGCCGCCCGCGCGTCCGAGATCAGGGCGCGGTCCTTTTGCGACATGGTAACCACGCAACTCACCTGCCGCCACGCGGCCGGCTCAAAGCGCCGCCACAACGCGAGTTGCCGCCGCACGTACCAGTCTTCTTCGAGCGCCAGCAGTTGGTAATAGAGGTCGAAAGTGATGTCGTGTTCCACGAGGACGGTCGAGGCGATGGCGCAATCGGCAGCGTATTGCGCCATCTGGGTGAATTCGAGTTGGGCGATCGCGGGCCGCCACTTCCGAATGGTTTGCCGCAGAGCGGCGCGAAACGATTCGGAGGCGAACTCTTCAACGACATCCGGGCGGCCGCGGAAGGGCGGGGAATGGCTCCCGGTGCGCCGCACCAGAACCACTTCCATGCAAACGGCAAGCAGCTCGGCGGCTGGTGGTTCGGCGGTATCGGTGAACGCCACCAATACCTGATCAAATTCCGTGGCAGCTCGCCGCATCAGGTTGTACATGCGAACCGCGCCGCCATGAGAAAGCGGAAACGGGAGATACGGGCTGGCGATCAGAACGCGCGGCTTTCCGCCCGGCGCGCGACCGGGGAAAACGTAAACTGAGCCGCCGGTGAGCGCGAGGAACAGTTCCTCGGAATTCTCGCATGGGCTGACCGCGCCACCGTCGAACGCAATCCGCGGAGCTTCGCGCAAAATGCCGTGCACTCCGCGCAAGCGCAACCGGATGATGGCCTGGCGCCATAGCCTGAGAAAAACCGCCCGGTTCGAGACTGCACGTGCCAGGAACTTGAGGTAGTTGCGTTCGAGTATTTCTTCGAGTTCCTGCTCGGTGTAATACCTCGAAGTTGTGGCGCGATGCTGGTGTTCCACCACAGCTCCCGCGACATACACCGAAGGCCAGCCATGCTGCCAGGCGCGATAGCCCAGGTCGAGATCTTCGACGTAGGCCGGAGCGTATGCTTCATCGATGCCACAGAGCGCGCGCAGCTTGGCGGCATCGTAAAGCGAACAGCCGCCGCTTCCGTACAGCACGTAAGTGAGATTCTCGCCGGGCAGGGGATCGTCACAGCGAATGGGAAAATCCTCCGGCGCGGCTTGCGCCATCACAGCCTTCCCGGTTTCCTCGCGGCGCACGCCCTCGGGAAAGCGGATCTGGGCCGTGGCGCAAAATAGGTCGGGCACCTGCTCAAATGCATGCGCCAGGGCCGTGAAGAATTCGCAGTCGAGCAGCATGTCGTTGTTGAGGAGGCAGATGTGCGAACGCCCCGCGCGTGCGATGCCGCGATTTACGGCCGCCGCAAAAGAGAGCGGTTCCGGCGACGACTCGACGATGACTTGCGGCCAGGACGCCTGCAGCCACTCGCCCGTGCGGTCTTCGGAGCCATTATCCACAACGATGATTTCACCGGCGGACGACAGCTCACGCACGATTCCAGGCATCTGGCGCGCCAGCAGGTCCTTCCCATTACGCGAAGGGATTACGAGCGAAACGCCGGGCTCCGTGGGCCGCGAAGGTAGTGCTGCATGGCGCCCGCGCTTTCGCCGCAAGAGGCCTGCGCCACGTGCATAAAGGTAGATGAGGTGCCGGGGCCAGAAAAACTGCGCCACGGTGCCGTACTTGCCAAAGTGCTGGCGGCAGAAATTCTTTCCGCGCCAGATCAGGTGCCGCAGGACCAGTGGTAGCGCAGCGGGCCGCAGCATGAAGTTGTCCAGGTTTTCATTGACCGCGAGAAAGTGCAGCGGCGCCAGAATAAGCGCCATCAGGCGCATACGGCGATAGGGGACTCGCGGAACCAGGAGCACGCCGGCCAGGCGGATGGCTTTACCCTGAAGCGCGGCACGGCAGCGCCCGAGATTCTCGGCAAAGCTGCGGTTCACATGATACGGCACCCACTTCAAACTGGAATCGGCGGGCGGGAACTCGGATACCACATAGAGCGGGAGGTCCGGAAACACCTGCCGCATCTGGTCGATGAGCTGTGCATTGAGATCGTCAGTACCGGAAGCGAAAGCGACCTTGATCCGCGACTTCAACGTCAAATCAGAATACGCCAGTGCGCCGGTGAACCGGCCTGGTATTGCTCCCAAAGCGCGAGTGCCTGGAGGCCGAAGGCTGTGGAGACCGGGTTCACATAGGGCAGCCAGGACCCGCTCTTGCGGCCGAAAAAGAATCCTCCGTCAAGGCGCGGATCGCTGTGGGAAGCTTGAAAAGCAGCCAGAGTGTCCGCCTCGGCACGGGCTGCCGCCAGATCCAGAGGAACAATGCCGGCCCAGTCAGCGAAGATCCGAATGCGAAGCAACTGCGCGTAAACGTCGGACCGTTCGAATTCGGCTGCCGTTTCCCCGAGGTGCTGCGCCACGCGGCGGATGCCGTCGCAAAGTGCCGCCGCAGCCCGCCGCTCGGATGCCGCAGGCAGGAGGCCCTCCAGAAAGTACAAAAAGGCATGCAGGCGATCCACGACCTTCACGCGATCCTCGTGACCCGGCAGAAATGCCGCATAACCGCGCAGGGCATCCACCAGTACGCGATCGTAGAGTTGGCGGAACTGCCCGCCGCCGGTGACTTCATCGATTTCCCACCACGCCAACGCCGACTTGAGCTGATAGCAGCCGGGACTCCGCGACCAGCGCGTTGCGTCGCGCGGCAGGCCGCGTTTCTCCGGCAACACGACGATCGGATGATAATCGCCCTCCGCCGATGCGAAATCGGCCGCCATCGATTTCCCGACCGAGACCGCCGCATCGAGGAACTCCTGCTCGCGCGTGGCACGCCACACCGCTAGAAGTCCACGGGTGATGATTCCGCAGTCGAAGAAATAGCTGACCAGTCCTTCGGGCGACGGTTCGATTTCGAACGGCATAAAACGGCCGTCCCACGCGTAGCGGCTGAGGAAGCGTGCGGCGGCCACGGCACGCTCGAGGTATCGGGCATCATGAGTCGCCGAATGCAAATAGAGCAGGGCACTCACGGTGTATCCCGTGATTTCGGTGGACACGGCGTGGTTTCGGAGCAGGTCGGAGCGGTAATAGCGGGCTACGCCCCCACTCTTTTCCTGAATCCCGGATTGAAGAAACCACTGCCCAGCGCGAGACAAAACCGGTTCTTGGCGCAAGCCGATATTTTACCCCACAGGGCAGAGACGGGTTGCACGGAATCAGCCTAGCAACCAAATGCCCGCGGCGAGCGTCGCGATGGTGAGTGGAACCCCCGTTCTTGCGTATTCCCAGAAAGAGATATTTACGGCGTGGCGCGCCCGCTGAACAACAATCAGGTTGGCCACTGAACCGAGGACGGTGAGGTTGCCCGCCAGGGTCGAGGCCATCGCCAGAGTCAGCCAGGCACGCGTCGAGTCGGGCAGGTGGGGAATGAATCCTTTGAACACCAGGACAGCCGGAACGTTGCTCACCAGGTTAGAGAGGACGGCGGTGAAAGCGGTTAGAGAGAGCGTCCGTTCGAGATGATAGCGGGATGCCGCGGCGAACATGTCTGTTTCTACCGCGGTCTTCTCCAATCCGGCGATCAGCACGAATAGCCCGATAAACATCACGAGCAGACCCCAGTCGATTTCCTGATAAATCCTCTCCGGCTTGACCCGCCGTGTCACCAGCAGGAGCGCACCGGCAACGACTGCCACTTTCGGCACGGGCGAGCCCGCGAAGAAGAAGAACATCATGCCCGCGGCCACGGCCAGCGATTTCCATAACAGGACGCTATTCACTCGCACCTTGGGGTGGGCAAGGGGCAGGGATTGCTTTTCCCGGAATTCGCGGTGATACACAACCGCGATGAGAATCACCGTAAGCGCGAGACCCACCAGCGCGACCGGTGTCAGTGTCCTGGTGAACATCGGGTACGGGATGTGCGAGAGGCTGCCAATCATCATGTTCTGGGGATTGCCGGTGATCGTAGCAACGCTACCGACGTTGGAAGCCATAGCCACACCCAATAAGTAGGGAATCTGGTTCCGCTGCAGCCGATTCGTGATTTCGAGCACCAGGGGCGTCAACACCAGGCACATCGTGTCGTTGACGAAGAATGCAGAGAAAATACCCGAGACAAAGACGATGCCGCTCAGCAGAAGGAGGGGTCTGCGCGCATGCTCGACCACCCAAGCCGCCACCGCTGAAAAGAAACCCGAAAGCCGTAAATTCGCAACCACGATCATCATGCCGAACAGCAGCAGGATGGTGTCATAGTCGATGGAGGCGTACGCCTCTTCGACGGTCAATACGTTCGCCGCCAGCATCAGGCTGGCTCCGATGATGGCCGCGCCGGTGCGGTCCACACGGAATCCAGGCAGCCGGCCGACCGCCAGAACGAAATAAGTCGCTGCGAAAATGAGAACCGCTATCAAGTCGCTATGAACAATATTGCCAAATTCCTATTTGCACTCCCGGCGCCGATATCACGCACTTGTATGAGTCCCCGAACCGCCGGGAGCGTCTCTAACAGGCTGCGGAAAAACGACTCTGAGGGGCCGATTCGCAAGCGAAACCGCCTGCGCCACCACCATGGATCAACAGTTTGTGAACGGTGGTGGGGCAGGCATTCAGCCTGCCAAGGGGTTTTTGCGCAGCCTGCTAAATCCGATTGGCAGAGTCCGCATGGTGCTACGTGTATGAGCCCGAACATAGCCTGCCGCACGATTCAGGCGCGGCGGCCGGACTTGACGGCGCCGTCCGATATCTGCATATACATATATTATGGCACCTGAAATAGCTGGACCATCCTCTGTGGAAGCGCTCTTTGACCTGCCTTGCGCATGCCAGAGCCTTCGGCGAGTTGCGCGAATTGTGACGCGGATGTATGACCAGGAATTGAAACAAGCCAGGATCGAGATCACGCAATTCGGACTGCTCACGGCCTTGGCCATTAGCGGCGGGGCGACGCAAAAGCGATTAAGCGGCGGATTCGCAATGGACAGCACGACACTTTCGCGGACCTTGGACCGAATGCAAAAGCGTGGTTGGATCAGCGCCAAACAGGGAACTGACAAGCGGGAGCACATCTTCGAATTGACGGCCTCTGGCAAGCGGCAAATCGCAAAGGCGCAACCGCACTGGCGCCGAGCGGAATCGAGACTTCGGAACCAGCTCGGCGAATCCGGCTGGAAGGATATGCAACAGGTTGTGTCCTTTCTGACGAAGGGCGCCACCCGGGCGTAGAATCTTGCAGCCCATATTAGTGCATATACATCTATTGTGCCAGGAAGGAAAGACTTTCTTCTAAAGGTAGGTGCTATATGCGACCTGGTGTCTATTCATTGGGGGCGCTGCTCCTGTCCGCCTTGTTCTTGGTCAGCCTGCGGGGTGTGCGCGCCGATGCGGACGCCCGGAGGCAATCCGAAACTACAGCCCGGGCGCCGGAACTCGAATACTTTAAAGCGATTAACCAGGCTGCGCCACCCAAGGACCCACAGTTGCTCTTTCTACTAATGGCGCAGTACTCGAACCTGAACCTGCAGGGCGAAGGCGCGGAGTTCTTGGCAGCCCGATTCAAGGAATTCGAGCCCCGTTTGACGGATACTCAAAAATCCCTTTATCTGAGCGCCACAGCAGTGTTACGAGCGCAGCACGCCTCTTCGGTCCCGCTATTGCAAAGAATCGGCTATGTGAACGACACCATCGCGATGCTCGCCCGGGCCGAGCAACTCTCCGGTGGCCAGCTCTTTGTGGTCAACTGGATGGCGGGCGTGGTTCGCTCCGAACTCCCTGGCATTTTTGGGCAGAGCAAGGCAGCCGAGGCCGAGCTGACGTGGTGCCTGGACAACGCGGCCAAAGCGCCCGATTCGGGGTGGCTGCGTGAGGTCCACTATCACCTCGGAAAGCTGGCGCTCGCAAGGGGTGATCGCGCGACGGCTGAAGCGCACCTCGAAAAGAGCGGCTACACAGATTGGAACCGGCCCGTCACCATGAACACGCCTTTCACGGAAAATGCAGCGACCGGATTTACGTTCGCTTCACGGCGCATCTCCGAAATTGTGCCGGGGCGCGTGTACGCTTTGACGGGATTCGAGTTCACCGAATACTACTTCGTGGTCTCGGACGATGGGCGGGAACTGTTCGGTATCGACGCCGGCACCCGGCCGGATTCGGCGAAAGGCGCCTATGAGGCGCTGCGGGCGCAAGTCCTCGGTCTGCCGCCACTGAGGGCCATCTTCATTACGCATTCCCACTGGGATCACGTGGGCGGCCACTCGTATTTCCGCGGTTTAAACCCGCGGCCACGGTTCTACGCCCGAAACAACTACGAGGAGGAAATCGCCCGAGAGTCATTCGTTGCGCCGGCGGTTTTTGACAAGTATTTCTTCGGCGAGCGCTTTCACATCGAGCATGTGCGTAGCTTTAAACCGGATGTCACCGTAGCGGCTCGCACCGAGCTGAAGGTTGGGGGAACGCGGATCGAGCTAATCCCGATCCAGGGCGGAGAAACCTCCGATGGCTTGTTGATTTACTTGCCGCATCAAGGCGTGATGTTCGTGGGCGATTTCATCATGCCCTACCTCGGCGCTCCTTTTGTTGAGGAGGGCAACTTTCAGGGACTGCTGGATGCTATCGACATCGTGGTCGCGGAGAATCCGCAGCATCTGCTGCATGGCCACGAGCCGTTGACGCGAAACTTCAACTCGACAGCCATTCTGGCGCAGCTTAAACCGGATCTGGTATGGCTTCGCGGCCAGGTATTGAGCGCCATAGGGCGCGGTGAGGAGCGTGGCGTCATACACCAGGCAAATCTGATTCCGCCAGGCTTGATTGCGGGCCAACCGGATATCTATCTGCCATATTTCATCATGCGGGAACACGTTATCGACCGGCTGTACGACCAAAACGTGGGCTATTGGCAACCCGATATGCAAGGCATAGACCATCTCACCAGCGTCGACCGGGCATCTCTGTTTGTGGATTATCTCGGGGTCACGGAGAGTCAGCTTGTGAGGGCGGTGGAGCATATGGCGGCAGACGGCAAGTACGAACTCGCATCCTCATTGCTGGAGAGTGCGGGAAAGCGGTTCGCCGGCAGCCCGTCCGTGGGCAAAGCGAAACGATTGGTTTACCTCAAGCTGACGGAGAAGCACGGAAATACGGATCCGTTCAAATTCATCATCTACTCTTCGAGGATCCGCGAACAAGTACTACCGATGGCCAGCGGCAAGTAACGGGACAACTTGCTCGTCGTCTTCCGAGTTGATTCCGCAATCCCGCCCAGTTCCTCCCGGCGGGATTACGCCAGATTGTACAAGGAGAGAACATGCCATTTCGGGCCGCACCCCTATAATTGAAATGTTACTCAAGGAATTCCCCCATGAAAGTGCCGCCGATTGCTCTTCTCTTCGCGGCCGCCGGAATTGTGGCGGCGCAGAATCGCGATGGCGAGTTCGGCAAACTGGCCGACCGCTATTTCGATGAACAAGTGTTTCGTTTCGACCCGGTGCAGGCTACCAGCTCCGGATTCCATCAATATGATGCGATGCTGCCTTTGGGATCGCGCGCGGAAATCGAATCGCAGATCGCGGGTCTGAGGAAATGGGACGCGGAGGTACGCCGGTTTGACCCCAAGAGTCTCTCCGCGGCAGTAACTGCGGACCGGGAGTTGGTCCTTTCGCAGATCCAGGCGCAGCTTCTGAACCTGGAATCCATACGTATGTGGGAAAAGAACCCGGATCTCTATTCTTCCAGCGTAACCAGTGCGGTTTTCGTGATCATGAGCCGCACGTTCGCGCCGCCCGCTGAACGGCTGAAGTCCGTGATCGCGCGCGAACGGCTCGTCCCACGCGTGTTTGCGTCGGCTCGCGAGAACCTGAAAAATCCGCCTGAGATCTACACGCAGATCGCCCTGCAACAGATACCGGGCATGGTGAGTTTCTTTGAAAAGGACGTCCCATTGGCGTTCCAGCAGGTTACCGGAAGCCAAATGGCGGAGTTCAAGGAGACCAACCGGGCGGTGATCGACGCCCTGCACGCCTATGAGAGCTGGCTCAAAAGCGATCTGCTGCCGCGCTCGCACGGCGACTTCCGTATCGGAGCCGACAACTATCGCAAGAAGCTGGAATACGAGGAGATGGTGCAGATCCCTCTCGACCAGTTGCTGGAAATCGGCTACCAGGATCTGCGACGCAACCAGGCCGAATTCAAACGTGTGGCGGCCCAGATTGACCCCAGGCGCAAGCCACAGCAGATCCTTGAGGAACTCGAATCCGATCATCCGGATGGCGGCAAGCTCCTGCAGGCGTTTCGCGATGTCCTGGGTGGTTTGCGCGATTTCAACGAGAAACGGCACATTGTGACCATCCCCTCGCCCGTCATGCCGATTGTGGAAGAAACGCCGCCGTTCATGCGCGCGCTTACCACAGCATCCATGGATACGCCAGGCGCGTTCGAAAAAATAGCGAAAGAGGCATTCTTCAATGTCACTCTGCCGGATCCGCACGGTTCTCCCAGGCAGGTGGAAGAATATTTGGAAGGATTCAACCGTGGGACGATCATCAGCACGGCGATTCATGAGGCTTATCCCGGCCACTACACGCAGTTTCTTTGGCTCCAGAACACCGGAAGCAAAGTACGCAAGCTGATCGACTGCGGCAGCAATGCCGAAGGATGGGCGCACTACAGTGAGCAGATGATGCTCGACGAAGGGTATGGCAACGGCGATCTGAAACTGCGGATCGGCCAATTGCAGGATGCCCTGCTTCGCGACGCACGCTTCATCGTGGGAATTCGCATGCACACCGGGAAAATGACGGTTGCGGAGGCGGTGGATTTCTTTGTGAAGGAGGGATTCCAAACGCCACCGATCGCCGAGAAAGAGGCCAAACGCGGCACCTCCGATCCGACGTACCTGGTGTACACGTTGGGCAAGCTGGAGATCCTGAAGCTGCGGTCCGATTATCAGAAGGCCAAGGGCCAGCGGTTCTCTCTGCTCGAGTTCCACGACGCTTTCCTGAAACAGGGTGCGCCGCCGATCCGCATCGTGCGCCGGGCGCTATTGGGGACTGACTTGGCGGTGCTATAGCAGCAGCCGGACCACGTGAACCGATCCGTAAGCCAACAGACATCCTATGGCTGTGCCGGCTAACACGTCGCTCAGGAAGTGCATCCCCAGCACGACGCGCGAGGCCGCCACGCTGGCCGCGCAGAACAACAGGCCCGGAGCCAGGCTCGGATAGAACAGGCTGAGCGAGAGGGCTACGGCGAAAGCGCTGATCGTGTGGCCCGACGGAAACGAGAATTGATCCGGAGGCAGCAGCGTAGCCCAGCGATGAGGTTCGAAGACCACCGGCCGCCGGCGCCCGGTAGCTTTCTTCACCCGAAGCAACAGGGCGATTCCGGTACCTGCAGCCAGCGCCGCGGAGCCTGCCGCACGTAACCGCTCCTCGCCTCCGAACAGGAGAACGGCGAGGCCGATTCCATACCAGAGCCATCCATCGCCGCCCCGCGTGGCCGCCAGCATCCACAAGCGCACCCATTGCGGCGCATCCCAGCGATTCAGGCGGCGCATCAGGTTGTGGTCGCGATGGGCAATGAAGGTGAGCACGCCTACCTATATTTTCCCATGCCTGCAAATCTGGTACTTCAGCTACAGTCCGGCGCGGACGAGTTTCGCGCCTTCTACCATGGCCCGCATCTTGCCGAGAGCGGCTTCGCGGGGCAGGTATTTCAGGCCGCAATCCGGAGCGATGACCAGATTTTCGGGGGAAACGTAAGGCAGCGCACGATGAATCCGGGCGGCCACGGTGTCGGCGCTCTCCACGGCATGCGTGCCCAGATCCAAAACACCGAGAATGATTGTCTTGCCGCGAAGCTTTTCCAGCACGGAGCAATCGAGCGAGGGCTGGGCCGTCTCGATCGAGATCTGATGCGCGGGAGTGTCCGCAAGTTCCCCCAGGAAGGAATACCCGGCGGGCTTGCCTTTCACCATGTGGCCGTAGCCAAAGCAGATGTGAACTGCCGTAGTGCCGGCGACGCCATCCAGCGCGCGGTTGAGGGCCTGAACTCCGTATTCGCGCGCAGCTTCGGGCCGAGCTTGCATGTAAGGTTCGTCGATTTGCACGATGTCCGCGCCGGCGGCGAACAGGTCGCGAATCTCTTCGTTGACGGCGGCGGCATAGTCCAAAGCCATGACCGCTTCGGTCGGATAGAAATCGTTCTTGGCTTGCTGAACCATGGTGAAAGGACCAGGAACGGTGATCTTGACGGGGCGATCGGTATTGGCGCGCAAAAATTGGAGATCGCGCACCTCGACAGCATGTTTGCGGCGAATCTTTCCGATCACGCGAGGCACGGGAACGTGGGCGCCGCTGCGGCTGATCACGATCCCGGGATTATCGAGGTCCACGCCTTCCAGGGCCGTGGCGAAACGATTGGAGTAGCTTTCGCGGCGCATTTCGCCGTCCGTGATGATGTCGAGCCCGGCACGCTCCTGATCGCGAATGGCGAGCACGGTGGCGTCGTCCTGCGCCTGTTCCAGATACTCCGGAGCGACCCGCCACAGGTCGCGCATGCGAACCCGGGGTGGAGTGTTGCTGGTCAGCAGGGAGCGGTTAATCAGCCAGTCGGGTTGGGGCAAAGATCCGACAAGCGAAGTGGGAAGCAGAGTTTGTTGCATGAATAGTTCAGTATAGAAGGATTTCTTGAACTTCCCGGCGCAGGTGCTCGTAGCTACAATCAAGGCGAGCTATGAACTTGTGGCAGGACGTTTGCTACGGCGCGCGCACGCTGCTGAAAGCGCCGGGCTTTGCCGCGACGGCGGTACTCACGCTGGCTCTGGGGATTGGAGCGACTACGGCGGTCTTCAGCGTTTGTGATGCGCTCCTGTGGAAGCCGGTTCCGCTGCCCCACCTCGAATCCCTGGCCATGGTGCTGGAGCGCGTTCCCGAAAATGCGGACAACTGGAACAATGCAACTCCGGCGGATTTGGAAGACGTGCGCCGCGAGAACACGTCTTTCGAGAAGGTGGCCAGCTGGCAATCGGGTTTGGCCAACATTGCGGGATCGAGCGGCGAGCCGGAACGGGTGGCGCAGGCGCTGGTGAGCGCCAATTTCTTCGACGTGCTGGGCGTGCAGCCGGCAGTCGGGCGCGCGTTCCAGCCGGGAGAAGACACTCCCGGCCGTGAGCGCGAAGTGATCTTGAGCGACCGGCTGTGGCGGCGCGGCTTCGGCGGTGAAGCAGGGATTGTCGGGAAGACCATCCGGCTGGATGACGAGAACTACCTGGTGACGGGCGTCATGCCCGCTACTTTCGATTTCCCCCTCAGCACCGAGCTCTGGACACCGCATGCGCTAACCCCGGAACAGCACCACTCGCGCCGCGCCCACCTTCTATCGGCGGCCGGCCGCCTGAAACCGGGGCGCTCGCTAGCACAGGCAGCGGCCGAGATCGAGCACCTCAGCCTCCGGCTCGAACAGGAATTTCCGGATACCAACCGCAACCGGCGCCTGATGGTTTGGCCGGCTCATCGATTCCTGGTGAACAGCACGACGAACCAATATCTGATCATGCTGCTCGGCTCCGTGATCTTCGTGCTGCTGATCGCCTGCGTCAACGTGGCTAACCTGCAATTTGCGCGCGCCACGGGGCGAATGCGTGAGCTTGCGGTACGCACGGCTCTGGGCGCTTCGCGGTCGCGTGTGGTCGCGCAACTCGTGACGGAGAGCGTGCTCGTCGCGCTCGCGGGGGCTCTACTGGGGCTGGCGTTCGCGCAGTGGGGAGTCGGTCTGATCAAGGCCGGTATGCCGCCCGAAATCGAGCAGTATATCTTGGGGTGGAAAACGATTCAGCTTGACGGGCGGGCCCTGCTGTTCACGTTAGCAGCGGCGCTGGGGAGCGGTATTCTGGCGGGAATCGTACCTGCCTGGCAGTGCTCGAGGCCGAATCCTGGCGAGGCCCTAAAGGAAGGCGGCCGCGGTGGAACTGCCGGCTTGGCGCGCCGGCGGCTGCGTAACATCCTGGTGGTCGCGGAGGTGGCGCTAGCCGTGGTGCTGCTGGCAGGCGCGGGCTTGATGGTCCGCGGTTTTCGCACCCTGGTCGATAATGGCGCGCGCCTTGACCCGCACACTCTGTTGACGATGCGGCTCGCCATCACTGATAACAAGTATCGGGAGCCGTTCCAGCGGGTGGCGTTTTACCGTGAGGTGCTGGAACGGATCAGTGTGATTCCGGGAGTCCGGAGCGCGGCCGCAGTGACGGCGATGCCTTACAGCGATCACTCGAGCGGGCGGGAGTTCACGATCGAAGGCCAGCCCGTGCAGCCAGGGAACGTCCCAACCGCCATGTACCAGGCGGCAAGCCCGAGCTACTTTGAGACGCTGCATATCGCGCTGCGGGCCGGGCGGCTGCTCCGGGAGGCTGACGGACCGGAAGCGCCCAAGGTCGCGGTGATCAGCGAGCGCCTGGCCCAACGCTGGTGGCATAACGATTCGCCGCTGGGAAAGCATATCCATCTCGGACGCGCCGATTCACAATCTCAGTGGATCACAATTGTGGGAGTGGTCGGCGACACCGCGCACAACCCTTACGATCGCGAGCCGCGCCGGACCATCTACATTCCGTACCAGCAGGCTGCCGAGCGCTGGCTGGATGTGGGGGTGCGCACCATGGGCGACCCCCTGCGCGTGGCGCCGGCGGTAACGGCGGCGATTTACTCGGTAGATCGCGAACAGCCCGTGGCCGATATGCGAACTCTGGAAAAGGCCATCCACAACAGCGCCATAGGGCTGAATTACATGGCCGTGCTGATGGGTATCTTCGGCGTGCTGGCGTTGTTGCTTTCGGCCATCGGCGTGTATGGCGTGATGGCCTACCTGGTCTCGGAACAGACACACGAGATCGGAATCCGTATCGCTCTGGGAGCCGAGCGCCGAAGCGTACAGGGGATGATCTTCCGCCGCGGGATGGTCACGATTGCCGTGGGCTTGGCTGCCGGTCTACCTGCTGCATGGGCCTGTGCCAAAGCGCTGGCGTCCTTGGTCTATGGCGTGACGCCGGGGGACGCCGCCACGTTTGTAGGAATTCCGATGGCACTGATAGCGGCTGCGGGGCTTGCGATCTATATTCCGGCACGCCGGGCAATGCGGATCGATCCCATTGTGGCCTTACGCTATGAGTGAACCTTCTAGACCTACAAGAATTAGCGAGCATCCCGGTCCACGCATGATCATTGGGCCGCCAGAATGTCCCAAGCCCGGAGTTGATGGCGTGTAGGATGATTTGTCATACTTGAAGTGTGGTGCAGAAGATTGCAGTAACGTTGGATCAAAAGACGGTCGCGGATCTCGACAGCTGGGTGAAACAAGGCAGATATCCCAATCGCAGCCGGGCTCTCCAATCGGCGGTCGATCTGCTGAGCGAACGCGAGAAGCGATCCCGGTTGGCTCGTGAACTGGCAAAGCTGGACCCTCGTGAAGAGAAGCGGCTGGCGGAGGAAGGATTGGGTGACCTCGCTTGGCCGGAATACTGAGAGGCGAGATTTACTGGGCGGATCTAAACCTGGTTCGCCGCCCGGAACAGGCGGGGCTCCGGCCCGTGCTCATCCTGAGTAACGATCTATTCAATCGCAAGTCGGAGACAGTCATTGCGATGGCGATTACGAGTCAGCCGCAAAAAGCAGGATTTCCTCTGACTCTGGTGCTTCCTGAGGGCGGGCTACAGAAACCGTCCTGGATCAAGATTTGCCAAATCAGGACCATTTCTGTCGATCGTCTAGGCAAGAAGATTGCTGCCGCCGATCCGGGAACTGTGGCTCAGGCCGTGGATGGCCTATTGGAATTGATCGGCTCGTAGACCTCGCGCAGGTCAGCGAATTGGTGGCATGCAGTCCAATGGCGCGGCGGCCGTAGGATGATTCCTTCACTCCGCGCCTGCAGTTCTACCTTCATTGCGCCGTGGCAATCATTAGGGAACGCGGAATAACCGACGGGACCGGGGCGGAAATCACGGTGCTAGCGCGCCCCGTCATGTTGTCGTAGACCTCGATCGTCGGGCTGATGGAACAGAAGATGGCCTGATTCGAGCCTACCTTAACCGCTGCGGCGATCTGGATTCGTCCGGCTGGACCGGTAACCTCGGCGCGATCAAGATCCAGGAACTCGGCCTTGCCAAAATTCAGATTGTCTATTATCTTCTGTTTCAGAAGCTTGCCCTCGTTATCGTAAAGATCCAGTTCAATTTTGCATGGCGTCTGCGCGATGAGCACGGGCGGCGCCACACGCACATTGTTGAGCACGTTGATGCGCAGCGTTTCGCCGCTGGCCAGACCGAGAACGCCGAACGAAAGAGTCGAGCTTGTGCTGGAAGGACCGACGGGTATGGTTTGTGCGAACACCACGCCCACGGAAACGAGCGCCGTAACAAAGAAACACCGATGAGACATGTTCCTTCCTCCTCTATTCTTGGAGTAACACGAATTGGGCTCCGGAGTTGCGGGCTTGACCTCAAGGTCTTTCCCGCCATAACCTGAGCGGAGAAGATTATGAGCACGATTAGTTTAAAGGTGAACGGGCAGATGCGCCGTCTGGACCTGGATCCCTCCACGCCGCTGCTATACGCTTTGACTGACGATCTGGAGCTTCGTGGCCCGAAATTCGGCTGCGGGCTGGGCCAATGCGGCGCCTGCACTGTAATTGTAAAAGGGCAGGCGATCCGCTCCTGCATTACGCCGGTGCGGTCCGTGGAAGGGGCGGAGATTACCACCCTGGAAGGGATCGGAAGCATCGAGAAACCCCATCCCTTGCAGAAGGCTTTCATTGAGGAACAGGCGGCACAGTGCGGCTTCTGTTTAAATGGCGTCATCCTGACTGCGAAAGCGCTTCTGGATAAGAATCCGCGAGCAACCGACGCGGAGATTCAGCAGGGAATGTCTGGGGTTCTTTGCCGCTGCTTCGCCAATGTACGCATGCTGCGTGCGATCAAACGCGCGGGACAGGAGATGGCGAGATGAGGAAACCGGCAATGACACCAGATGCACGCGCGGCGCTGCGGGGCGCCGGTTTCTCGCGGCGGGATTTTCTGAGAACCTCGGGTGCGCTGATCGTGAGCTTCAGTTTGCGCAAGGCGGACGCTCAGTTCGGCTTTGGACCCTCGACAGGGTCGCCCGCAGCGAACCAGGTGGATTCGTGGATCGCGATCGCGGCCGATGGGAGCGTGACTGCCTACAGCGGCAAGGAGGAACTGGGCCAGGGCATTGCAACGGCGCAGCAGCAGTTGGTGGCCGAAGAACTCTCCGTACCGTTCAACCGGGTCACGCTGCTCTACTGCGATACCGCAATGACGCCGGATCAGGCATACACGGCGGGGAGCCAGTCGCATCCGGCAAATTTTAATCGCAACAACCTGGGCCAGGCAGCGGCCACGGCGCGGGAAGCGCTCTTCCGGATGGCGGCCGAAAGGCTGGGTGTCCCCGCGGATCAGCTTACGGCGAGCGAGGGCGCTATCAGTGCAAAGGGCGACCCATCGAAAAGGATCACCTACGCTCAGTTGGTAGGAGGAAAGAAGTTCAGCCTGGGGCTGAACCCCAACGCCAAAAGGAAGCACCCTCGGGAATGGACTGTCCTCGGCAAACCAGTTCAGCGACCCGACCTGCCAGGATTGGTAACCGGACAGTTCGAATTCGTTCACAACGTGCGCTTGCCCGGCATGCTGCACGGCCGCGTCGTCCGGCCGCCCGTCGTGGGCGCCACGGTCGTCAGCGTGGATGAAAGCTCGGTGAAGGATCTGCCTGGCGTCGTGAAGGTCGTGGTGAAGAAGAACTTTGTGGGCGTCGTGGCACAGAAGCCGTGGCAGGCGATCCAGGCGGCGAACAAGCTAAAGGTCGCGTGGAGCGCAGGTAGCGGGCTGCCCAGCCACGCGGATTTTTACGAGAATCTGCCGAAACAGAAACAGACCCGTGACACTTTGCTGGTGGATTCCAAAGATGTCGAGCAGAAGCTCGGAGAAGCCGCCACGGTAGTGAAATCGACCTACTATCATCCCTACCAGATGCACGGATCCATGGGCAGCTCTTGCGCGGTTGCCGATGTGCAAGGCGACAAGGCCACGCTGTGGTCTCCGACCCAAGGCGTCTGGTATCAAAAGACCACCGCCGCCATGGTGATGGGATTGAAGCCGGAAAACATCCATGTGATTTTCCGGCGCGGTTCCGGCTGCTACGGATTGAACGGCGCGGACACGGTTACCTATGACGCGGCGCTGCTGTCGCAGGCTGTAGGCAAACCGGTGCGCGTGCAACTAACTCGCAAAGACGAGATGGCCTGGGAGAACTATGGCAACGCATTCGTAATGGAGGAGCGTGCGGGACTGGATGCGCAAGGCAACATTATCGCCTGGGATCACGAGGCATGGTCGCCGTCTTTGGGGAATCGCCCAGGACCGGGAACGCCGGGCAACGTGATTACCGGATCTCTGGCGGGCTTTGCGGCGGATGCGTTTTCTCCGCGGGCAGCCTCGGAACCGCGCGCGTTCAACAATGGGAGTAATGGCGTCCCTTCCTACATGGCGGGAACCATTGGAGGGGCGTCACACGGTACCGGCACAGTGAGGAGCGAGCGGGCGCTGGTACATAATGTAGCCTCACCATTCTGGACGGGTCCCCTGCGATCGCCGGCGCGGCTGCAAAACACATTCGCGCACGAAGGTTTCATGGATGAATTGGCGGCTCGGGTTAAGGCCGATCCGCTAGCCTACCGGTTGCATCATTTGAAAGATCCGCGATTGATTGAAGTGGTCAAGCAAGCCGCCAAAGCCGCCAACTGGGAGGCACGTCCTTCTCCGCGGCCGGGGAACCGCAAAACCGGCATCGCCGCCGGGCGCGGGATAGCCTGCGTCTTGTATGAAGGTGATAACGGATATTCCGCCCTGGTGGCCGAAGTGGAAGTGAATCAGGACACCGGGAAAGTAAGCGTCAAGCGCATGGTCGTGTGTAACGACGTGGGGCCGGTTTCGAACCCGGACGGATTGCGCAACCAGATCGAAGGCGGCGCATTGCAAGGCATGAGCCGCGCGCTGCTGGAAGAGGTGACGTGGGACGAGCAGAAGGTAACGTCGGTCGACTGGCGTACCTACCAGACGCTGCCGTTGGGGTTTGAGGTCCCGAAGATCGAAACGGTACTCCTCGACCAGCCCGACGAAGAGGCGACCGGGGCAGGGGAGACCTCGATTACCGTGGCGGCGGCAGCCATTGGGAACGCGATCTTCGATGCCACGGGTGCGCGCCTGCGGCAGATTCCATTTACGCCGGAGCGCGTGAAGGCTGCGTTGGCGGCGCGAGGATGAGAGGCACTGCGATTATGACGGCGGTATTCACCAAAACCAGCCTTTGGCTCAGCGCTTTCTTGCTCTGCGCCGCAGCGATCCCAGGCCACGCCCAGCCATTTACCGAACTCAAGAGCGCGCTGGTGGATTACTCGAAGGCCGATCTCGAGCCTCGCAAAGCGTGCGACTTGTTAGGCAAGTTTCGCTCGAAGGAAATCGTGCAGATCACGGCTACCATGATGGACGCCGGCGCCGCGCCGGCGCACTGCCGCGTCTCGGGTCTCCTGTCTCCCGAAATCGCCTTCGAGGTGAGCCTGCCGGCGAAATGGAATGGGCGATTTTACATGATTGGTAACGGCGGCCACGCGGGCGAGGCGATGGAAGCGCCGAACCGTGCCGAGCAGCGGACTGCCGCGCTGCAGAACGGGTTCGCCTTCGCCCAGACCAATACGGGACACGATGCGCGCAAAGAGCCCGGCGCCAGCTTCGTCATGAGCAATCCGGAAAAGGCGATCGATTATGCCTACCGGGCTGTGCATCTTACCGCCAACACGGCGAAGCAAATCACGAAAGACTACTACGGCAAGCCCGTCTCGCGCGCCTATTGGAATTCCTGCTCCAACGGCGGGCGCCAGGGTCTCATCGAGGCGCAGCGATTCGCCGATGACTTCGATGGGATTGTGGCCGCGTCTCCCTGGGTCGATCAGACCGGCTTCACGATTGCCGCAATGTGGAACCAAAAAGCGCTCAGCGCCGCGTCCCTTACGCCGGCCAAACTGGCGCTCTTAGGTGGCAAAGTGATGGAGAAATGCGACGCCATCGACGGGCTCAAGGACGGCCTGATCGACGATCCGCGTAAGTGCGCTTTCGACCCGTCACGTGACGTCCCTGCCTGCACTGCGGGCGCCGACGGCCCCGACTGTCTGACGGCCGCACAGGCGGAGGCCGTTTCGAAGGTGTATACCGGGCCCGTGAGCAACGGCAAGCCTTTCTTTCCCGGCTATATGTTGGGCAGC
The DNA here is from genome assembly GCA_003175985.1 of Terriglobia bacterium. Taxonomy (GTDB): domain Bacteria; phylum Acidobacteriota; class Terriglobia; order Bryobacterales; family Bryobacteraceae; genus PSRJ01. The sequence goes on from PSRJ01000180.1 coordinate 39,126, forward strand.
GAAGCCGTGATGCCGGGCCTGTTCGGGGGCGGTACGGGAAGCGGCTGGATGAACGTGCTCGTGGCCGCGCAGCCGGACGGCAAACCCGCGGATTTCAACCTCGCGGAAGGCACCATGCGGTATCTTGTAGCGCGGCCGCCGAAGCCGGATTACGATTTCCAGAGCTTCGATTTCGATCGCGATATCCACCTGCTCGACTACTGGAGCACGCAGGCGGATGCCAAGAACCCGGACCTTTCCGCATTCCGGAAACGCGGCGGCAAGCTCCTCATCACTTACGGGTGGGCGGACTCGATTCTGCAGCCGATGATGGGCGTGAATTACTACGAACAGGCATTGGCGAAGAATGGCCCGGAGACGCCCCAATTCTTCCGTCTGTTTATGGCGCCTGGCGTGGCACACTGCGGCGGCGGTATCGGTCCCGATCGCCACGACGCTATGACCGCGATGATCGATTGGGTGGAGAAAGGCAAAGCGCCGGATTCCCTAATGGCCCGGCGTGTGGTGAACAGCCAGGTCGTGCGCACTCGCCCGCTCTGTCCCTACCCGCAGGTGGCCCGCTACTCGGGTCAGGGAAGCGTGGATGACGGAACCAATTTCCGCTGCGTGGCCCCCTGACCTTTGGGGCCGGCCTCACCGGCCACTCCCGGCGCCGCGATGAGACGAGGGCTTACTCCACACGGGTGAGAATGCCGCCCCGCCGCTGGTACCGTTCGGGGACAAAATTCTGCTCGGCAATCGGCGGCCGGACGTACTTGCGGCGATCGAGTGGTGGCAGCTGGATCGGTTCGGGTGTCAGGTCCTCATACGGGATCATCGAGAGGAGATGGCGGATCACGTTCAGGCGCGCGCACTTTTTGTTATCGGCGTCCACAACGTACCAGGGAATCTGTTTGATATCGGTGTGGGCGAACATTTCGTCCTTGGCGCGCGAATACTCCACCCAGCGGCGGCACGATTCCAGGTCCATGGGACTCAATTTCCAGCGTTTGGTCGGATCTTTGATGCGCTCCTGAAAGCGCCGCTCCTGTTCCTCGTCGCTCACCGAGAACCAGTACTCCCCCCTTCCCCGCGGCGTCGCGACCTTCGAAAATCACGACCACTTTCAGCCCTTTATGCCGGACCCACTCCTGCAACTTGACCAGCTCGACCTGCAGCCGGCGTAGCCACTCCGGCCCGCCTATAATAAAGAAACGACATCATTCGGAGCAGCGGTTTTGGGCTTGGGGAATAGATTGAGATCTCTGATTTTACGGTGAACTGGATGAAGGCCATTGAGCACCACCGGGAATCCAAACAGGCGTTAGCCGCTCTGGAGAAGCATCGAGCCACGCATGGCTGCGAATAAGTTACCAGAACGGCAAGAGCTTGAGAACCTCTGGCGTGGTCACCTGCGCGAAGCTCGTGTGCGTTATGAAGAAGCTTCGAGGCTATTCCGCGCTACGTGGGGAGAGCACTTTGAACGACGGCTGACCGAAGATCCAACATTTGCGATCCAGAATGCCCGTCAAGCCGAAGTGAAAGCTTTAAACGAATACGTCCGTGTGCTGAAGATCTTTACTGACCTCGTTTTGCATGGCAAGGTACCGGACGTGGAAGATCAAAAATAAAGCTTCGATAGTTCCGCGAAACGCAGAGTTCCTCTAGCGCTCGCTGTCTGGAAATCTTGAAGGAATCTGGACACCTCCAGCCCATCCGGGATTGCGTACGTGTTGTGCACTTGCTCGTTGGGGATCACCCCGGCGATATTCCGCCAGCGTTGAATGCCCCGGAATTGGAGAACTGGCTTCGGCAGCACGGCTCCGAAATCGTCGCCCCGGCGCCCGCGCCAATGTAACCTTGGAAGTCCGGCGCAGCTCTGTTTTGGCGGGGCAAAAGATGGGCACGATATAATTGCGCCACGATGCCCTATCTATTTGCTGGATTCGCGGTCGGTATTCTTGGCGGGTTGTTCGGCGTCGGAGGTGCCGAGATGATTATTCCGCTGCTTGTGTACGTCTTCGGATTTGCGCAGCACAAGGCGCAGGGCACGTCCTTGGCGATGCTCCTTCCACCGCTAGGGCTATTAGCAGCTTGGCGCTACTACTCCGTTGGCCAGGTTGACGTGCGTGTGGCAATGGTATTGGCGCTCGGCTTCTTCATAGGTGCGCCACTTGGGGCCTTCGGGGCTACGGCACTACATCCCGAAGCTCTCCGTCGGATCTTCGGCGTACAACTGCTCCTGATTTCCTTGCACATGATCTTCGCGCATTCAAAATAGCAACTCATCAATCAAGACTCGAAAGTAGCCACTACCCCCAATCCCTGTGGCAATCGGCGCTGCTGACTGGCGGACCGCCCGGGCGAGAGTCTCGATCTCCTTCAGCTTGCGTGAATTTCCATTGCCGTTCGTCCCCATGTTGAACCAGTCCGCAGTCGCACGGGAATCTGCCTGGTACTCCTGCCACGCGCGCGGCGCGACCTCTCTAGCTCTCATATCGGCTGTGCAGTTAATGATCCGATGGAGCGTTTGCCACCAATCGGAGGGAGGCGAGCAATGAAGCAGCGTAAATAGTCGAAAGGAAGAGAAAGCTGGTACGCCCGAGTGGATTCGAACCACCGACCTTTTGCTCCGGAGGCAAACGCTCTATCCAGCTGAGCTACGG
>PSRJ01000389.1 GCA_003175985.1 Terriglobia bacterium
CCTATATGGATGATCTGTATCGTCGCCGGTGTGATAGCAGCATTCATCGAACGAGCCGTGCTCGTCCGGCTAGCTCTGGAAAACCACGTAGGGCCGCTTTGGCTTTTCTATCCCGCGACCGTCACTCTGTCCGCCTGCGTCTTATGGGAGGTCTTTTTCCGATGAACATCGACGCGCCTGATCTGACCCGCAAAATCATTGGCCGATTGCTTGGATTCATCGTAATCGCAGGAGCCGCCGTCGCGTCGCTGATGGTCGTTTCGGATACAGATCAACAACCCCGCACGGACGACGCGAGTGTCAGGGCAAACTTCATCGCAATCGCGCCTGAAGTTGGGGGACGCTTAGTCAAACTACCTGTGAGAGACAACGCATTTGTCAAAAAGGGCGATCTCTTGTTCGAGATCGATCCCCGCGATTACAAGTACGCTCTGGAGCAGGCGCTATCAGACCAGAACAACCTGGAACAGCGAATTATCGATACCGGAAGAAAGATTGCGGCTGAAAACAGTGCGGTTGAGGCCGCCGGTGCAACGCTGCGTACATCTGAGACAGCCATCAAAACCGCAAACAGTGCGGTGGAAATGGCAAGAGCGACTGTGACTCGGGCCCAGGCCAACGTGGCAACGGCAAGCGCCCACCTTTCCTATGCGACGAACGACTTTCACCGGATTCAGCCGCTGCTGACTAAGCAATATGTCACGGTGGATCAGGTCGATCAAGCCGAGACTGCTGTTCGAGTCGCGAAGGGCCAGTACGAGCAGGCGGAGGCAGCACTCGCTGAAGCGCAGTCGGAGGAGGGACAAGCGGAGCTGAAGCTTAGCCAGGCCAGCGACGCGTCGCTTGAGTCTAAAGCCAAACTTGGTCAAGCGGTGCACGGTGTGGACACGTTGGATATTCTTGAGTCTCAGCGTCCAGGGCTGGCTGCGAAGGTGGAACGCGCCTAGCTGGATATCGAAAGAAGCCGTGTGCTTTCGCCGTTCGATGCCTATGTGACCAACCTGAATATCTCGGAAGGCGCCTATGCCCGTGCTGGTTCGGCGATGTTCACTCTGATCGATGCCAGGACCTGGTGGGTGATCGCGAACTACCGCGAAGGCAAGATTCGCAATATCCACGTGGGGTCGAAGGTTGATGTCTACCTGATGGGTCATCCCGATCGGAAGTTTGACGGCGTTGTTCAGAGCCTTGGCTATGGCGTCTTTCCCGAGGACGGAAATGTCGCCGACGGCTTGCCGAATATCCAGCGGACACTGAACTGGGTCCATCTCTCCACACGTTTTCCGGTTCGTGTGCTAGTGCAGAATCCTGATCCGGCGTTGTTCCGAATCGGAGCAACCGCCTTGACGATCGTGAGGTGAACGATTGCCGCATCGAGGGTGGTTGGAAGAGTTGCGGGAAGATCTGCAGGCGAGGTCTGGCCGCGTAGAAAGATCACTGCGAATCGTGTTTGCCACGACAATCGTGCTCGTCGCGATGATTGCTCTTCAGATTCCGAATGTTGCCTATGCGCTGTATGTGATTTTTCTCGTCGTAAATGAGAACCCGTCCCTGAGTTTGCGTACCGGTGTCGCCTCGCTCGTGACGGTTGCAAGTGCGGTCTCGGTCTCATTGATTGTCGTGATTTTGACCGATAACGATCCGCTCGCGCGCGTGGTGACTCTGGCAGTGATGACCTTCCTCGCAGGAATGATTACGGTCGGAACGACGGTCCCGTCCCTGGGTCCGATCATTGGACTCATCTTCGGAGTCGCGATCCATTCCTGGGAGAGCCACGCTCCCGCGGACAGGCTGGTAAAGGGCGATCTCTGGTTGATCGCCGGGTTCGCAACTGGGATCGCGGGAGGAGTTGCGACATCTTATCTGTTTTCGATGCACTCGCCTGCCGATCGGTTAGCCGGGCAGTTGCGCTTGCGCTATCGGGCGCTCGCGGCGATGTTCGGGGCATACGGAAGGGACGACGCAACGGAACCTCAACGGCAAACTGCTGCTCAGGCGGTCTCACGACTCGCCGCGGAGGGACACCGGGGAATGCTCGAACTGCATCGTCAGATTGTCGATCGCCATCTTTCGACCGGTGGCCTTCCGACGGCGGTTGAACAACATATCATCGCGATCGCGGAGCTGATGGAGTATTCAGCGGCATTTGGTCTGCAGGCGAACTGCCCGGATGAGGACCTGGGTTCGCGATGTAAAATCATCGCCCAACAATGCGAACATCTTGCGCGCGAGTTCCGCTCCGCCCCCGGAATTCTCCGTAACGAAGGCTCCGTTCCGATCACGCATCTCGAGCGTGTGGAGGCGAGTCTGGTCTCTATCCGCTCAATGACAGCTAAAACCGGTCCGGATCGCGGACTTAAGGCCCTGCCTTCCAAACACGTTCCCTTATGGATTCCGGGCGCCGGTTCAAATATTGCAAATGTCGCATTTGCGCTCAAGATCAGCTTGTGCGCGACGGCTTGTTACATCATTTATCACTCGATCGATTGGCCGGGTATTTCGACTTCTGTCACCACAGTGATGATCACCGGCCTTGTGACGACAGGGGCGATGAAGCAGAAGCTCACTCTGAGACTCCTCGGCGCGGCTGTTGGCGGGCTGGTACTGGGGCTCGGCGCGGAAGTGTTTGTGTTCCCCTTCATCGATTCCATCACGTCCTTGGTGATTGTGGTGGGAGCAGTTGCATTTCTTGCGGCATGGGTCGGGGCCGGTCCGCGTTTTAACTATGCGGGGATCCAGCTTGCCTTTGCATTCTATCTTGTGACGCTTTCAGGATTTGCAACTCCTACCGAACTGGCCCCGGCGCGCGATCGAGTTGCGGGCATCATGCTGGCCGTGATCGTCATGTGGCTTGTCTTCGATCAGATCTGGCCGGTCCGCACAACGACGGCAATGCGCCGCGCGGTGGCGTCGGTTCTGAAAGATGCCTCGCGCGTCGTTGCCTTGATCGATAACCGCCTGCCGCGCGTAGGTTCAATAAACGAGTCGGCGATTTTGCGGGACCGGCTGGCGAAGGGACTGTCAACGGTTCGAACGATGAATGAAGCCGCGCAATATGAGTTCGGTCTCGACCGCGAGGGGCACATACATACCGCCGCCAAACTCATGCAGATCTCGATGACGGCCGTGGCATTGGTATGGAATCAGGCAGCGATTCTCAATGAGCCGGATGAGAGCGAGCTAAAGAGCCATCCTGCGATACTCGGTTTGCGCGAGTCGATCAAAGAGGGGCTTTCTTCCCTTGCTGATGCGCTCGAGGAAAATCGTTCGGCCGAGACCGTGCGCCTGGCGGCTGATGGATTCAGTTCCGAATACGTAAGATTAACGATTTCGAGATTCAACGAACTTCAGTCATTATCTGCTGCCCTCTGATCGCAATAGCGCTCAGGGGGATGAAGTCTGGACCGGTATCGCAGTCTGCATCGAGCCGCTGTCGCGGACGGTCGTCGCTAGATTGGAGAGGTTGGAGGCATAATCATCTACTGGGTCCATCAGAGACGCACGATTCCGGAGTCAGCTATACGCCTTCGACGATACGAAAGTCCCGTTCGGCGCCCGAGCCGAGTGCCCGAAGCGCCTCTTGGTAAGCCTGGCTTTCGTGGGCTGCGAGGGCGCGATCATGGGTGTCGAATTCGACAAGAACCGCACGCTGCTGCAATCCAGCCTTGTAAGCATGAATCTGGCTCGTGGATCTGGTCAGAAAGCGCCCGCCGAAGGACTCAACGGCTGGCACTGCTAATGCGCCATAAGCCCTTATTGCCGATTCATCCGAAATTGAGCGATATACAACTCACTGTTGGGTGACACGATCCACTTCACGGGTTACCTCGCGATGGCCCTCATACTGTCGGGCGTCGCTCTCCTGCAATCGGGTCGCCGCCCGGTGCAAAATTAGGGAGGTCCTATGCGCTTCGAAAAACTCGCCGTACAGAACGACGGGGCCGTCTTGTTCGTGGACATCGCGGCGCCGCCAATGAACCTTATCGGGCCAGAACTGGTTCGCGATCTGGTCTCGCTCATTCAGCAAGCCGAGGCTGACACCTCCATCAGGGTACTGGTATTCAAGAGTGCCGATCCAGACTATTTCATCTCTCACGTGGACGTAACGCAGATCAAAGAATACAGGCAGGAAGCAGCAAAACTGACCGGGGTACCGTCGATCGCGCTCCTATTCCGGCACTTGAGCGCCAGCCGCCTGGTCACCATCGCACAGATCGAAGGTCGCGTACGAGCTGCGGGAAGCGAGTTCGTGCTGGCATGCGACATGCGCTTTGCGGCTCGTGAGTCGGCGATCTTTAGCCAGATCGAGCCGGCGTTCGGTCAACTCCCCGGCGCCGGGGCGGCCCAACACCTCGTGCGCCTGATGGGTCGCGGGCGCGCGCTCGAAGTGATGTTGAGCGCGGACGATTATGATGCGGAACTCGCCGAGCGTTACGGCTGGATCAATCGCGCGCTGAGCGCGAGCGAACTCTCCGGTTTCGTAAGGTCACTTGCTCACCGAATCGCAGGGTTTCCGGCTGCTGGTCAGGCCATGGTAAAGGAACGGGTCAATGCAATTGCGCTCGCGCCGGTCGAGGACTTCCGGCGCGATTCCGACCCCTTCGGCGAGAGTGCCTCTAAACCTGAGGTCCAAAGCCGAATCCAGGCCGCGATGAAGCGGGGCTTTCAGACTCGTGACGGAGAAATGGATCTGGGACGAGTGTTGGGGGAGTTGGCCGATTTCCGATCCGACACTTGACGGTTGGCAATGGAAACGTTGATCCTGACGCGGTTGGAGGTTATTCCAACTCCTCGAACTGCGAGATTCGCATTTCGCGATCAGGAAAAACAGCCCGGATCTCCAATTTGCCCCCGAGGGCATCTACATAATCCGCTAACGTGCTGATGTAGATATCCGTCCTGTGCTCGATTTTGGAGATCTCGCCCTGATTCACGCCAAGGACTTCTGCAAGTTTAACCTGGGTCATCTGGCGTGCTTTCCGGATCTCTTCAAGTGGCATGGATACCAGGGTGTCGTGCACCCGTTTGGCAATTCTCCGTCGACGCTCTGGCGGCACTGATTCGAGCAATTCACCAAATTTCCGTGTTGGCATTACAGTTTTCCCTCTTTCCTCAGCTCATCCAAGTGTTCGTCGTAGAGCCGATCCGCGACCGGAACGAACGTTTCATACCAGCGATCATTGCCGGTTTTGTCGCCGCCCAAAAGAAGGATTGCCGTACGGAGCGGATCGAAGGCGTACAGGCTTCTTAGGGCCGGCCAGCACTCTGTGTTCGCAGTTCCCGCATGTGGGTATGACGGGATCCTTTCACCTTGGAGCTGTAGGGAAAATCGAGCGCAAGGCCAAGCTCGGCAAGCAGACCAACGCTATGCGCCACGGCCTGCTCATAATATCCAGTAGTCCAATGGCGAATACGGATATCCAACTGTCCGTTCCGTTAATACGTTGCTGGGTCAACTTCCAGAACAACCCTTCGAACGAAGAATGTGTACTCGCAGCCAGCGTGGTCCCAGCTATAGTGAGCGCGCCCGCCATGACGCAGCGGGAGCGGCCCAACGCCTGATCAGACTATATGGGTTCAAGCTTCTCGGCCAGTACGCGATGACGAACGAAACCGCGATCGATCCCTCACCGACTGCCGATGCCACGCGGGACTGTCCATTTGTAAACCTGCCCGCAATATTCGGGAAAGCGCTCCAGCGTGCGTGGCACTTGACCCATCGCGATTGCCTACATGCGGGCCCTCTCGCCGTCCGGTTGCCAGGCCCGCACCAGCGGCCCGTCTGCTCCATAAAACGGATCGGCGGAAGGCAAAGCCACCTTAGGAACTCTTCGGCCCTTTCGCTTCATGTCGTAATGCGATTGCCCACGGGGATAGGCACCAATGACCTTGAGGCCGCTACCATTGCCCACCCGGCGGTGACCGACGCCTGCGGGCAGAATGAGCATGTCACCGGCCTTGAGCCGGAATAGCGAGCCGGCCTCACCGCCGAGCCAGAGATTGACGCGACCTTCCGCTATGCCCAGAACCTCGTGGGCATTGGAATGAAAATGCGTATAGTCGTAAATCGTGTCCGTCCAGAGTCCCGTCCAGCCGTTATCCCTGAACCGCTCGCGGAACAGCCTGGCCTTTTCGGCCGCACTCGCCGCCAGAGCGCCACGATAGAGCAGAACGGGCAGCGTACTATTCGGAACGTCCTCGGCCTTTACGAAATAGATTTTGCGCACGTTCTTCATGCAGCTTTAGTCTACCTTGGACCTTGCCTGGTTGTTTACCAAGTCCGCGGCTGCGAGAGAGCGTCGCTGTAATTAATGGATATCACTTGAATTGAAACAGAAGGATTGAACAAGATTCGTTGCGTTAAGCTCTTGGCCTGCAAGCATTGGTATTTGTTGTTGAAATCCCGATCTGCCGCAGTCCCCTGGTCTTGACTCTCAGCGGACCCCATTCCTTTCAGCCCGAATGCCGCGTAGCCTCAAGGATTACGCTCGCTGTTTCCATAGGATGAGAAATCAGGGACGCATGGCTGGACGGAACTGTTAACAACTCTTTCTTGATACGGGTTTTTGGACGGCAGCCAAGATGCGGGCGTCAGCTTCCTCTACATCGTGCACGAAGGCCTCGTGAAACTTGTCGCGTGTAATCCAGAGAAACCCGTCCCCATCAAGCCGGATCGCCGAAATCCCCGCTGGCGCCGGCAGACGTTTGACCAGATCATCGTGCGATTCGCCGTGGTCAGGCCCATAGGAAGAGACATACACCAAGCCAGCGACGTTGGGAGCGTTGCCGGCCTCGGTAATCACGAAGCCTGCGTACGAATGGCCGACGAGAATTGTGGGTCCTTCCTGCTGCGCCAGAAGTCTTCGGGTGTTTGCCACGTCCTCGGCCAGGGAGGTCAGTGGGTTTTGTACTGCCGTGACGTTGAGCCCCTCTGCCTGAAGTAAAGGAATGACCCTGCTCCAACTGGATCCGTCGGCAAAGGC
>PSRJ01000277.1 GCA_003175985.1 Terriglobia bacterium
ATCGAACCCGCACTCCCGTTGCCGGGAAAAGGATTTTAAGTCCTTTGCGTCTGCCGGTTTCGCCACCCGGGCATATTGAAATGAAAGCACTTATTGCGAAGCGGTTGACATTCTTCCATTGAGTGTAGCGGAAACTGTAGGGGCGCGTGTCCTCATACCTTGAATAGTTCCCGCAAACCACTGGTAGCTTGTTTGCATCTCTAGAAAGAATGGACCATGCCTGTGGCGAAAGAGTTCGTCAGGAGGCCATCCGAACTGGCATTGCGTTTATCGCGACAGAGATCGAAACTGGCCTCGTGTTTGCCGCTCTTGGCCTCAATACAGATGGCCCCAGACGGAAGCGCTGCACAACCCAAGCTCTGAAGGCTTACCGCGCTGTCCTGCGACTCAGCGGTACTTCTGCGTGGAGGGGGGCGGAAGCAGAACTCAACACAAAATTGACCGAGCTAAAGGCGAAACTCTTAGAACTGGGCGAGGTTGGGTAGGGCAGCAGCTCACCGCCGCCGCGACGCCACCCCTGAGCGAGTTGGGGCGGCGCCGCAGGTATCGGAAAGTCACTCCGCGCTGGATGAGGTGAGCGGAACAATCACGACGTGTGCTAACTCATCCGCATCGGCCTTGCTGCGACGCGGCTCGAGGAACAAGGCGCCGTCGCCGCCGCCGATCTCGATTGCGTACAGTGCGCAGCTATTGGTCCGGCAGTGGAATACCAGCTTCGGCGTAGCCGCCTGCGTGGTGTGTGTCGCTGCGTAAGACATGGCAAGCGCCGCCTTGTGCGAGTCGTTGTTGCGAATGCTCCAAATGTGCGCGTTGCTGCGGAAGTTGTAATTTCCCGGCTGCATCAGTTTTTCGGAACCCATCGTGAATGAGAACGGAATCTCTGCGGTGAGGACTTGGGCCGAAGCGGCCGTGGCTGCGACGGCCAGACCGGCGGCCATCGTGAGAACTCTCCAATTGCGACTGTTCATGATCTTTACCCTCCTATTCGGGACGGGCTGAGAGAAAGCAGTTCGGAGGCCACGCAGTGGGCTACCTGTAAGTTATTGCAAGTAGGGCAGAGGTCAGTGTGGAAGGACTATCTGGTGAACCGCACGGTTCGCCGTGCTAACCGAGGTGTTTACAGGCGGGAGAACGCAGGGACGTGAAGAGTGTCCCTGCGGATCTCTTGATTCGGGTGCATCCCGAAACCGCTTGCTTACGCGCGCGGATCGGAAACAGCGCCATGTACTTTAGCTGTGGCGGTTTTCGTAATGCGGGGCGGCCGCGATCCGCCGCTCCACGTTGTTCACTACTTCATCGCTCATCGCGCGGCCGTCGGTAATTCTGAAGTCATGCGTCTCCCCGCCGTGAAATACCATAGTGACCCGGCTCCGGTCGGAGTGGACCTTGAATTTCTTGAGGACGTTGTAGTTCCAGGACATGGAGTGTTTCGGATTGTTTGCCACAAAACTCAGCTCATCGGTGCCGATCAGCAAGCGGCCGTCATGACCTTCGTAGCGGACATTATACTGAGAGTCGTCGGAATTCTGCGCCGTAACCGCATCGCGGTTGGCGTCGCTCACGGAATGATGCTTGGCGAATGAAACCCCGGTAAACAGAAACGAGGTTAGAGCAAGACTCAAACAAATGGATTTCATAACAGATCTCCAACAGGCTTAAAGCATACAAGAGACCAACGTGATACCACGGCCTTACTCGCGTTGGTACATTTTTTCACGGCCACCGAAGTCGAGTCTCTGGCGAAACGATTGCAAGAAACCGGGCGGAGGATCCCTCAGATGCTACATTACGCCTGGATATTTCTGGTCCTGGCCATTATCGCTGCAATTTTCGGATTTGGCGGAATTGCCGCCGCGGCCGCCGGCATAGCAAAGGTGCTTTTCTTCATCTTCCTGGCCCTGTTCCTCATCGGCCTACTCACCGGCAGGAGGGCAGTGTAACAGCTGGCATCGGCAAGGGTGGAATTTGCCGCGGGGCACGGTTGCGCCGCGCCCCGCGCTGCGTTTCAGAGGCACTCATGACTCGTCTTTCTTTTTCACTCCTCATAATACTGATCGTCAATAGTTGCGTATACGCCGTGGACAACTTATCCGGAATGGCCGCCGGAATCGTCGAACAGGCTGGTCTCGCTCGACAAGCGACGGCCTCGAAAGACCGTCCTTCCGCACTAGACCACGTTCGCCAGGCCTTGATCCTTGCGAGCGATATCGAGCGCCAGACTCCAGCGGGAGAAACGCCAATAGTTGTGCCTATTTCCAAGGAGACTGAGCGTACCGCCACTTATAGCCTGGTGAAACCCGGAAAGGATGGGCAAATAACTACGTCACGAATTAAAAAGCATACCTCTATTCGCGAAGTCACCAGCGAAGTCAACACGACGAGTCTCAACGTTACCAGCGCTGCCGGCCACCTGCGCCTGGCACAGGCGGCTTTAGAACGCGAAGAGTGGATTCTCGGTGACAGCGAATTGGCGGCTGTGCCCAACAGCGTTATGCACCAAAATAGCGAAGGGAACATGCCGCTGCTGAAAGCGCGCGAGAATCTGATGCTGGCTCGTGCCCGTGTTTTGGAAGACAAGCCGGGCGCGGCCGAAGCCCCGTTGCGGGCGGCGGCACAAGCTTTGGCGGAGTTTGAACGGCTGTCGCCGGGACCGCGTACAGTGAAGGCCGAAGCCATTCGGCAGGAGATTGATGTGTATGTCCGCCACGTTAGAGAGGACCATGCAAACGCAATCGCGCAGATAGACCTCTGGCTGGATCCGATAAACGAATGGAGCCGCCAGGTATACGGGAATGTATTACCTTAACTTGAGTTACTACTCACCCGTTATCTTTAGTTAGCGATAAGTGTAAGACTAGCGCTCTCCTTTGGCATGAGAGCCATTCTCTCCAAAGTCAAAGCTTTTTGCCTTAGTACTAAGGTAACGAAGATGTTGCTTGCAGTTCGCGCGGAGATCAGTTCTAATTTACTGGGGAGACACAAATGGCTCAGACCCTGTACCATTTTTGGACGGAAGAGCAAGGCCAGGATCTCATCGAATATACTCTGCTGATGACCTTCATTGTCCTGGCCGTCTTTGCTTTCCTGGGGACCGGCAGACCGATGGTGAACGCCATTTGGACAACTGCCAATAGCCAGTTGGTGGGAGCGAATACGGTAGCAGGCGGGAGTTAGCGCGCCTCGACAGGGCAGCGTTCAGGCGATCCGTTGCAACGCGGCCTGAACGCGAAGCACACTCTTATTCCACAATCGCCTGCATCACAGCGTTTTCAAAGTCGCGGTCGAGTTCCCGGTTGGGGTTATTGGTCTGAATCATGAGGACTCCTACCAGCTTCTCCTTGGGATCGACCCAGAAGTGCGTACCAAATGCGCCGTCCCATCCGAAACTCCCGTCGGAAACGCGATAACCCGCGGCGATCGGATCGCTGACCACCTGAACGCTCAATCCGAACCCCCTTCCCTTGGGGCGTCCTGGAAGTGTATCCGGGGCGTGCACCGCGGCCATCATTTGCACGGTTTTCGGGCTGAGCAGGCGTTTGCCGTTCAATTCGCCGCCGTTGGCGAGCATCTGGCCGAACTGAACGTAGTCTTCGGCATCGGTCATGAGCCCTCCCGCACCAGAAAAGTAGGTGGTATTGTTCAGGCGATCTTTGGTATCGACTTTTTGCAGCGTGCCCGCCTCGCGGCGGTACATCGCCGCAATTCGGGGCATCCGGTCCTCGGGCGGATGAAAGAAAATGTCCTTCATTCCCAGCGGCTCGAATATTCGCTGTTTCAGAAACTGGTCGAATGTCTGGCCCGAGAGGATCTCTACGATCCGTCCCAGCGTGTCGAAGCCGGCCCCGGGACTGTAACTCCAGCGGGTTCCCGGTTGGAAATCGAGAGGCACGGTTCCCAGGCGCGGAATGTAATCGGCCAGCGCCTCACCGGGCTTGCGCGCTGCCTTTGCCACTTCCGCCGTGCTGACCGGTCCGCCGCTGACGAGTCCCGAAACATGCGTCAACAGGTCGCGGATGGTAATCTCGTGGCTCGCGGGCACCGATTGGAACTGAGGCGCGGAACCGGCGGCAGCCGGCGCGGGGCCGGTACGCTCCTGTATCATCGCGACCTGCAATCCTCGAAACTCCGGAATAAACTTCGAGACCGGATCGGTAAGCCTTACCTTGCCCTCCTCCAGGAGCATCAGAATCGCCACACCGGTTATCGGTTTGGACATCGAAGCGATCCAGAACAGGGCATCCTTGCTCATGGGCTTTTTCGAGTCGAGATCCATTAAACCGTGGTTCTCGAAATGCACGATACGGCCTTTGCGCGCCACGAGTGTAACCGCACCGGAAATATCGTGGGCATCAATGTGCCGCGCCACGGCCTGGTGGATTCGCTGCAAGCGTTCCGAGGAAAACCCGACATCTTCCGGTTTGCTCGACTGAATGGATGCCGCGCCCGCGGATAGAGCGGCTAGAAGCAAGAGGACCAGGTTCTTCTTCACGAGTTGCACCTCCTGTAGGCTTCGGATCGGGTACATCTTATCGCAGACGGAGGCCCGGCACTGCGGCCTCGGTGCGCGTGCGTTTTATTATAGGCTGAGTGGAACGGGCATGCTGACCACCATGCAGGACCGGCAGTTAACGTTGCAATCGCTGTTTCGCCACGGAGCCGCGGTTTACGCTGACAGCCAGGTCTCGGCATTCGACGGGCAACGGGTTCAAAGCTACAGCTACGCCGAAATTGCGGCAAGGGTTGCGCGCCTTGCCAACGGGCTGCAGCGGCTGGGCATTCGGGCGGGCGACCGCGTGGGCACGTTTTGCTGGAACACTCCGGAGCATTTGGAGGCGTATTTCGCGGTTCCCATGATGGGCGCGGTGCTGCATACGCTGAATGTGCGCCTTTTCGCCGACCAGCTTGCGTATATCGTGAATCACGCCGAAGATCGCATCATCGTGGTGGATGCTACGCTGGCTCCGGTGCTCGCCCAAGCCGCGCCGGAATTCAAAAGCGTCGAACGTTATGTCGTGGTGGGTCCGAGTCAATGCGGCGGCGCTACATTGCCCGGCGAATGCATCGATTACGAGTCGCTGCTGGGGTCGGAGCCGGGCGACCCGGAATGGCCCGATTTGAGTGAAAGCGCGGCGGCCGTGATGTGCTATACG
>PSRJ01000098.1 GCA_003175985.1 Terriglobia bacterium
CAGCCACTAGCCTTTTCTGGCGAGCATCCACTCGAAGATTCAGACCTTCCAGAGCGCGCGCGCCGAGTAGTTGAAGATCGCCTGTTTCGGCGAAAACAACTTCGTCCACGGTTTCCGACTTATCCACTGTAAGTACGGCATAGCCAACGGAGCGCGTAACGATCTGGCCGTTCGCCAATTGAAATTGGAGATCCTTCTTGCGCCGCTCAATCCCGATCGCCTCCAATATCATCGCGTTGATCCACGTTGACTCAGAGCCTGTGTATACCATAACGCGTCGTACAACAGTCGACTTGGAAGTCACCGGATTGAGGACGCGGCAACCAACGTAAAACAGCCCCATCTATCCGCAATGATAACGCGAGGAATCCTGATCGATTTGATGCAGTCTGGGATACTGAAACCGCGGATCCCTGCTCTCTGGAGTGCCGAATTAGCGCGATAAACCGAGAATCTCGATCCGGCCAACGGTGGTGCCTACACCTATTCTGTCAACCTTCGCACCTACCCGCGCGGCGCGAGCACCTGCGACATCAGATCGGGCTTGGCGTCGTCTCTCAGCAGGCGGGGATATCGCTCGCCGCCGTGATAGTCGATGCGGTGCACTTCGTAGTATTCGCCGTTCTTAACGAGGAGTTCGAGGGGGCGCTGATTGCCAGCCGTGGCCTTTACGGCCTCGCGCAACACAGTCGGTGTGAACTCCCGGTTGTTCACGGCAATCAGTTTGGTCGCCGGGGTCACGCCAGCCTTGCGCGCCGGCCCCTCATAGGCCACGTCGGTGATGGTCCCATCTTCTTTGAGCCTGACGCCGATCGAGTAGCTGAGGTCCACTTCCTTGCGATATTGCTCGCTGGCCTTCCACCATTCCGAGCGCTCGGGAGTATAGCCCAATTTCCACCCGCCGCGCTCGATGCCGCCGAGGGGCGCGCGGGCGGCGGTCGAATGCAGCCGCTCATTCAGAAAGCCGGACCAGTCATACGGCTGAACCGCGTTGAGGGCCGCCGCCACATCCTGAAACTCGTACGTCTTCATCGCCGGGGCGCCCCCCGGCCCGCCGAGAAACGCCCGGCAGAAGTCGTCCAGCGACCTGGTCCCTTTGCTTAACTGGCGAATGAGCGTATCCGCATCGAGCCAGATCAACGAGCCCTCTTCGTAGTAATCCGTGGAACGCCGGTAATCGCGAAAATCGTCGGTCGTATCGTAAAGCACCTGTGCGAACACGGCGGTGTCTTCGAGCGGCGCCAGGTACGGCCGGAGCGGGTATCGAGCAGTGCTGCCGTCGCGGCCATCCGGTCGCGGTAGTCTTCCGGCGTCCAGATCCCGCTTCGTGCCGCCAGAACTTCGCCCAGGTAGTTGGTGAGCCCCTCATATACCCACAGCAGGTCTCCCTTCATGGGAGTGTCGTATCCGCCATCGCTGCCGTTCGCGGTCAGGCCGGCCGGGCGGCGGTATTTCCCATTCCAGGAATGCACAAACTCATGAGAAAGCAGGGAGCCTTCGACCTTGCGTCCGGAGGCTTCGATCAGAGTGCGCTCCTTGACGCGATTGTCACTCGATTCGTGGTGTTCGAGGCCGAAATTCGCGACGTGATCGCTGAGTGTGACCAGGAAGTGATAGTCGCGGTAATGCCGCGAGCCGAATACCTTCCCCGTTTCCGATACCAGCCGCGAATACTGCCCGATCAAATCCTCGGGCACAGCCACGGATTCGTCGCTGTCGCCCGCGAAATGGACGTAGTGGGAAATGCCGTTGTCATTGCCGATACTCGCCGTCCGGTAATGGCGTCCGGCGGAGAGGGGCGAGTCGACGAGTGTCGTCAAGGGCGCCGGCTTGAACTCAACGTCATTGCCGCTCTCCCGCTCGATCGGCAGCGCGGTTCCGTATCGCCAGGCCGCCGGCACCCGCAGATTGGCCTGATACTGCAGCGAGTCGGCCGGAGCGCCCTGCGGATAAAGAATGAGCTGATTCCAGTTGAGAACCGCCAGCTCGGAAGTAACCGAAGCCCCTGAGGAGAACCCGGCCGCGTCCGGCGGCGCAATAAAATCGAACGCCACCTCAAGCGACGATATTCCTGCCGGCACATCGAAATGGAACGCATACAAATTCACGCTGTCGCGCCGCCAGGCAAGGGTTTGACCTCCGCCACTGATCCGCAATCCGACCATGTTGGCAATGGGACCGGTGGGGGCGTGCTCTCCGGGGATCCATTCCGGATATAACAGAGTCAGCGGGCCCGCCTTGACGGGCATCGTCATCTGCACATGAAACACACGACGCGGCGCATCCGTCGCGTCGACACGCAAGCGCACGGGATTTTGAGCGCAAAGCGGCGCGGCCGCCAAAATAGCGGCCAGCCAGATTCGAATCTCCATGATTTCCGATTGTAAGGCTTTTCGTTTTGGCTACTGCGCCGCGCGGACGCGGAGCGGTTGATCCAGTTGGAACGTCAGGACGCTTTCCACGGGAACCTTGATTGTGCCCTTGGTGAGAATCTGCGTGAGCGCGCCGGCGCCGGCCCCCGAGCCTGCGCCAATCGCCGCGCCTTTCCCGCCTCCGGCGATAGCGCCGATAATCGCTCCCACCGCGGCCGCGCCCCCGGTATACTCAGCGGTGCGTTTGTTGGCTCCGATTCCCGACTTGCCGCGCTCGGAGAGGTCGGTGGTGCTGAGCTGATATTGCCGCCCGTCAATCGAGACCGACGCGAGATCCATCACAAGGTCGGCTGCGCCGCGGATCTTTCCGCCCTTCGAGGCGGACCGGATGACGATCTGCGTATTGGAGTCGCGCGGTATGACAACGTTTCCCGCGGCGTCCAGAATGTCTCGCGTGACTTCAGCCGGGAAGGTTTGGCCTTCGACGGCTTTACTCGAATCGATTGTCTCTTCGACGCGGACCGGAATTTGCGTTCCCGCCGGAAGTTCAGACGTCTTGGTGGTAATTGCCGCTTCGGTAGGGTGGTGGTGCGGCCGGTGCGGCGGTTCGGGCGCGCGCGCAGGCGCGCTTGCGGCTGCGGGCGATGGCGCACCGCTCGCGGGCGCCGGCGGATTACCCGGCGCGGCAGCCGCAGACTCTCCGGGCCCGGGCGCTGCTTCGTCGTAGTCAATGGAGCGCACCTGAGTCATGGGGATTGTCCGCGTTACTTTATCGTCGCCGGCCAATTGAATTTCCGTTGGGGAGGTCGAAAGGACGGTTCCACCTACTGTTGTGCCGTCCCGCAGGAGCAGTGTGGCATGCTGAGTACCCGTCGCTGGCCGGGAACAGGAAGCCGCCAGCAGAGACAGGAACACAAATACGAAAGTTGAGGTACGCACCGCTACAGTATACTTGGCCGCGGTCGGTACCATTGAGTTCCCCCCTGCGCAGATTGCGTGTGAAATGATACAATCTCTAGTATTGTGAGTACTAAAACCATGCGGGGCCTTCGGTCCTTTTGGCCCTTCGCCATCGCGGTGTGCGGGCTGATAGCGACTCTGCTATTTGCCGACGCGCTGGTGAAACGCGATTTGACCCAACTGCAATCGAGGACACAGGCCGAATCGCGCCATGTAGCCGCGCAGGTCCGTGCAGGAATATTGCAGGAATTCGAGCCTCTCCGGCGCATGGCTGCGTGGTGGCTTCTGCAAGGCCGGCCCCTGACGCCTGACGACTGG
The DNA here is from genome assembly GCA_003175985.1 of Terriglobia bacterium. GTDB lineage: Bacteria > Acidobacteriota > Terriglobia > Bryobacterales > Bryobacteraceae > PSRJ01. The sequence goes on from PSRJ01000098.1 coordinate 3,651, forward strand.
CAGAGCGACGCCCAGCTTTTTGTCAGCGAGCGCGCGGGCCTCGAGAAGCTCACGTGGATCAACGCCAACGGAAAGCCCGCCTGGTCAGTGCGTCCGAATCTCGCAGCGGATCCGGATGCCATGGAGACGCCCGATGCGGATTTGGAAGCCGCGTTCAAGGCCGCGCGGCAGCTTAATTCGTTGACCGTCTCGCGTGTATTCGAAACGGAGGGCAAGCTGCACGTTTACGCGTGCACGCCGGTGTTTCGCGAGGGAAGACTGGCTGGTTTCATAGCCGGACTTTTCAACGCGGCGGAACTGGTCACCGCGGTGGTCGAAGGGCAACTTCCCGACGATTACTCCATTACCGTGTCGGCAAATGGCCGCCAGATTCCTGTCAAACCGCACCGCGCAAGCGCCAAGTGGGCCGGGTTCGCTCGCGAGACACGAATCTCTTTAGGAAACTCGTTCTGGACCGTTCAGGTAATGCCTTCGGGAAATGAAGTTGCCACGCTACGGCGGCTGGCCGTCAGCTTCGGAGTGCTCGTCTCGATTCTCCTGTACGCCTGTGTAGCGATGGCCCTGGTGGCCAAGCGGAAGGCCACGGAACTTGCCGGGGCGAACCAGCGCCTGCTCGTGGAAAACCAGGAGCGCCGCCGTGCCGAGGAGCGAATCGGAGAGCTGAACCGCGATCTCGAGCGCCGCCTTCACGAGTTTCGTGTGTTGCTCGAAGTGCTGCCCATTGGAATCGCCGTGGCCGAGGACCCGGAGTGCCGCCGCATCTGGGCCAACCAATCGATGGCGGACATGCTGCATGTAGGCGTCAGCCAGAATATTTCCAAATCCGCGGAGCATTCCGGCGAGTTGCCGTATAAGTTTCTGAACAAAGGCGAGGAGGTTCCGCCCGACGAGTTGCCGATACAGCGGGCGGCGCGCACGCGGCAGCCCGTCTCCGGCCAGGAACTGGACATTGTACGCAAGGATGGATCCGTACTTCATACGCTTTCCTTCGCGGCGCCAGTCCTCGAAAATGGAGTCGTTCGCGAAGTCATCGATGCCTGCGTGGACATCACAGAGCGCAAACGCGCCGAGGAAGAGCGCCGTCTCTTCCTGGACCGCAGGCGTGAACTGGAGCAGCGTGTGGAACGCGCGGAAAAATACCGCAGCCTGGCGCTCATGGCCGGCGGCATCGCGCACGATTTCAATAATCTGCTCACCGTGATTATCGGGCACGCCAATTTCCTGGCTCTCGATTTTCCTCCGTCCAGCCGTTTGGGGCATAGCGTGGCCAGTATGCTGGCGTCGGCGAACCGCGCCTCCGAGCTCACTTCGAAGCTGGTGGCCTTTACCGGTCACATCTGGTGCGATGTCCAGCCGCTGGATATTTCCGCTGAGGTGTCCTCGATGGAAGAGTCGCTGCGCCGGAAGATCCCGCCCGCGGCTGTGTTGCAGTTGGATCTCGCCGCCAGCTTGCCCCGGATTTATGCCGGTGTTTCCGAGCTACAACAAGTGCTTCACAGCCTGGTGGAGAATGCCGCGGAGGCTCTGGATGGACATCCCGGCAAGATCGAGATTCGCACCAGCCAGTGCGAGCTCTCACCCAACGATTTGGAAATCCTCTATCCCGACCAGCAACTGGCTCCCGGCCGTTACGTGAGGCTGGAAGTGACGGACAATGGCTGCGGAATTCCGGAAGAAATCTTAACGCGAATCTTCGACCCGTTCTTCACGACCAAGTTCGTGGGACGCGGGTTGGGACTCTCCGCGGTTCAAGGTATCGTCCGGGCGCATAATGGCGCCATCCGCGTGGAATCGACGTTACATTATGGAGCCAGAGTCGAGATCGTGCTGCCGGTGGATCTGGACGAGATGACGCAGCTCCCCAGCCCCGCTATTTTCGCCGAGCGGGCTTCGCTGTAGCGACGGCGACGCGGCTGTGTCTTCGCCCGTAGCCGAAGTAAATTACCAAGCCGATTGCGAGCCAGACAATCAGCCGCAGCCAGGTATCTCCGGGCAGGCTGGCCATGAGCAGCAGCGAGATGCCGATGCCAAGTATGGGAACTAACGGGACCAGAGGCGTTTGGAACGGCCGCGGCAAATCGGGACGGCGGCGGCGCAGCACCCAGACGCCGGCGCACACGATCACAAACGCCAGCAGCGTGCCGATGCTCACCAGCTCACCTAAAATGCCGATCGGGATGAGCGCCGCGAAAACCGCCACGAAAATACCGACCGTGATCGAGGAAATGTAGGGTGTCCGAAACCTTGGATGCACCCGGCCTGCCCATTCCGGCAACAGCCCGTCGCGCGACATCGAGAAGAATACGCGGGATTGACCGAGAAGCATCACCAGCATTACGGTGCTCAGACCGAAGATGCTTCCCACCAGCACCAGGTACTGGCCCCACTGGATGCCCGTTGCTTCCATTCCCATAGCCACCGGAGCAGCGACATTCAACAGCTTGTAATTCACGACTCCGGTGAGCAAGCCGGCTGTAAGAATGTAGAGAAGCGTGCAGATGGCGAGCGAGCCCAGGATGCCCACGGGCATATCCTTTTGCGGGTTCCGGGCTTCCTGTGCCGCCGTGGAAACCGCGTCGAAGCCAATATAGGCGAAAAAGATGACGGCCGCTCCCCGGCCAATTCCCGACCAGCCATATTTCCCGAACTCACCGGCATTGGGCGGAATGAAAGGATGCCAGTTCGCCGCGGCTACATCCGGATGCCCCAGGACATACGAAGCCGCGATCGCGATAAACACGATCACGGTGCCGACCTTGACGAACACGATGATCGTGTTGAGCGTAGCGGACTCCTGGATTCCAATCACCAGAATGGTCGTAATCAAAGCGATGGCCAGGAATGCCACCAGATTAAATGCCGCCGTGGCGTGCGGAAGAGCGGTCGCGTCCACCGTCGCCGGTATCGATGTTGCCGGTTGCCACAGACCGTTGTACCGGACCAGTAGCGTCCCGGGAGTGGCCATGATTTCCGGAGGAAGCGAGAGATTGAGTTTTTGGAGCAGAAGAATGACATTGGCGCTCCAGCCGGAAGCCACGGTTGCCGCCCCGAAGGCGTACTCCAGGATGAGGTCCCACCCAATGATCCACGCAAATAGTTCCCCGAGCGTGGCGTACCCGTACGTGTAAGCGGACCCCGCAATAGGGATGAGTGAGGCAAATTCGGCGTAGCAAAGTCCGGCGAAAACGCAGCCCACGCCCGCCACGATGAACGAGACTACGATGGCCGGACCCGCATATTGCGCCGCAGCCGAGCCCGTCAGCACGAAAATACCAGCACCGATAATGGCCCCGATCCCCAGGGCGACCAGGTTTAATACCCCCAAGGCGCGCTTAAGACTGTGTTCGCCCTCCTGCCCGGCCTCCTCAGAAATCATGTTTAACGGCTTGCAAACCAGTATGCTGGCCATAGTATTTAACCGTCGTGAGTATACCAAACGTGCCGAACTTCGCACCAAAACCCGGTTTGGCACGTTAAATTGAGGAGAGAGGAGTCCACTGACTTGCTAAAACTGACACTGGCAGCCGTCCTGTGCATTGCAACGCTGGCGGGGCAATCCGCCCCCCAAGCCTCCACTTCTGCGCCGCTTCCGGATCTCCGGTTCGACATCAACGCCCTGGATAAGTCGGCCAACCCGTGCGTGGATTTCTATCAGTATGCCTGCGGCTCCTGGATGAAGAAGAACCCCATCCCGCCGGATCAGGCACGGTGGGGGCGCTTTGCGGAGTTGGAGGAGCGCAACCGAGAGGTCCTTCATCAAATCCTGGAGGACGCTGCCAAGACCAGCGCCAGGCGGGACGCGGTCACGCAAAAGATCGGCGATTACTACGCCGCGTGCATGGACGTCCCCGCCATTGACCGGAGGGGACTGAGTCCCATTCAGGGAGAGCTCGATCGGATTCGCGATCTGAAGGACAAGTCTCAGCTCGCCGCCGAAATCGCGCACCTCCACCGCAGCGGAATGCCCGCGGTTTTCGAGTTCGGTTCCGGCCAGGATTTCAAGAATTCCAGCGAAGTGATCGCCCAACTCGACCAGGGCGGGCTCGGGCTGCCCGACCGCGACTACTATCTCAAGACCGACGCCAAATCAGTGGAAATCCGGGATAAGTACCTGGCCCACGTGCAACGGATGTTGGAGCTCGCCGGGGAGCCTCCGGCGCGCGCCAAGGCCGATGCGCAGACCATCATGCAAATCGAAACCGACCTGGCGAAGGCGTCCATGGATCGCGTTTCGCGCCGTGATCCCGAGAAGGTGTATCACCGCATGAGCAAGCAGGAAGTGGCATCTCTCGATCCCGCATTCCGCTGGGACGAGTATTTCGTAGGCAGCGGAGCTCCGGAGTTCCAGCCGGTGAATGTGGCGACGCCCGACTTCTTCAAAGCCATCAATGCGGAAATCGGCAAAGTCAATCTGGATGACTGGAAGACTTATCTCCGATGGCATCTGTTGCACTCGGAATCGCCCCTGCTGCCCACGTCGTTTGTAGATGAGAACTTCAACTTCTACGGCAAGACGCTGACCGGCGCCACCGAGCAGCGGCCCCGCTGGAAACGTTGTGTCGACTTCACCGATAACCAATTGGGCGAGGCGCTGGGCCAGAAGTTTGTCGAGCGCACTTTCGGCGCGGAGGGCAAGCAGCGCACGTTGAAGATGGTGGATGCGCTCGAAAAGGCCCTGGCGCAAGACATTCAGAACCTCTCCTGGATGACGCCCGTGACCAAGGAGCAGGCCGCGATCAAGCTCAAAGCGATCACCAACAAGATCGGCTATCCCGACAAGTGGCGCGATTACGGCAGCGTCGAAATCAAGCGTGACGATCCAGTGGGCAATGGGATTCGCGCCGACCAGTTCGAATTCCTGCGCCAGTTAAACAAGATCGGCAAGCCGGTGGACCGCACCGAATGGGGCATGACGCCTCCGACCGTAAACGCATACTATGACCCGCTCATGAACAACATCAACTTTCCGGCAGGAATCTTGCAGCCCCCGTTCTTCGACAATCGGGCCGACGATGCGGTCAACTTCGGCGCCATCGGCATGGTGATCGGCCACGAACTGACGCATGGCTTCGACGATCAAGGCCGCCAGTTCGACGCGCAGGGCAATCTGCGTGACTGGTGGTCCGCGGCGGACGCTAAGTCCTTCCAGGAGCGCGCTGCCTGCGTAGCCGACGAATACGCGAATTTCACCCCGGTTGCCGGCGTTCACCTGAACGGCAAGCTGACGCTCGGCGAAAACACGGCCGATAATGGCGGCGCCCGAATTGCGCTTATGGCTCTTCTGAATACCATCGGCAGCCAAAATACAACAAAGATCGACGGATTTACCCCGGAGCAGCGCTTCTTCCTGTCGTTCGGGCAAGTCTGGTGTGAAAACCAGCGCGAAGAATCTCTGCGCCTGCGGGCCCAGACCGATCCGCACTCGCCCGGTAAAGAGCGGGTCAACGGGGTGGTGCGCAACATGGCCGAATTTCAAAAAGCATTTGCGTGCAAGCCGCCGCAGCCCATGGCCGCCGCGAACGCCTGCCGCGTCTGGTAAAAAATCGGTCGCCCCATTTACACTCGCTTGAGCATCTCCCGCGCGCAGTTATAGCCGGGCGCGCCCATGACGCCGCCGCCGGGATGTGCGCCTGACCCGCACAGGTACAAGCCCTGGACGGGCGTCCGGTAGCGCGCCCAACCGGCAACGGGACGCATCACAAACATCTGATCGAGACTCATCTCGCCGTGGAAAATGTTGCCCCCGGTGATACCGAAGCGGCGCTCCAGATCGAGCGGCGTCAGCACCTGCCGGTGTTCGATGATGTCGCGTATGTTGGGAACGTACTCTTCGATAAGCCCGATCACCCTGTCGCCGAAAGGCTCGCGCAGATCGTCCCAACAACCCTCGCGCAGCGTGTAGGGTGCGTATTGCAGAAAGATTCCCATGACGTGCCGGCCCTCGGGAGCGAGCGAGGGATCATACATCGTGGGAATCGTCAATTCGAGCAGGGGCTTTTCCGATGGCCGCCCGTATTTGGCGTCATCCCACGCGCGTTCCACATATTCGAGGTTCGGGCAAATGTGCATGGTGGCCCGGTGGTGCGGGCCCGGGGCTCCGGGCAGTGCCCGAAATTCAGGAAGCCCGGCAAGCGCCAGGTTGATCTTGGCGCTGGTTCCTTCGATACGAAACCGGCGGATGGCGGCAACGAAATCCGGAGGAAGCTCCGCCTCATCAAGCAATCCCAGGAATGTTGCCTTGGGATCGAGATTGGAGGCGATAGCCCCGGCTTCGATTTCCTCGCCGTTTTCCATTACGACCCCGTAAACGCGTCCGCCGCGCACCAGTATTTTCCGCACCTGCGCACCGGTCCGGATAGTGGCTCCTCGGGTACGCGCCGAGGCTGCGATCGCTTCCGAAACGGCCCCCATCCCTCCGCGCACAAATCCCCACAGACCGCGATGACCGGCCACGGCGCCCATGCAGTGATGGAGCAGAATGTACGCTGTCCCCGGCGACCTTGGTCCGCCGTTCGCCCCGATGACCCCATCGGTCGCCAGCGTTACCTTCACCTGCTCCGATTCGAACCACTCGTCCAGGAACTCGGCCGCGCTTTGGGTGAAGACTTTGACCAGCGCCACCATGTCCTTCGGCCTCATCCCACGCAACCGGCCGGCAATCTTCAGGTAATCGATAAAATCGAACACACTCCCCGGCGGAAATTGCGGTGGAACAGTGAGCAGCAGGTTCTCCACCACCTGCGAAATTCGCTCGAGCTGATCCTCGTAGGCCGGGTAGACCTCGGCATCGTGCCGGGAGAACCGGGCGATTTCGCTTAGCGTCCGGGCGCGATCCTGCCACATGAAAAAATGACTGCCGTCGGGGAATGCCGAAAAAAACGCCGGATCTTTGGCATCCACCTGGTAGCCGTAGCGCGCGAGTTCCAGCTCGCGCACGATGCGCTCCTGCAACAGACTCGAAAGGTAGGCGCCCGTGGAAACCTTATACCCCGGCCAGATCTCCTCGGTCACCGCGCAGCCGCCCACCAGTTCGCGCCGCTCCAGCACCAGGACGCTCTTGCCGGCGCCCGCCAGGTAGGCTGCCGTGACCAGCCCGTTGTGCCCCCCGCCGATGATGATGGCGTCGTGCTTCGCCATCGCTCACCGCTTGCGGAACGCCACCACCGCCAGCGGAGGAAGCGTTACCGCGATGCTGTGCTTCCGGTCGTGCTTGGGTACCGGCACCGACGAGACCAGGCCGCCGTTGCCCACATTGGAGCCGCCGAACAGCTCCGAATCGGTGTTGAGGATCTCTTCGTAAAAGCCCTCCTCCGGCACACCGAATTCGTATCCGTGACGCGCAACCGGCGTGAAGTTGCAGCAGAACAGCAGGAAGTCTTCGGGATTTTCGGCACGACGGAGGAAGGCGATGACGGAATGGTCCGCATCGTGGAAGTCCACCCACTCGAATCCGGTGTGATGAAAATCCACCTGGTGCAGCGCCGGGTTCTCGCGATAGATCCGATTCAACTCGCGCACCAGGTTTTGCAGCTTGCGATGGTAATCGAACTCCAGCAGCTCCCAGCGGATCCCTACGTTGTGATTCCACTCCTCCCGCTGCCCGATCTCCTGCCCCATGAAGAGCAGCTTCTTGCCCGGATGCCCCCACATATAGGCAAGAAACGCGCGCGCATTTGCGAACTGCCGCCACTCGTCGCCGGGCATCTTATTCAGCAGCGATCCTTTTCCGTGGACCACCTCGTCATGCGAGATCGGCAGCACGAAATTTTCTTGGAACGCGTAGAGCAGGCCGAAGGTAATGTGGTTGTGAACGAACTTGCGGTAGACCGGGTCTTTGCTGAAGTAATCCAGCATGTCGTGCATCCAGCCCATGTTCCACTTCATGGTGAAGCCCAGTCCATTCAAATAGACGGGCTTGGAGACGCCCGGAAACGCAGTGGACTCTTCGGCCACGGTAAATGCGCCCGGCACGGCATGGGCCAGCTCGTTAAAGCGGCGCAGAAAATCGATCGCCTCCAGATTCTCGTTGCCGCCATATTGGTTGGGAATCCATTCGCCCGCTTTGCGCGAGTAATCGAGATACAGCATGGAGGCCACGGCATCCACGCGCAGTCCGTCGATGTGGTATTCCTTCAGCCAGAAAAGCGCGTTAGAGATAAGAAACGCGCGCACCTCGTTGCGCCCGAAGTTAAAGACCAGCGTGCCCCACTCGCGATGTTCTCCCTTGCGCGGATCGGCGTGTTCGTAGAGGGCTGTGCCGTCGAAGAAGGCCAGGCCATGGGCATCCTTGGGAAAGTGCGCGGGCACCCAGTCGACAATCACCCCAATCCCGGCCTCATGGCAGGCATCCACGAAGAACTTGAAATCGTCGGGCGTGCCGAAACGCGCGGTGGGCGCGTAGTAAGCGATTATCTGGTAGCCCCAGGATCCCGAAAACGGATGCTCCATGATGGGAAGCAGTTCGATATGGGTGTAGCCCATCTGCTTCACATAACCCACGAGTTTGACTGCCAGCTCGCGATAGGAGAGCGCTTGCCCGTGCGGGCCGCGCAGCCAGGATTCCAGATGAACTTCGTAGATTGCGATGGGCGCTCGCAGCCAGTCGGTGGCCGCCCGCGCTTCCATCCAGGCGGCATCGTTCCATTGATACTTATCCGTGTTCCACACCAGCGAAGCCGATTTCGGGGGAATCTCGCAATAAAACGCATAGGGATCGGCCTTGAGCTGCTGATACCCCGCGAGACGTGACCGGATGTTGTACTTATACGCCGTGGCTTCACCCAACTGCGGCAGGAAGAGCTCCCAAACACCTCCATTGCGCCGCCGCATGGGATGCCGGCGAATATCCCAGTCGTTGAATTCGCCCGCGACCGTTACGTTTTCGGCGTTGGGGGCCCAAACTGCGAAGCGGACACCCGGCACGCCTTCCGAGCACACCAGGTGGGCGCCGAAGGTGTTGTAGCTTTCGTAGAGTGTTCCTTCGCCAAGCAGGTGGAGATCGAGGTCGGACAGTTGCGGTGGAAAACGATACGGGTCTTCCAGCTCGATTTCCCGCCCGTCCCACAGGCGCACCACCAGGCTGTAGCGCCTTACCGGGCCATTGAGGAAGGCGACGAAGAAGCCGGCATTGTGCCGCTTCGACATCGGGCAGTGCTGCTCACCGCAAACCACCGCGGCCGATTCCGCCTGGGGCAGGAACGCCCTTACTTCCCAGCGCCCTTTTTTGCCCAGGCTGTGCGGGCCCAGAACGCGAAACGAATCGCCATGATGTCCTCCTACAATCGCTTCAATCTCTGACGCGGTCATGAGTGTCCAATAAACAAGTATGGCCGATTTCGTTCCGGGTTTACACGGAGCGCCAGCGAGCAACGGTACAGTTACAGAGATGGATGATTTCTTTCAGCGACTGCCCAAGGCTGAGCTGCATCTGCACCTGGAAGGTTCCGTGGAGCCCGAAACTCTCCATGAACTGGACCCCTCGACACCCGTGGAAGACTTTCGCGCCATCTACTCCTACCCGGATTTTGACGCGTTCCTCAAGGCCTTCGGCGCCGTGGGCAAGTGCCTGCGCACACCCGTGGACTATGCGCTAATCACGCGCCGCCTGCTCGAGCGGCTGGCCGCACAGAACGTGCGGTATGCGGAAATCACCCTTTCGGCGGGCGTAGTGCTGTGGAAGGAGCAGGAGTTCGCGCCGATTTTCGATGCCGTGCACGACGCCGCTTGCGGCTCGTCCGTGGAAGTGCGTTGGATCGTGGACGCGGTGCGGCAATTCGGCGTCGAGCAGGCCATGCGCGTGGCCGAGTTGGCAGCGGAACGTGTGGGCCGGGGAGTTGTGGCCTTTGGAATCGGAGGCAGCGAGGAACGCGGGCCCGCCGAATGGTTCACCGAAGTGTTTGCGTTCGCCCGCCGTTCCGGCCTGCGGCTGACGGCTCATGCCGGGGAAAGCATGGGACCCGCTTCGATCTGGGCAGCCCTCCGCCTGGGAGCCGAAAGGATCGGACACGGCATTTCCGCCATTGACGACCCCGAGCTCATCCGGCACTTGCGCGACCACCAGATTCCGCTCGAGGTCTGTATCACCAGCAATCTCGTCACGGGCGTTGTCAAAAGCTTGCACGAGCATCCGATTCGGCGCCTATATGATGCCGGTGTGCCGATCGTGCTGAACAGCGACGATCCCGCGATGTTTGGCTGTACGCTCACCGGGGAGTATCGGCTGGCCGCACGCGCCTTCGGCTTTAGCGAGACGGAGCTTTGTGGGATTGCGGAAAACGCTTTCCGATATGCATTTCGTTGATGATGTCGGCGTTGATCCTTTCAGCCAGGAGGATTGCAGCCTGCTCGCCGGCCTGGAGCTTCTCCACTCCCGCAGTGCTACCGGCGCTGACAGGATTTTCCCGAACGGAAATCCACGCCGGCACATCCACTCCCTCTTATGCTTTACCCAACCGCGGCTTCACGGCGTTCCAGCCAAGCCCTATTGCTGGTCTTCGCGATGTGCCTACGCTTCCAGCCCCATTTGCGTGAGCCGGTACCGCAGCGCGTTGCGCGTCAGGCCTAGCAGGCGCGCGGCCTGGCTTTTGTTACCGTCGGCGCGGCGCAGCGCTTCGCGAATGATCTCCTGTTCGTACTGATCCAAGGTCATCCCTTCCGGGAGAAAATGCTGATCGGTTTGCGGGCGGCGGCTCGGCGCGGTCTCGAGCTTGATGTCTTCCGGCTCCAGTTGCTGGCCGCGGCACAGAATCAGCGCCCGCTCGATCACGTTCTCCAGTTCCCGAACGTTGCCCGGCCAGTGATAGTTGACCAATTTCTCCATGGCAGCGTCGCTGATGGAATCGATCTCGCGGCCGGCATCGGGCGCCAGTTTTCGCAAGAAATGGTTTGCCAGGAAGGAAATGTCCTGCTTCCGCTCGCGCAGAGGGGGAATGTTGATGGGCACAACGTTCAGGCGATAGTAAAGGTCCTCGCGGAAAGTGCCCTGTTCGAGCGCGGCGCGCAGATCCTGGTTGGTGGCGGCGATCACGCGCACATCGATATGGCGGGTCACGTTGCTGCCGAGGCGCTCGAACTCGCGTTCCTGCAGGATGCGCAGCAGCTTCACCTGGATGACGGCCGGAACATCGCCGATTTCGTCGAGAAAGACCGTGCCGGTGTCCGCCTGCTCGAATTTGCCGGGCTTCGATCCCACGGCCCCGGTGAAGGCGCCCTTCTCGTAGCCGAACAATTCGCTCTCCATCAGGTTTTCGGGAATCGCCGTGCAGTTGATTTTTACGAGCGGGCGGTCGCGGCGGGGGGAACGAAAGTGGATGGCGCGGGCAATCAAGTCTTTGCCGACGCCGCTTTCGCCGGCCAAAAGCACCGTGGCGCGCGACGGCGCGACGCGTTCCACGGTAGCGAAGATCTCCTGCATCGCTTCACTGCGGCCGATGATGTTGTCGTATTCGTAACGGCGGCCGAGCTCTTCTTTGAGTTTCCGGTTCTCGTCCCGTAAATCGCGCACCTCGAGCGCCTTGTTGACAACTTGCATCAGATGGTCGAGTGAAAACGGTTTGAGCAGAAAGTCCGTGGCTCCAGCCTTCATGGATTCCACCGCGGTCTCGACGCTGCCGTATGCGGTCATCATCACCACGGGAACCTGGGCATTTTGCAGACGAATCTGGGAGAGGAATTGCAGACCGTTCATCCGCGGCAGGCGGAGGTCGGAGAGGACCAGGTCGGCGCGATCCACGATCTTGATTCCCTCCTCAGCAGTGGCGGCCTTATCCACATCGAAGCCCGCAGCCGTCAGTTGCAGCTCGATGACGCGGCGGAGCTTCTCTTCGTCTTCGACAACCAGGATGCGTTTCTTCATGCGGGGACTTCTGGGACGGCCTGCGGTATTGGCAGAAAAACGCGGAAAACACTGCCTCTGCCCGGTTCACTTTCCACTGTTATCTTACCCCCGTGATGGTCGACGATCTTGGAAACGATGGCGAGGCCGAGTCCTACGCCTTGGGGCTTGGTGGTGAAGAAAGGATTGAATATCGAATTGAGATCCTGCGGGTCAATGCCGCTTCCGCGGTCGATCACCGACACTTCCACAGTTCCGCCAGCCTCGCGGGTCTTCACGGTCACGGCCCCTCCTGGCTCGGTGGCCTGTGCGGCATTGACAATCAGATTGAAAAAGACTCGCTCCATTAACTCTGCGTCGAAGGGAAAGGGAGGTATTTCGGGCGCATAGTTTTTATAGATCGCAACGGCCGGC
>PSRJ01000037.1 GCA_003175985.1 Terriglobia bacterium
ATCCAGTCCATCCCGCAGCCGGTGATCGCGCAAGTGCAAGGCGTCGCCACAGCCGCCGGATGTCAACTGGTGGCCACCTGCGATCTGGCGGTCGCGGCGGAGGAAGCGGCCTTCGCAACACCCGGCGTGAAAATCGGGCTGTTCTGCACCACTCCCATGGTTGCCTTGACCCGCGCGATCGGCCGGAAGCGCGCGCTGCAGATGCTGCTTAGCGGCGAATTTGTGGACGCCCGGACCGCGGCCGAGTGGGGCCTGGTGAACGAGGTGGTGCCGGCACAGCAACTGGAAGATGCCGCGAAACGGCTCGCCGCGAAGATCGCGGAAGCCAGTTCGCTGGTCGTGGCTCTCGGGAAACAGGCGTTTTACACACAAATCGATCTGGACCAGCCCAAAGCGTACGCCTACGCCAAAGAGGTGATGTCGATGAATGCCCTGGCTGCCGACGCGGGCGAAGGCATAGGCGCGTTCCTCGAAAAGCGCTCCCCGCGCTGGACCGGGAAGTAATCGTTTCTTATCCCTAGTACCGGATCTACTCCGCGGGTGTCCGCCGGTCATGGTAATTTCTATTGGTGCCGCCCAAGTGCGGCTCATAACGGGGAAACACGATGCGTAACACGTATTTTGGAATTCTGATCTTGTTGACTGCAGCGCCCTGGGGGGCGCATGCCCAGTGGTTGAGCCGGCGCGATCCCGACACACCGCGTCTGCACGACGGCAAACCGAACTTACACGCGCCTGTTCCGCGCCGCAACGGCAAACCCGATCTTTCGGGCGTGTGGGAAGTCGAGAGTTCGCCTGCCAAAGAGGTGGAGCGTTACCTGCTCCCCGGCGGCGAGAACGGTTTGGGAGAAGATGTGCCCTCCAAATACTTCCTGAACTTTTTCGCCGATTTTCCGTTCCTTCAGGAACCTTTTCATCCGCAGGCAGCCGCGTTGTTCAAGCAGCGTCTCCAGGGCAGCGGACCCAAACCTCCCACTCTCTGCGCCCCGCCGAGCCTGCCGGCCGTCGATCTGGTTCCCGTGCCGTTTAAGTTCGTCCCCACGCCGGGAGTCCTCATGATGCTTTATGAGGGCGACTCCAACTTCTTCCGCCAGATTTACACCGATGGGCGCAAGCTGCCCGACGATCCCCAACCCAGTTGGCTGGGCTATTCGGTCGGCAAGTGGCAAGGCGACGCGTTTGTCGTCGAGACGATCGGCTTCAACGACAAAGGCCGGCTCGATGCGATGGGGCATTTCCATAGTGAGAGCATGCGCCTGACGGAACGCTTCCAGCGCCGGGATTTCGGTCACATGGATGGCCAGATAACGGTCGACGATCCGAAGACCTACACGAAACCCGTTACCGTCAATGTCGCCTTTCGCCTGCTTCCTGACAGCGACCTGCTCGAGTCGTTCTGCACGGAAGGCGAATCGGATCTTGCTCACATTGGGGGCCGATAGACGCGACTCAAAGGCGGGCGCAGGTAAGTCCGCCGCTCACACCAGGACCGTTGCAAGCACAAAGGCCGCCTGTGATGGCAAGCGGGTCGGGCCCTTGCGGTAGCCGTGGGTTGATCTGGTAAATGCCGGCTAGCCCCTTCTTGCGGATTCCATCATTTCGATGCGCCCGTCGCGCAGGTGAACGCGGGTGCTGGCAATCGCCGCCGCTTCCGCGCTGTGAGTTGCCAAAATCACCGTGGCCCCATAGCGGGTAGCACTTTCCCGCAGCAGGGCCAAGACCTGGTCGCCGCTGGTAGTGTCGAGGTTTCCCGTGGGTTCGTCGGCCAGCAGCAGCTCGGGTGAGTGGACCAGGGCGCGCGCAATCGCCACCCTCTGCATCTGCCCTCCCGAAAGCTGGTATGGCATCGATGCCGCCTTTTCCTCCAGTCCGACCCAGCGAAGGCGGTCTCGCGCCTCCTCTCTGGCTCGCGGCGCCCGTGCCAGCAGAAGCGGCAGCTCCACATTTTCCAGAACCGTCAGCGTCGGCAGCAATTGGAAGAACTGAAATACGAATCCCACGCGGTTCCGGCGCAACGCCGTGAGTTCCGAGTCGGTCAGCGATCCGGTCACCTGGCCGTCGATCAGCACCTCTCCTGCAGTCGGAAAGTCCATCGCGCCCGCCAGGTTCAACAGAGTGGTCTTCCCGCACCCGCTGCGGCCGAGCAGAGCGGTGACGGTGCCCGGAGCTAAGCTGAACGAGATATCGTGCAACACCTCGACCGGCTGCCCGCCATTGCGATAAATTTTCGAGACCTGACGCAGTTCCAGCCGGGGCGGCATCTTTTTCTATTGTAGGAGGAGGCGCGCGGCGAGCCCCGTGCATTCTGCTCCTCTACCTCGCACACCCCCGCACATCAATGGCCTTGACTTTGAACTTCCCTAGCGATTAGACTTCATCCCAGCGGCTAGGAGCGCTCGACTACCATGCGATATCTTGGGATTCTTCTTGCTTTGCCCTTGGCGGCGAGCACAGTCCGGATTATTCAGACTAACAGCGCCGGTGACGATGTTTCCATCATCGACCCCAGCACAAACAAAGTCGTGGGATTGATCCGCGGCATTGAGGTGAACCACGGCGCGGCGGCCGCTCCCGATGGCAAGCACTTCTACATCAGCAACGAGGGCGAAAGCACGTTGGACATCGTGGACACCAAGACATTGAAGGTGGTCAAGAAAATCCCGCTCAGCGGCCACCCGAATAATATAGGGATCAGCAAGGATGGACGCCGGGTCTACGTGTCCATTGCGGTGGCGCCTGGCGCCGTAGATGTGATCGACACAGTCTCGGAGGAGAAGGTCAAGAGCATTCCCGTGAAGGGGGCCGTACACAACACCTACGTTACGCCCGACGGCAAGTATGTGGTCAGCGGCTCGATTCCCTCCAAGGTCATCACAGTAATCGACCAAAAGACCGAGGAGCCGGCATGGTCGCTCGAAATGGATCTGGGAATCCGCCCCATGGCGTTTGCCACCAATCCCGATGGATCGACCAAATGGATCTTCGTACAGCTTTCCCGCTTCAACGGGTTTGCCGTGGTAGATTTCGCAAGCCACAAGGAGATCAATCGGATTAAGCTCCCCGATCTTCCTCCCGGCAAGCAGCCGTTCCCCGAGGGCGGCAACGAGTCCCACGGCATGGCCGTTACGGCCGATGGCAAGACACTGGTCGTCAACAGCCGCCTGAACAGCTCGATTTACGAATACTCCCTTCCCGAGCTGAAGCTCCTTGGGAGCGTCGAGGTGGGCAAATCCCCGGACTGGGTAACGCTCACACCCGATGGCAAGCGCGCCTACGTGGCCAACGCCGCGTCGAATTCCGTTTCCGTCGTCGATATCCAGACGATGAAGGAGATCACGCGCATCCCCGTGGGTGAAGTACCGAAGCGCAACATTACGGCTGTGCTTCCGTAACTTCTCCTTTTAGGCAATTCAATCCGGCCGCCCGGCGGCAACGTATCATCATTCGATGGCGTTTGTCTTGATTACCGGTGCGACCGGATTTGTGGGCCGAAACCTGGCCGCTGACCTCCTGCGGCGCGGCCACCGCGTCCGGGCGCTGGCTCGGAATGGCGCCGAAAAACGCGTGGCCCAAGGCTGCGAAGGCGTTACCGGCGATCCTCTGAACAGCGCCACTTTCCGCGAGAGCGTGGCGCCCGCCGATACGTTCGTACAGCTGGTCGGTGTCAGCCATCCGAGCCCGGCTAAAGCTGCTGAGTTCCGAAGCATTGATCTCGCTGCGGCCAAGGCCGGGCTGGAATCGGCACGGTACGCCGGCGTTCGCCATTTTGTTTACGTAAGCGTGGCGCACCCGGCCCCGGTTATGAAGGAGTACATCGCCGCGCGCTCGGAAGCCGAAGAGGCTATTCGCGCCTCCGGTCTGAAGGCCACAATCGTCAGGCCCTGGTACGTTCTGGGTCCCGGGCGCCGCTGGCCGCTTCTGCTGCTGCCTATGTACTGGCTGCTCGGCGCCCTTCCGCAGACTCGAGATTCGGCGCGCCGGCTCGGATTGGTTACGATTGAGCAGATGATCGCCGCCCTGGCGAGGGCGGTCGAGACCCCGCCGGCCGGGGTGCGGATTGTCGAGGTGCCCGAAATCCGCAGTGGCCGTTTTTGAGACGCGGCGCCCCGTTCAACCCACTTTGATCAGATCCAGTAGTTCGTCTTCGCTCACCACCTGCACGCCCAATTCGCGCGCCTTGTCGAGCTTGGAGCCGGGATCGGCCCCGGCCACCAAGTAATTTGTCTTCTTGCTTACCGCGCTGCTTACTTTCCCCCCGGCCGTCTCGATCAGTTTCTTGGCGTCGTCACGGCTCAGATGGGCTAGCGTTCCTGTCAGCACGAAGGTCAATCCTTTGAGCGGGCCGCCTTTCGGGCGCGTCGATTGATACTGGAACTGTAATCCCGCCGCGCGCAGGCGATCAACCAACTCCTGATTGCGCGGCTCCCGGAAGAATTGAAAAATGCTCTGCGCCACCTTGGGCCCGACTTCTTCCGCCTGCTGCAATTCCTCCAGGCCGGCGCTCGCGATAGCTTCCATGCTGCCGAACGCTTCCGCCAGGAAGACCGCGGTCCGCTCGCCCACGAAGCGGATGCCGAGTGCGTTCAGGACACGCGGCAGCGGATTCTTCTTCGAGTTCTCGATGTTGCGGATGATATTTCCGGCTGATTTCTTCCCCATGCGCTCCAGGTTCAGGAGCTTCTCCACCGTCAGTTCGTAGAGGCCGGCTACACTGCTCACCATCCCGCGGTCGACAAGCTGATCTACCAGCGCATCGCCCACGCCATCGATATTCATCACCCCGCGGGAGGCGAAGTGGAGTATCGATTCCTTCAGCCGGGCCGAGCAGTTGGTGTTGATGCAGCGGCTGGCCGCTTCGCCTTCTTCGCGAACTACGTGCCCGCCGCAGACGGGGCACTTGTCGGGCATTTGGAACTCTTTGCGGTAGGAACCCAGCGCATGCACCCGCACCACTTTGGGGATGACGTCGCCGCTCCGCTCGATGACTACGTCGTCGCCGATCTGCAATCCCAGCCGCTCGATTTCGTCCTCGTTGTGGAGCGTGGCGCGCGAGACGGTGACTCCGCTCACTTCCACGGGCCGCAGCCGCGCCACCGGCGTCAGCGCTCCCGTACGGCCGACCTGCACTTCAATGCTCTCCACGGTAGTCACGGCCTGTCGCGCCGGGTATTTGTAGGCGATCGCCCAGCGCGGGGCCTTGGCCGTGTACCCGAGACGCTGCTGCTGCGCCACGGAATCCACTTTCACTACGACGCCGTCGATCTCATACGGAAGATCCTCGCGGTGCGCTTCCCATTCCGAACAAAATCGCAGCACCTCGGCGATGTCCCGGCAAATTTTGTGGTGTGGATTCACCTTGAATCCCATTTGCGACAGTTCGCGCAAAGCCTGGCTGTGCGTGTCGAAGGCAGGCCGCCCCTCCGTGAGGAGGAAGTACGTGTAATAATCGAGGCGCCGCGAGGCGGTAATCTGAGGCTCCAAGACCCGCAGCGATCCCGCCGCTGCGTTGCGCGGGTTCGCGAACCGTGAAAGGCCGCGCTCGTCGCGCTCGGCGTTGAGCCGTTCGAACGCTGTTCGATTCATCACGGTTTCCCCGCGGACCTCGAACTCCCGCAGCCTGCCTTTCACGCGGAGCGGAAGCGACCGGATGGTCCGGGCATTTTCCGTTACCTCTTCTCCCACCGAGCCGTCGCCGCGCGTGACAGCCCGCGCGAACTGGCCCTCAAGGTAGTGCGCTGCCATCGAAAGGCCATCCATTTTCAGCTCCGCCACGTAGCAGTAATCCGAGCTCCCCAGCAAATCGTGCACGCGCCGGTCGAAATCGCGCAACTCGCCCTCGTTGAGAGCGTTATCCAGGCTTAGCATAGGTGAGCTGTGCCGCACCTTCACAAAGCCTTCGCGCGGCTTCCCGCCCACGCGCTGCGTGGGGGAGTCCGGTGTAATCAGCGCCGGGTACTGGCTCTCCAAAGCCTGGAGCCGGTGCATCAGGGCATCGTAGTCCGCGTCGGATATTTCCGGCTTATCGAGCACATAGTAGAGATATTCGTGATGACGCAGTTGTTCGCGGAGTTTTTCCGCTTCGCCTTGGGCATCCTTCATCGGGGTCTCATCTATAATTTAACGAGGAATCGGGAGCGTCTATAATTTCAACTTACCGGAATACGCTTCTCATCTACAATCCACAGGCGGGCAAATTAGGACGGCGCCACGGGGCATTAATCCAGCGGGCTGCCGAAATTCTGCGCCGGGATGGGCATCGCATCACGATCGTCCCGACTACCGGGCCTCGAACCGCTGCCCGGATCGTTCGGGAACATCTCAGCCAGGGCGCCGACCTGGTACTGGCCGCCGGCGGCGATGGCACCATCAACGAGGTAGCCGAGGGACTGGTGCACACCGGTGTGCCTCTCGGCATTCTGCCCGGAGGCACCGCCAACGTGCTGGCTTGTGAGCTGAAACTGGGCGCGCGCCTGGAACGGGTGGCCGTCCGTCTGCGCGAATGCAGGCCGCGGCGTATTTCCGTCGGCCACCTGACTTGCGAAGGCGGCGCAGTCTCGCGTCATTTCCTCATGATGGCCGGGATCGGGTTGGATGCCCACATAGTCTACAGGGTGAGCGGTCCGCTCAAAGCCGCTACCGGGAAACTCGCCTATTGGGCCGCGGGATGGACCCTGCTCGGCCGCCGCCTGGCGGAGTTTCAGGTAGATATCGCCGGCCAGCACCGTACTTCTTCCTTCGCGCTGGTAAGCAAGGTGCGGAACTACGGCGGCGATTTCGAAATCGCCCGCCATGTGAGCCTGTTTGACGAACGCTTCGAGGTGGTCCTGTTCGAAGGCCGCTCCACGTTCCGCTATGTCAAATACTTTGCCGGGCTCATGCGCAATCGTGTCGACGGGATGCCGGGAGTAACGGTGTTACGCGAACAGTGCCTGCGGCTTTCCCATCCCGAGGATGAGCGGATCTACGTCCAAGTGGATGGCGAGCTGGCGGGTCATTTGCCCGCCGAGGTACGCATCGTGCCGAACGCTTTGACGTTGCTCGTGCCGCCGGAATACCGGCCGGAAGCCGGTTAATTCAATGGACGCCTATCGCGAGTACGTCCCGGATCCGCCTTGGCGCCGCTGGATCGAATGCTTCTGGAGCGTGTCCAGCGCCGCACCTTCGTCGGGGTACCCTGTTCGTCCGGACGGCTGCCTCGATATTATCTATTCGCAACACACTGGCCTGCGCGCGATCGGAACCATGACCGTCGAACAGCGTTACGACCTGGCGGCGCGTACTCAGACGATTGGCGTCCGGTTCCGCCCGGGAATGGCTGGTCGATTTCTCCGTGTGCCGCCATCGGAACTGACGGACCTTACCATCCCCCTCGCGGACCTATGGGGTCCCAAGGCGCGGGAGTTAACCGAGCGTCTCGAGGACAGCCGATCTCCGGAGAGTTGCTTCGCGTCCATTGTCGAACATCTTCCGCCGCCCGGCGCGCCCAATGATGTACAGCGCGCGATCGGGCGCATGGTGGCGTCTTATGGAATGATCGACCTGGACGGCCTGGCTCGCGAAGCCAACCTGAGCACCCGGCAATTGCGGCGCCGGTTCCTTATGGAAAGCGGTCTGACACCGAAACATTTGAGCCGCGTGCTGCGGTTTCGTCGCGCTTGCGAACTGGCCCGGCAGGCACCCTTTCGAGGCTGGCCGGCCGTTGCGGCGGACGCCGGTTACTTTGACCAGGCTCACCTCATTCACGACTTCCGCGAATTCACCGGCCAGACCCCCATGTCCGTTTTTTCCAATACACGGGCCGCGCTCCTGCTCTAGCATGGGCACATGAAGCTGACACCAGTACTGATCGTGGACGAGATTGAGAAGTCGCTCCCATTCTGGGTGGAGCGGATGGGGTTTTCAAAAACCGCCGAGGTACCTGAGGGAGACCGGCTGGGCTTCGTGATGCTGGTTCGCGATGGCGCGGAGCTCATGCTGCAGACCCTCGAAAGCGTCCGCAAAGATGAGCCGAAATTCGCGCCGGATGCGGTGAGCCGAGCGGCGATCTTCGTGGAAGTGGACGACCTTGAGGATGTCCGCCAACGGCTAAACGGCTACGCGATCACCATGCCGGAGCGCACCACGTTTTACGGCATGCGGGAGATCGGAGTGTTCGAACCGGGCGGACACGTGGTGGTATTCGCCGCGCGGCTTGCGGCGTAGACGCGAGCGAAATGCCTCCCCGTAGACTCGTCGAATTGCTGCGCGACGGCGCGGTCCTGCCGATCCTCCGCCGTAAGCTCGGAGAGAAGCGGAAGCTCGCTCAAACGCCCCAGCAGTAGTCTTCCACGGCTCTCTCGATCGAGCTGTCCTTTTCCGTCAGGCGCATTAACTCCAGGCGGATGGCATCCACCAGGGCCTTCCAGCTCGCTTCGATCACGTTATCCGAAACCCCCACGGTGGACCAACTCCTGCGGTGGTCCGACCACTCAATCAGCACGCGCACGTTGGCCGCCGTGCCTTTGTTGGAATCAAGCACGCGGACTTTATAATCCGTCAGCCGCACGTCCGTGATCTGCGGATAGAGTTTGGATAGGCACTTGCGCAGGCAGAGATGCAGCGCATTGAACGGCCCGTGCCCGGCCGCGGTCGCTGAGTGGACTCCGTCCTGAGCGCGCAGCGTCACCGTCGCGCTCGTCTGCGAATTGCCGTGCCCGCCGGCGCGCGTGCTGACTTCGTAGCTGTCCACGTCGAAGAAATGCAGCCCCGGATGCAGCGCCTCGCGCACCAGCAGCTCGAAGGTCCCTTCCGCCGCTTCCAGCTCGTAGCCCTCGTACTCCATCTGCTTGATGCGCTCGAGAAGCTCCCGGCGCGCGTCTTCATCCAGCCGGTCGGCCAGGCCGTGCTGCTTCAGCTTGTACATGATGTTGCCGCGGCCCGAGAGATCGCTGACGAGCACCCGCTGCCGGTTGCCGACCGCCTCCGGGGCGATGTGCTCGTACGTGGCGGAGTCCTTCAACACGGCGCTGACGTGAACGCCGCCCTTGTGCGCGAAGGCGCTCTTACCCACGAACGGCTGATCGTTGCGCAGCGGCAGGTTGGCCAGCTCGGCGATAAATTTGCATACCGAGGCGAGGCTCGCGAGTCTCTCCGGCCCGACTGTCGTGTGGCCCAGCTTCAATTCCAGGTTGGCAAGAATCGACGCCAGGTTGGCGTTGCCGCACCGCTCGCCGTAGCCATTCATGCAGCCTTGTACGTGTGTGGCCCCGGCCTCCACGGCGGCCACTGCATTCGCTACCGCCAGGTCCGAATCGTTGTGCGTGTGAATGCCGATAATCCCGTCGAACCGCTTGCGCACCTCGCTCACGACCTCTTCGATGCGGCTGGTGAGGGTGCCGCCATTGGTGTCGCACAGGCACAGCACATTCGCGCCCGCAGCCTGCGCGGCTTCGAGCGTGCGCAGCGCGTAGGATGCATCGGCGGCGTACCCATCAAAGAAATGCTCGGCATCGTAGACTACTTCCTTGCCGTGGTCTTTCAGATATTTGACGGTCTCTGAGATGAGCTGCAGGTTCTCTTCCAGGGTGATGCCGAGCGCGCGCTTGACGTGCAGATCCCAGGTCTTGCCGAAGATCGATACCGCCGGCGTGCCCGCCTCCACCAGCGCCCGGACGTTGCGGTCCTCCTCGACGGGGTTTTTGGCAAAACGCGTGGCGCCGAATGCAGTGAGCTTGGAATGCTTCAAATCCAATTCGCGCGCGCGGGCGAAGAACTCCTTGTCCTTGGGATTCGAGCCCGGCCAGCCGCCTTCGATATAGTCGATTCCCAGCTCGTCCAGCTTCTGCGCAATGACCAGCTTGTCATCCACGGAGAACGAAACAGCCTCGCCTTGCGTGCCGTCGCGGAGTGTCGTATCGAAGGTGAAGATTTTCATGCTAGACCCCCGGCGCTACCGGTACGCCGGCTTCTTTTTTCTTGCGCTTAAGGAACGGCATCATTTCGCGCAGTTCGCGCCCCACCCTCTCGATGAGCTGGTCACGCTCGGCCTCGCGCATCGCCTCGAATTTCTTGCGGCCGGTTTTGTTTTCGTCTATCCACTGGCGCGCGAATTCGCCGGACTGAATCTCGGAAAGGATCTTCTTCATTTCCGCCCTCGTCTGGTCGTTGATGATCCTCGGACCGCGCGAATAATCACCGTACTCGGCGGTATCCGATACCGAATAGCGCATGTAGCTGAGACCGCCTTCATAGATCAGATCGACAATCAGCTTCACTTCGTGCAGGCACTCGAAGTAGGCGATCTCGGGAGCATACCCCGCTTCCACCAGGGTTTCGAACCCGGCGCGGATGAGCGCGCTCACGCCGCCGCAGAGCACAGTCTGCTCGCCGAACAGGTCGCTCTCGGTTTCCTCGCGGAAATTCGTTTCTATGACGCCCGCTTGCAGGCAACCCAGGGCCAGCGCATAAGCCAGGGCATTTTCCAGCGCCTTGCCGGTCGCATCCTGGTGGACCGCCACCAGGGCCGGCACCCCCACGCCCTCCACGAACAACTCACGCACGCGGTGGCCAGGCGCTTTCGGAGCCACCATCGAAACATCCACATCTCTGGGCGGGGCAATCTGCTTGAAATGAATGTTGAACCCGTGGGCAAACATCAGGGTCTTGCCCGCCGTCATGTGGGGCGCGATCTCCTGGTTGTACAGATCGCCTTGCAGGTGATCATGCACCAGGATCATGACTACATCCGCCTCCTTGGCGGCGTCTCCAGAGTTCAGGACGCGCAAACCAGAGGCCTCCGCCTTCGCCCGCGATTTGCTGCCGGGATACAGCCCGACCACTACATCCACGCCGGAATCGCGCAAGTTGAGCGCATGCGCATGCCCCTGGCTGCCGTAGCCGATAATGGCGACCGTGCGCCCGTTCAGTAAACTCAGATTTCCGTCTTTTTCGTAATAGCGTTTCGCCATATTCAGCTCCACTCCCCGCTCCCTGGCGGTCGCGGCTCAGTCCTTTGGTTCCGTAACGAGAACTCCCGCCTTGGTCGGTACGGGAGGTTGCAGGCGCAGCTTCTTGGGCTCGAGCCCGATCGCCAGCACGCCCGACCGGGTGACGTCGATTTCGCCGTAACTGCGCATCACATCCACAAATTCATTAAGCTTCTCGGGATCACCGGTGACTTCGATGGCGAACCCCTCGGTCGAGGAGTCCACCACGCGCCCACCGAAAATCTCCGCTTCCTTCAACACCGCGGCGCGGCTTTCCTGTGGCGTCCGCACACGCACCAGCAGCATTTCGCGGAACACGGAAGGCGAGTCCGTCATGTCCGTGGCCTGCAGCACGTTGATCAGCTTGTTCATTTGCTTGATCACCTGCTGCCGTAGCGTGGAATCCACTTCAACCGCGATGGTCATGCGCGAGAGTTCCGGATCGAGCGTGCGCGCCACCGTCAGGCTCTCGATGTTGTAGCCTCTCTGGCTCAGCAGCCCGGTAACCCGCATCAGCGCGCCGGGCTTATTTTCCAAGAGCAGGGAAATTACTTGCAGCATGAGTCCACCTACGGTTTCACCGGCTCGGCCACCGGTTCGGGAGGCCCGAGAACCATCTCGTTGATGGCGCCGCCGGCAGGCACCATAGGATAGACGCATTCGAGCGGCGATACCTTTACGTTCAGCAGGTACGGCCCAGGCTCGCTTACGGCCTGCTTCAGAGCGGGCGCAAGCTCCCACGGCTTCTCGATCGTCTTACCTTTGAAGCCGTAGGCGGCGGCCAGTTTCTCCGCATCTGGGAAGCAATCGAGTGTCACTGAGCTTAGCCGGTTGTTGTAAAACAATTCCTGCCACTGGCGCACCATCCCCAGGTAGCCGTTGTTCATGACCACGATCTTGATTGGCAGGCCGTAGCTGGCGATGGTGGCCAGTTCCGGAATCGACATCTGGAAGCCGCCATCGCCCACGATGGCAAATACCAGCTTGTCCGGGCGGGCAAATTGCGCCCCCAGTGCCGCGGGCAGGCCGAACCCCATCGACCCCAGGCCGCCCGAATTGAGCCACAGCCGCGGCTCGTTGAACCGGATCAACTGCGCGGCCCACATCTGGTGCTGCCCCACATCGGCGGCGACAATTGCCTGCCCGTTCGAAAGCCGGTCGATTTCGGCCATCAAGTGCTGCGGCTTAATCTCGGAATCCGAGGTCACCGGCTGCAGGGGATGCTCCAGCTTCCACTGGCGGATTTGCTCCCACCAGGCGCGGCGTGCCGCTGCCAGGCTCTGTTCCGGTTCGGCTTTGGCTTCCTCCAGCCCGCGGTTCAGCCGCCCCAGAACATGCTTCACGTCTCCGACAATGGGCACATCGGCGGCCCGGTTCTTGCCGATCTCGGCTGGGTCGATGTCCACGTGGATCACCTTGGCATGCGGGGCGAAAGCTGCGAGCCGCCCGGTCACCCGGTCGTCGAAACGCACCCCCAGCGCAATCAGCAGGTCCGCGTGGCTCATCGCCATGTTCGCGGCATAACTGCCGTGCATGCCCGGCATGCTGATAAAGTTCCCGTGGTTCGAGGGGAGCCCGCCCAGCCCCATCAGCGTCATCACGGCGGGAGCGCCGGTCCGCTCCACAAATTCACGCAGTTCGGAGGCTGCCCCCGCGGCCACAATCCCGCCCCCGCCATAAATCAGGGGCCGCTCGGATTTCTTGATCAGTTGCAAGGCCCGCCGAATCTGTCCGGTATGCCCCTCCGTGAAGACCTTGTATCCCGGCAGGTGGATCGTGGAGACGGGCTGATAGTGGCCCTGCGCCTGAAACACATCCTTCGGCACGTCCACCAGCACCGGCCCCGGCCGCCCGCTCGAAGCGACATAAAACGCCTCGTGAATCGCTTGCGGCAGATCCTCCAGCCGTTTGACCAGGTAATTGTGCTTGGTGCAAGGGCGCGTGATTCCGAATGTGTCGGCTTCCTGGAAAGCATCGCTGCCGATCAGCTTGGTGGAGACCTGCCCTGTAAGCGCAACGATGGGAATCGAGTCCATCATCGCATCCACTAAACCCGTCGTCAGGTTGGTCGCGCCCGGCCCCGATGTCGCGCAGCAGACCCCTACTTTCCCCGTAGAGCGCGCGTACCCTTCGGCGGCGAACGCCGCATTTTCTTCGTGCCGCACCAGCACATGCCGGATGTGGTGATCGTATAAGGAGTCATAAAACGGCAGAGTTACGCCGCCCGGATACCCGAACATACAGTCCACGCCTTCGCGCGCCAGGCATTCCAGCAGCATTCTCGCGCCGCTCATCAATGTCGACATATCATGCGCCTCATCAAAAACAGCTCTAAAACGAAAAAGGCCATCAGCCAGGCTGTCCGCCCCGCTGATGGCCTTGGGAACCCTCGGTCCCGGCAGCCTCAGACGGGGCCGGATACGATGACTACTAGAAGGCTAATTATGTTTACAGGAATAGCGATGGTGCGGGAATAAAAGGATCCAACCGATCGGCCTGTAAATGCGTTGTCCATGCCGAAACTTAGAATGAGTGTAGCCTACAAGTTTTCGAAATGCAACTACGGATTGCTATAAGTATCTTTTATGAGGCTATATCCCGCGACGCCGCGAGCACGCCGGAACACATCCAGCAGCATTTCTTCCGTCAGTTTCCCCGTCGACGTGTTCTGTTGGCTCGGGTGATACGAGCTGACCAGCACCGGCTCGCCCGGCGCGACGGTGAACTGGCGATTGTGCCCGAACACGAAGCCAGCCCTGCTCGGGATAGTGCCCTGGTCCTTCAATAACGCCAGATAGTGGTCGAAAGCAATTCTGCCCAACGCCACCACGACCTTAACGTTTTTTAATAGCCTCAACTCACGGTGCAGGTAGCCTCGGCAATTTCGAAGCTCTTCCGGAGTCGGCTTATTATCCGGCGGCGCGCAGCGCGCTGCCGCGGTGATAAACGCGCCTCGCAGTTCCAGGCCGTCTTCCCGGGACACGCTGAACGGCTGCGACGCAAATCCGGTGGCAAACAGCGCCCGGTAGAGCCATTCTCCGGAACGGTCTCCCGTGAACATGCGCCCCGTACGGTTCGCCCCGTGGGCCGCCGGCGCGAGCCCCAGAATCAACAGGCGAGCTTCAGGATCGCCAAAGGCTGGGACGGGTTTGCCCCAATAATCCCAATCCCGGTAGGCGCGGCGTTTGATTTTGGCCACTTCTGCCGAGTGCTCCCGCAAGCGCGGGCAAAGCCGGCAGTTTACGATCTCCGACTGTAGGATGTGTAACGCGCGCACGGGATCTTCCCACTTCTATAGTACGAGTCGCACTGGAAATCCCGGCGGGACCAGCCGATTATTTATATGGATGAACCGCGAGAATTCGCGGGTTTTCACCACTTTTTCAGTGATTGCGGGCGTTGATGGAAACATCCACGTGGTAAAATGGCACTAAAACATCTTGACGGATCGCAACGGGAAAGCAGAAAATTGGTTAGTTCGGCTGCTCCGGCCGGGCTGCGCGTCACGGCTCTGGTAACTATCCCCTCAGTTTTCCTCGCCCGTGCATATTAGACGATTTATGAAGAGTTTTTCATTCTCCGCTCTTTTCCGCATCCTGGCAGTTCTTTTGATTGCCTTACTTGTTTCCCCTCTTAGTTTTGGCGTCACCACAAAAAAGCGCCACCGGCTGGTTCACAAGGCGATTGCTACGTCGGCCGGGCCTTCGCCCTTGAGCGGCGTCGTTCGCGGTGGGCCGTGGACGGAACCGACTTACGCCGATTCCACCGAGGGTGACAACGTGGATGGCGAGGATCTGGAGATTCGCCGCGCGGCTGTCGAGGCCCTGGCCCAATACAACGGGTCGGTAGTTGTCACCGATGCGGTCAGCGGCCGCGTTCTCTCGATGGTGAATCAGAGACTGGCGCTCGGCTCGGGCTACCAGCCGTGCTCCACGATCAAGGTCTCGGTGGCTCTCGCCGCGTTGAGCGAGAAGATCATCGAGCCTGATACCAAGCTCAAGCTGGCGGGCGCGCACATGGATCTCACCTATGCGCTGGCGCATTCCAACAATTACTTCTTCGCGACGTTGGGCCAGAAACTCGGCTTCGAGAAGGTCAACTATTACGCACACCTATTCGGATACGGTGAGAAGGCGGGCTTGGATATCCCGGGCGAACAGGCGGGCCGGTTTCCTTCGGCGCCTCCCGTAAACGGCGGCGTGGGTATGCTAACCAGTTTTGGCGAGGAGATCTCGCAAACACCGTTGCAGTTCGCCGCCCTTCTCGGTGCGGTTGCCAACGGCGGCACCCTCTATTATTTGCAATATCCGCGCTCGACGCAGGAAATCTCGGATTTCGTGCCGCGCATCAAGCGCAAGCTCGATATCGACAAGCTGGTTACCGGGATAAAGCCCGGGATGCTGGGCGCCGTCGAATTCGGAACGGCTCACCGGGCCCGGCAAGATGAGCCGATCGCCGGCAAGACAGGCACGTGCAGCGAAAACCACACCCATCTTGGCTGGTTTGGTTCCTTCAACGATGTCGGGGATCGCAAACTGGTGGTCGTAGTTCTCCTGACCGGTGGACGCCCCGTCGCCGGCCCGGTGGCCGCCGGAATCGCAGGCGATGTCTACCGCCGCCTGAGCGAGAAGAACTACTTCGCCAAGGCACCGACGCTAACGCCCGCTACGCTGCTTTCTACCTTCAAATAAGGCGGATACTGGCGGTTAGAAATGTCCTTCGAATCCGATCTGTGTAGTAGGGTCTCGCGCGGGATTGTAGGCACCCACGATCTGCGTTGAAGAGTTGATGCCGAAGCCGTGTGTGTCAGCCGCGTTGGCTACGTCGAATTGCGTAAACGTACCGTTGCTATAGAGGTAGGCGTGAAAAATACCGGATGTATCCTTCGCGCGGAAAATGATTTGGCCTTGCGCATTGACTCCATCTGCAGCCGACTGTAGCGAGTTCGGCACGTCCAGCGGCGTGTATCCGCCCGCCTGGAAAGTCCCACCGTGGCGGACGCCATTTAAATCCAACCACTGCAAAGTGGTCAAGCCGCTGTCGTTAATGGCAACTCCCAGGGTGGCGGAAGCACCGGGCATGTTCAGAGTGCCATAGGTATTAGTCTGGACGACATACAAGAACCCGTGTGTGGTGACATCGTCTGCATAGTAACCCACGATGTTTCCAATGTTATTGAGCCCGACCGCTACCGTCCCCGCGGTCGCACCTGGAACAACGATGTCCACATATTGCCCGCCCGTGTAGGCGAAGCCGTTGCTGAAAACGTCCAAGGAATAGGCTCCGACAACCTGGCCGGCATTGTTGATGCCGAAACAGGTAGTTCCCTTGCCCGGTCCAGTCCCCACGGCTTTGGGATCCGCGATTTCCGTAATGATATTGCCCGTAATCGTTGCACAATGGTTGGTTCCCGCCGCATCCGTATAGTTCGCTACCATTTCGCCAGAATCGTTAATCCCGTAGACGAATACATTGGAACCGCCGGGAATGCGCACAGGGTGGCTGCGGAAACCTCCTCGCGCGTCTTGCGCCGCGAGACAAAGAGCCAACGTCGAACAGAAGACCATCGAAATAAAAATGCGTCGAAATGTCATTCTCCCCTCCAGCATGTGTAGTTTGAGCGCGACTGCGGAATCGACGCAAGTCACAAGGGGCACGTAACGTCACAAGCCTTTGTTGGGCATGTGTTACACTACAGCGGAGCTAAGACAGGTGGGCCCTCTGTCCGACCACAGGTGAGCATGGATTCGCTCGATTCCGCGCAGCGCGCAGACATCCGTGCTCAGCTCGACCGCCTGCTGGTCTCGCCTGGTTTTGCAACCTCCCTCCGGCGCGGGCAGCTCCTTCGATATCTTGTAGAGCGAGTTCTCGCCTCCGAAGAGATTAATGAGTATTCCATCGGTCTGGACGTTTTTGATAAGCCCCCATCGTTCGACCCACGGATCGAGTCAATCGTAAGGACCGAAACTGGCCGGCTACGGCGAAAGCTGAAAGAGTACTATACGGGCCAAGGCCGCACGGATAAAGTGCAGATCGAAATCCCCCTTCGAAGCTACAAGCCGGTGTTTACGTTCCGCGAACCCGCGGCTGTGGCCGCGACGACGCGAAAACCGTTTCACCCCGCCATCCTGGTATCCGGCCTGGCCCTGAGCTTGATTGCCGGCGCGTTTGTCGCCCGGCAATGGCATCCGCGCCCCCAGCCCATTCGCTCGCTGGTAGTAGTGCCGTTTCGAAACCTTTCGCCCGATAAGTCCGAGGAATATCTTTCCGACGGTATCACCGATGAACTCACCAACGAGTTTGCGAGCTGGAAAGAACTCCGGGTCGCCGCCAGAACCTCAGCTTATCTATACAAGGGTAAGGGAGTGGATGTCCGCAAGATTGGGCAGGAATTAAACGTCGATGCGGTAATGGAAGGCAGTCTTTTCCGGCAGGATTCCCATCTCCGGGTTACTGTCCAGTTGAATCGCGCATCCGACGGTTATAATCTCTGGTCGCAATCTTATGATGCCCGGTCGCCGGACTTGTTGACTTTGCAGCGGGAGATTGCGCTCGCGACCGCATCGGCCATGCGGGATTTAGTCGGTAAGATTCAGAATCCGATCCGGCGGCCTTCCACAAATAATCCCGAAGCGCTCGATCTCTATCTGCAGGCGAGCTACCAGTACGCTCGATTGGAGCCTGCATCGATCGAAAAAAGCATCAACCTGTTCCACCAAGCTATTGAGAAAGACCCTGGCTACGCTCGCGCGTATCTTGGCCTGGCTCAGGCGGAACTCGAACTGACGAATTTCCAGGCCCCGGAAAAAGGCCGCGTGCGCGCACGAAAGGCTCTCCTCGAAGCCCTCAGGCTGGATCCCGATTCCGGCGATGTGCACGGTCTTCTCGCAGACTTGGCGGCCTATATTGACAATGACTGGCCGCGCGCCGAGCGCGAGTTCCAACTCGCGATCCAAAAAGGCGCGCAGCCCAGCACGCATGCTGCCTACGGATGGTGCCTGGCCAGGCGCTGCCGGTTTTCCGAAGCTCAAGACCAGTGCACAGCGGCCCAGAACCTGGAACCGCTCGGCGTGGCGCCGCGCTTTTGCCAGTTTTATGTGTACTTCTTCCAGCGGCAATACTCCCAGGCGAGGAAGAAGCTTCTGGAAGCGCTCGACCTTAACCCCAATCTGATCTACGCGCATTCCCAACTTGCTTTAGTGGCCATCCTGGAGAAGGACTGCCCGGAAGCAGCGCGGCGATTCGAGTGGAGCGCACCGAAACTCCCAGAGTCCGCGGTGACCATGAGTCTGGCGTATGAAAGCGCATGCCGCGGTGAAACCGAACGTGCGCGCCGGTACCTGACGAAGGCCGCCGGGCTCAGTACACCGGCGCCAAACTTCGAACTCGCGCGCGGATACGCCTTGATTCGGGATAGCGATGCGGCGATCACCTATCTGCAAAAGGCCGCCGCGACAGGCGAGCCAGTCGCCTTACTGCTCCGCGAACCTTTCTTCGATAAGTTGCGTTCCGATGCGCGTTATGTCGCGCTGGAGAGAGTGGCCAGGCTCGAACCTTAGCTAAGCTAATGGGATCCGTCGACGATCTTACTGCGTCGTAATTTCACCCTGTGAGACGAGTAGGGCAGTGTGCTGTCCACATGCGCAAAATTCTTTGAAAACATTAACATAGCTGCGGCCTTCGCATGGGTTGTACGGTCGTCCGTTGATGACAGCGATAAAAAAATTTGTCTTGTTCTCTGCCCCGAATCATAAGATCCTGGATGAAATCAGATTTAGTGCGTGCACCCCGCCGTGCATTGGTCCCGGCGCTTGACCGGGTCGACAAGCCCAAAGCATCTTAGGAGAATTATGAACTCGCAATGTCTCAAGAATCTCGTGGTGATCGCGCTCTGCCTCGGTCTAGCTTCAGTCTGCGGCGCGCAAAACGGGAACGGCGCGGCCGCGTCCTCGGAGGCGGCCGCCAGTCCAGCTCCAGCCGCACCGGCACCCCCGGCGCCGCTTCCAACCCCGGCCATAACAGGTCCGGTGCAAAGTATGCCTCCGGCTGTTTTTCAGGCGGGCCCGTTTGGCAAGATCGCGGTCAACGGCTTTTTTACGGGCATGGGCCTCGTGCAAAACAACCAAGTCCCAGGCGATGACGATCATCAGGCCGCTCTGAGTAACGGTCAGGTTTTCATTCAGAAAGCCGATGGTTGGTTTCAGTTTTACTTGCAGGCGGGCGCCTATAACATCCCCGCGTTGGGGACGCCCTTCCTTGCCACAGACAAGACGACTACCGATTTTTGGGGGCCTGTTCCCGTTGGTTTTGTAAAACTGCAGGCAGGAAAGAGTACGTCGTTTCAGATCGGCGCACTGCCTACGCTGATCGGCGCCGAGTACACCTTCACGTTCGAAAACATGAACGTTTCGCGAGGGCTGCTTTGGAACCAGGAGAATGCCATTAATCGGGGTATTCAAGTAAATCAGACGATGGGAAAATTCACTGCATCGCTGAGTTGGAACGACGGTTTCTATTCCAACCGGTACACGTGGCTGAGCGGATCGTTAACGTACGCGAATGGCCCCCACTCGTTGATTTTCGTGGGAGGTGGAAACTATAGTCAAACAGCCTTTCAGAATCTCGCCACGCCTGTCCAGAACAACGGCAGCATCTATAACGTGATCTACACGTACAACAAAGGCTCCTGGATCATCCAACCCTACTATCAGCACACGGACGTGCCGAAGAACCTCAAGATCGGCATCGCGAAGGGAAATTCGACGGACGGCGGCGCTATCCTGGTGAATCACACATTCAAACACGGCTTCTCGCTCCCGGTGCGCTGGGAATATATCGCGAGCAAGGCGAACGCCAAAGACCCGGACGCGGTAAATCTGATGTATGGCCCTGGCAGCAAGGCCACATCGATAACGGTGACTCCCACGTTTCAATATGGCGGGTTCTTCGTCCGCGGGGACATCGCCTACGTGCATGTGAGCGACTTTACGACAGGCTCGGTGTTCGGTCCGTCCGGCCTGAAGGAAAACCAGACTCGAGCCGTGGCCGAAATAGGTTTCGTGTTTGGCAACAATATAATCGAAAAGAAGCCGTAAATTCAGCCTGAAGAGCGGCGGCCCCGCCATGCGTTCGGCGCGGCCGCCGCTAACCTCCGATATCCAACTGCTCGCCCGCCTTTTGTAACCTCATCGACAACTCGCGTCGCCGGGGAAGTCCAACCGCACGAGATTTCCGAAATCATCTTTCTGCCGTTTTACCGGGTAAAGGGATGCTTAGCCCTTCGGTGATGCCGTGTTCGGCCATCGCTTATTTGTAGGTACCTATGAAGGCTTGGAGTTGCTCTCTTCGGCAGGGGGATCAGAAGAATTGGCGTCCCCAGGGGGATTCGAACCCCCGTTACCGCCGTGAAAGGGCGATGTCCTAGGCCGGGCTAGAC
>PSRJ01000047.1 GCA_003175985.1 Terriglobia bacterium
TCCGTCGCCGAGCACGTCGAGCCGATCCGGGTGCGCGCGAAGCTGCTTATAGAAATCGAAAACGTGACCGTGCGTGTAGCGCTCGCCTAGAATCGAAACGAAGCGGAAGATCCAGCATCGAAAGCCGTAGGCGGCCGAGTACGCGGCAATCAGCCCTTCGGCCGCGAGTTTAGAGGCCGCGTAGAGCGAAGTCTGAATAGGGAACGGCGCTGTCTCAGGTGTGGGAAAGATTTCCGGCTCACCGTAAACGGAGCCGGTGGACGCAAAAACAATCTGCGAAACGCTATTAGCGCGCATGGCCTCGAGCACGTGCGACGTCGCGATGGTATTCTGCTCGAGATCGCGGCGCGGGTGATCGGGGCCGAACCGGACATCGGCGTTGGCCGCGAGGTGGAAGACGCCATCGGCGCCCGCCATTGCACGTTCCAGCGCGCTGTAGTCGAGCACGTCTCCTTCGATGAGCCGAAACTGCGGACACCGGCAGGCCCCTTCGAGGAATTCACGGAAGCCCGTAGAGAAGTTGTCGAAGCCCGTCACAGAGTGCCCGTCTGAGAGCAGGCGATCCACCAGATGGCTGCCGATAAATCCGGACGCGCCTGTGACGAAAGCCTTCACGAGAGCTTGCCCCCGAAGCGGTGGTCGAGCCCGATGCGAAAGATATCCCGCACATTGCGGAGGTTGCCTGCCACCAGGTCGAGGCGGCTATCAGCGTCATCGCGCCAGCGAACCGGCACCTGCTGAATGCGGTACCCCAGGCGGCGCGCAATCGCCAGAATCTCTACGTCGAACATATAGGCATCGATCGTCTGGCGGCGAAAAAGTTCCTTGGCGGCGGAATGCTGAAAGAACTTGAAGCCGCATTGGGTGTCATTGATTCCGGGCAACCCGACCACGGTCTGCATGAACCAAAGGAAGCCGCGAGAACCGGCGCGCCGGTATAGCGGTTGCGCCCGCTCAATCTGTGCTCCGCCGCGCCGCGTGCCGATCACCGCTTCGATTCCCTGCCTCAGCCACGGGAGGAATTTGTCAAACTCCGCGATCGGCACCTTATTATCGGCGTCGGCATAACCGATAAAGCCGCCGGAGGCCATCGCGACCGCTTCACGAATTCCGCGGCCCTTGCCGCGCCGCTGCGAGTGACCAATGGCCGCCAGCGCGTGATTTTCACGAGCCAGCTCGCGCACCAGTTCGCGTGTGCCGTCCGTGCCGTCCGCGGCCACGATGATTTCATATCGCAATCCACGCTCGCCGAAATAAGACACTGCGTCCGCGATCGTGGCCGGGATGACGCGCGACTCGTTGTATGCCGGCAGAATCAGCGAGATATCCGGAGCGGTAGCCAAAAGCCATTGTAGCGTTTGAGACCGACTATACTGGAATTTGAAGGCTTCACATCTCGTTCTCCCGCGACGTCAGTTCGCCCGGAGTAATTCATGAGCTCTGCAGCCGTGGCGCCGCTCCACCGCGCGGTGCGTTTTTATGCGGCCCCGATCGGTAAGAAAGCGGTCATGGCCATCACGGGCGTCATCCTTTTCGGATACGTGGTGGGCCACTTGCTCGGGAATCTGCAAATCTATGCGGCGGACCACGATCAGATCAACCGCTATGCGGCATTCCTGCACGATCCCGGCCGCGCCACTCTGCTGTGGGGAGTCCGCGCCCTGCTGCTCCTGTCGGTGGTTGCACACATCACGGCTTCCGTGCAGCTCTGGGTTCTCAAGCGCGAAGCGCGGCCCATTGGCTATGTGAAGAAAGACGACGTGCCCGCCGCCTATGCCGCCCGAACCATGCTGTGGAGCGGGCCGATTATCGCGGCTTTCATCATCTTTCACATATTGCACCTCACGGCGGGGAGCGTGCTCCCCCTACAGGAAATCGCGCCGAACCAGCCCGATGTACGGGCCAACGTGATCAGCGGATTTCAGCATCCGGCGGTAGCGCTCTTTTATATCGTTGCGATGCTGCTGCTCTGCCTGCACCTTTACCACGGTGTCTGGAGCATGTTCCAGTCGATGGGGGTGAGCCATCCGCGTTACACAACGGGTTTGAAACGCTTCGCGGCAATTTGCGCCATTGCGATCGCCGCAGGAAATATATCGATTCCGATCGCCGTCATGACCGGTCTGCTTAGCAATTGAAAATGCAACTCGACTCCAAAGCTCCGGGCGGCCCCATCGAAACGCGTTGGGACCGCCACCGCTTCAGCCTGAAGCTGGTGAATCCCGCGAACAAGCGGAAACACACGGTGATCGTCGTAGGTTCGGGACTGGCGGGCGGGTCCGCCAGCGCCACGCTGGCCGAACTGGGGTACAACGTCAAGTGTTTCTGTTTCCAGGATTCCCCACGGCGCGCGCACAGTATTGCGGCACAGGGCGGCATCAACGCCGCCAAGAATTATCACAACGACGGCGACAGCATCTATCGTCTGTTCTACGACACGGTAAAGGGAGGCGACTTCCGTTCGCGCGAATCGAACGTCTACCGACTGGCGCAGATCAGCGTCAACATCATCGATCAATGCGTGGCGCAAGGCGTGCCGTTCGCGCGCGAATACTCGGGATACCTGGACAACCGGTCCTTCGGAGGCGCGCAGGTCTCCCGAACGTTCTATGCACGCGGGCAGACGGGGCAGCAACTGTTGCTGGGAGCCTACCAGGCGTTGGAGCGGCAGGTGGGCGCGGGCAAGGTGCAAATGTTCCCGCGCACCGAGATGCTCGACCTGATCGTGATCGATGGGAAGGCCCGCGGGATCGTAACGCGCGACCTGATTACCGGTAAAATCGAATCCCACTTGGCCGATGCCGTGGTGTTGGGCACCGGAGGTTACGGCAACATCTATTACCTCTCCACCAACGCGAAGGGTTCGAATGCGACTGCCATCTGGCGCGCGCACAAACGCGGGGCGTTGTTTGCCAACCCCTGCTATACGCAGATTCATCCTACTTGCATTCCCGTCTCCGGCGAGTATCAATCGAAACTCACGTTGATGAGCGAATCGTTGCGTAACGATGGCCGCGTATGGGTGCCTCTGAAGCGGGGCGACCAACGGCCCCCGGCAAAGATACCGGAGAACGAACGCGACTATTATCTGGAGCGTCGGTATCCGAGCTTCGGCAATCTGGTTCCCCGCGATGTTGCATCACGCAATGCGAAAGCGGTTTGCGATGAGGGCCGGGGAGTTGGGGAGTCGGGCCTCGCCGTTTATCTGGATTTTCGTGACGCTATCGAAAGACTAGGGCGCCATGTGATTCGGGAACGCTACGGGAACCTGTTCGACATGTACGAGCGCATTACGGGCGAAAATCCCTATCTGACGGCGATGCGCATTTTCCCCGCGATCCACTACACCATGGGCGGGCTCTGGGTGGACTACAACCTGATGTCTACCATCCCGGGGCTCTACGTGATCGGCGAAGCGAACTTTTCGGATCATGGGGCCAACCGTCTGGGCGCCAGCGCGCTGATGCAAGGGCTGGCCGACGGCTATTTCGTTCTACCGAACACCATCGGCGACTACTTGGCTTCCAACAAATTTGAAGCCATTCCCTCCAGCCACCCGGCGGTGCGCGAGGCCGAGACGCAGGTGACCTGCATCGCCAGGAGGCTGCTGGAGACTAAGGGCAGCCGCTCCGTGGATTCTTTTCACCGGGAGCTCGGAAAACTGATGTGGGATTATTGCGGCATGTCGCGGACCGCCGAGGGGCTTGAGCATGCGCTTTCGCAAATACCGGCTCTGCGGGAGCAGTTCTGGCGTGAGGTGCGCGTGCTGGGAAACGGCGAGGAGCTGAATCAGTCGCTGGAAAAGGCCGGACGCGTTGCCGACTTTTTCGAACTGGCTGAGCTGATGTGTATGGACGCGCTCGACCGGAACGAATCGTGCGGCGGGCACTTTCGCGAGGAGTATCAGACCGCGGACGGCGAAGCGGCGCGAGACGACTCCCACTACTCCTACAGCGCCGCCTGGGAGTTCCATGGTGTCGGAAATGCCGCGGAACTGCACAAGGAACCACTGGTGTTTGAATACGTGCATCCCACGCAGCGGAGTTACAAGTAATGCGCCTGACCCTTCACATCTGGCGCCAGCGGAACGCCCAGGAAAAGGGCCGGATGGTGCGCTACGAGGTTCCCAACGTCAACCAGGATATGTCGTTTCTGGAGATGCTGGACGTGCTCAATGAGGACCTCATCGCCAAAGGCGAAGAGCCCGTCGCGTTCGATCACGATTGCCGCGAAGGAATCTGCGGCATGTGCGGCTTCATGATCAACGGAGTCGCTCACGGTCCGCTGCGCGGCACCACGGTGTGTCAACTCCATATGCGCCATTTCCGCGACGGGCAGGAGCTTTACCTGGAGCCCTGGCGGGCGCGTGCGTT
Source organism: Terriglobia bacterium (assembly GCA_003175985.1). GTDB lineage: Bacteria > Acidobacteriota > Terriglobia > Bryobacterales > Bryobacteraceae > PSRJ01. The sequence goes on from PSRJ01000047.1 coordinate 4,374, forward strand.
TCCGGTGATGAGGGACCTGGTAGTGAATCGCAGCGCGTTCGATCGCCTGATCGCCGCGGGCGGATTCATCTCCGTGTCGACGGGCAGTGCTCCCGATGGGAACGCCATTCTGGTGCCGAAGGAAAATTGTGATCGCGCTATGGATGCCGCGGCCTGTATCGGGTGCGGCGCCTGTGTGGCCATGTGCCCGAACGCCTCGGCCTCTCTGTTCATGGGCGCCAAGATCTCGCACCTTGGGCTCCTGCCGCAAGGCCGGCCGGAGCGCGACAAGCGCGTGGTTGCAATGGTCTCCCAATCGATCGCGGAAAAGTTCGGGAGCTGCACCAACATTGGCGAGTGTGAAGCTGTCTGCCCGAAAGAGATTCGTCTGGAAGTCATCGCCCGCATGAACCGCGATTTCCTTCGCGCTACCTGGACCGGCCGCGGCGTGTCTCGGGATGAGGCCGAGCAAGTTTCGAATAACTCGCTGGCTGAATCGCGGCGATAGCGCCGCTATTGCCGCAATGCGAAAGTGAACAGCGAGTTCCCTGCGGTGACGGCCACATATTGCCGCCCGTTCACGGCGTAGGTCATCGGGCCGGAAGCCACCGAGCCTCCGACCGCGGCCTTCCACAGCAACTGGCCATTGCGGGCATCCAGCGCAAAGAAGTATCCTTCGCGCCCGCCGCTAAATACTAAGTCCGAAGCCGTGGTCAAGATGCCGGCGTCCGTAACGTCGTTCATCTTGAATTCCCATTTCCTTTCGCCCGTAGTGGCGTCCAGCGCCCGGATCGTGCCATAGCCTTCCTGCTCCGTGCGGACGTTTTGCGGCATGGGCGCGCCATTTGCCCCAGGAATCGACGACCGTTGGAATCCGCCCACGTAGCGCCGGCCCTCCGAATACTCGTCTTCAGTTCTCTTCACGAAAGTGGAGGAATAGCCGGCCCACGCGCCCACATAGAAAAGTCCGGTTCGGGGGCTAAACGAGGGGTTGTTCCAATTCGTGCCGCCATGATTGCCAGGAAAGATGAGCGTTCCTTGTTCGGTCGCCACCTTGCCCGGAAGGCGCATGGGCCGGCCCTTTTCGTCGAACCCGTTCATCCACGTCACCTCGACGAAAGGCTTGCCCATGAGGAACTCGCCGGTAGACCGGTCGAGCGCGTAGAACAAACCATTGCGGTTCGCCCAGAGCATCAGCTTGCGGGGACGCTTCTGTCCATCCTTGCCCTGCCAAGTCAGGTCTGCTAACACGGGAACCTGCACGGAGTCGTAATCGAATTCGTCGTGCGGCGAAAACTGGTAATACCATTTCAACTTGCCCGTGTCGGCATCCAGGGCCACTACCGAGTCGCTGTACAGGTTGTCTCCACGCCGGGCGTCGCCGTTATAGTCCGGGCCCGGGTTCCCGGTGCCCCAATACGTAAGATTGAGATCGGGATCATAGGAGCCGGTCATCCAGATGGACGCGCCGCCCGTCTTCCAGGAATCGCCTGACCAGGTCTCATGACCCGGCTCCCCGGGGCCGGGGATGGTGTAGAACCGCCAGGCCTCCTTCCCGGTACGGACATCGTACGCAGCGATGTATCCGCGGATGCCGAACTCTCCACCCGCGGTGCCCACGATCACTTTGTCTTTGACAACCAGGGGCGCGTGTGTCAAGGCGTAGCCCGATTCCGCTTTGGCCACGGTGGTATCCCACAGCGGCTTACCTTTTTCGCATCCAGAGCAATCAGGTGAGCGTCGATGGTGCCCATGAACAGGGTATTGCCCAAAATGGCCAGCCCGCGGTTCACGCGCCCGCAGCAGGGCCGCGCCGCCGGAGACGGAACATACTGATAGCTCCAGAAGAGACGGCCCGTCACCGCGTCCAATGCCAGCACATCATTCGGCGCCTGGACCGTGTACATGATTCCGTCCACCACCAGCGACGTCGCCTCGAACTTTTCGAGCGAGCGCGCTTGATAGACCCACTGCAGTTCCAGGTTCTTGACATTCTCCGGCGTAACCTGGTTGAGCAGGCTGTATCGCTGGCTCATCTGGCTGCCGGAATAGGTCAGCCAGTTCTGCGGCTCCTGGTTCGCCTTCACGATGCGGTCGAAAGAAACCTGGGCCAGCAGACAGCCGGCAGCCGAGAAGAGCACTACGGCGCGCCTGATCATTGCTTGTCGACTCCTTTCAGAGAAACCAGATAACTGACGAGGTTCGCCAGTTCCTGAGGCGTCAGCTTACCCCGGTAGGACGGCATAGCGGATTTGTCGAGGAACGCGTATTCTTTAAGATCCGACTTGGCGAGAGAGAGCAGGCGTTCCTTTTCATCGAAAAGCTGGACCGTAAACGCATCCTGGTTGAGAAGCCTGCCGGTGATCGCCGCGCCCTCTTTAGTCACCACGCGGAAGTAGCGGTTCTGCGGCAGGACCTCGGCATCGGGATCGACGATCGATTGCTCGATTTCCACGGCGCGGCGGAGCGCACCGATATCGGTGAGTTCCGGACCGGTGCGCGCGCCGCTCCCTTTCACGCGATGGCATGTGGTACACGCGCCCTTGCCTTCGAAGACCATCTTGCCCTGGCCCGGATCACCCGCCGGACGGCTGCCTCGGGCGGCCGCTGCGGCCATGTCGCGCAGATAGGCGACGATGGTGCCCGCTTGAAAGACCGTGAAATTGCTCGGGGGCATTGCCGTTCCGTCGATGCCCTTTTGAATGATCCGGGTCAAATCGTCGTCGGATGCCGCGCGGCGGAACTTGCCGCGGCCCAGGTCCACTCCGGGGACCGCATCCCCTTCCACGCCATGGCAGGCGGCGCAATTGGACAGGAACAGCCGCTGCCCATCCTGCACATCGCCGGGAGTGTATCGGCGCTGCGCCAGCAGTGTTCCGGCCGCCAGCGCCAGAACTCCAACTCTAAATGCACACCTTCTCATGCCGTCCCCTGGGACACGGCTATTATACTCTCAGCAAAAATACTCCAGCGTGTTCTCGCTTGTTCAATGACCTTACGCGGGCGTCGCAACAGCGCTACTGCTGGATTTTGGAGCAAAACGTGCTTCGAGTCTGTCGGAGGGCCGGTGGCAGAGTTGTATGTCCGCCCACCGCCAAGGAGACACGCAAATGTTTGACTGGATGCTGCCCGAGAAACACGCGATCGCGATCCTTAAGAAGGACCACGACACGGTAAAGGAGCTCTTCGATGAGTTCGAAAAGGCCGATTCATCCGCCGAGAAAGAGAAAATTATCACCAAAGCGGTGCATGAGCTGAAGATCCACGCGGTCATCGAGGAGGAGATCTTCTATCCGGCCGTGCGCAAGCATGTAGGCTCAAAGGTCATGCAGGAGGCCGATGAGGAGCACCATGTCGCGCGCGTGCTGATCGCCGAGCTTGATGCCGGCGGCAGCAAAAACGATCATCGCGACGCGAAATTCAAGGTTCTGGCCGAGAGCGTCCGCCACCACATCAAGGAAGAAGAGAACGAGATGCTGCCCAAGGCGAAGGA
>PSRJ01000256.1 GCA_003175985.1 Terriglobia bacterium
ACGAATTCCTTCATCTCCGGGCTGCCGAAATCTCGCGCCGGAATCGACCCCAGCTTTTCCCGAAGGGTTTTGAAGTACATCTCGTTGATTCGGCGAGTGCCTTTCTTCCAGTCTGCCTTGCGATCAGCTTCTACTCTCGCGAGAAGGTAGGCGAAATTGGATTCATCATTCGGACTGGCTGCGGGAGCTGAGGATTTGAGATGGGTCTCGAAGAAGTCGCGTATACGCTCGGAGAGTTGGCGCTCGGCCGCCTTTACGCCTATTGACCTTGAGCCGAGAACAATACGCTCATCGTGTGACTTCTCTGTGCCATCTGGCAGCTTCCAGCGTGTCGTGAATCGAGCGTGAACCTCTGATCCACGCCGGTCTAACCACCCACGCTGGTCCTTGCCGATGGGAAGTAGGGTCCATTGAGAGCGGTCGAAAATTTTCGGCATCCCAATTCACCAGCGCCTTTGCGTGGCCGCGCGAGACCGGGCACGGTCGCGCTGCCCTTGAATGAACTCCTCGATGCGAGCCGCGGCTTAATGTAAGTGAGGCCGACCAGGCCGCCATACGCCAGGATCACTGTGCTATTGAGCAGCACCAACCGGTCCTAAAGCCGCGCGGCGTTGGCGGCCAGAACGACAGCAAGGCGGCATAAGCGAAAAATGCGCAGAGGATCCACTCTGTCTGTCGTACGACCTTTGGCATCGCTTGGGAGCGAAGTCCGGAGCTTAACGAGCGCCAGAGGCGGACGTGCCGGTAAGGTTCGCATCTTCCTGCCTCGGCAGCGTTGTGATCCGGCAACGGGCGCGAGCGTCTTGGGGAGCCTAGGCTCTAAGTCCCAGGTGTCCATGCCGAGTTTGACGCTTGGGTAGGGTGGATCGAGCCGCGGACCGGCAGATGAGGAAGATCACTCCCCGCAGGCACTCCCGGCCTGCATAGAAGGAAGCACAGCAGGTAATCGTCAGAATTAAAGCGAAACCCAGCGTCTGTTCCATTGGCTTTCCTATTCACCAGTCGAAGTGGCCGGGCGCACCACCCCGGGAGCGAACTCGGTTATCGTCAGATAGCCCCGTCCGGCGCGCCGCGTCTCGACCGCAACGCGGGTAATGCGCGAACCGGGCGACCCCCCATCGACTTTCGTATCGCGAACGATCTCCATCCTGCGGATACGACTGGAGGTCTTGACGAGGCACCCTGCCTGCACTACTGCAATTCCGGTGGTGGAATCAATCCAAATTTCGCCTCGAATCAGGCCCTCCCGCCTCTTCTTGGGGACGATTCGAAAGATAGCTATGGAAGACGCTTCAGTCCCGACCTGACCCATAAAGCGAAATCTATAATTTGCCGGAGTCACAATCACCGAGGAGAGAGGCAAGTCTTCGAGTTCCTTCTCTTCGGCAAGATAGGGCGCAATCACCTCTTCGGTCACCTGCGGGTCGCCTTGGCTCTCGAGCACTTTATATTCGCTGCGCTCGGAGTCGTTGGTCTCGCGGATAGCAAGCAACCGGCCTTGCTTGTGGAGGCCCGGCAATGAAGCCTCAATCATTACGTTAATCGGCCCAGACTCCCGGAAGGGATCTCGCCGATGAACCGTGGCGATGTATCGGGCGAAAGCCAAACTCCCCGGGGCGGCTGGGGCGACGGTCAACGTATCCGCCGGTGTACTCCCAGCTATCAGCAGAGCGGCAAGCAACAGGGCACAAGTTCGTGTTCGATGCATAAGAGGTGTTCTCCCCGGGAAAGTCAAAGGCGAATCGCTGTCTCGAGAACGAAGCTCAGCCGGGTCTCCGATGGGATCTTGACTCGCTGGCCGCGAGTGAGGACTTCGACTCCCAATCCGGTGGCGGCGCCTGCCCCCGCGCCAATCGCGGCGCCCTTGCCCCCGCCGGCGATGGCGCCAATAACGGCGCCGAGGGCAGCCGTACCGCCTGCGACCTTGGCTGTGCGACTGCCGCGGGAGGAGCTTTCCCGCGAAACGGTTTCGGTATTCACGTCAACCATTCTTCCGTTTACCCTCACCGAGACAAGATCGAGCGTCAACTCGGACCGTCCGGCGAGCTTGCCGGATTCGCGGGCGTCGACCAGCTTGACAATCACGTCGGCGCCCCGAGGAATTACGGTTTCGCCGTTCAGCAAGACAGGTTCATCCAGACTCGCGGCAAAAGTTTGGCCCACCCGGTTGACTTCTGAATCCACGCCGTCGATCATGCGGATCGCCAAGTTGGTTCCCGCCGGCAGTTCGACGCACGCTGGCGGAACCGTCTTGGCGACATCGGGCCTGAACACATTGTCTTGTGACGTCCGGGACCGAAACTGCTGCGACTCCGCAGTGCTGAAGTCAATCCGCGCAATGTCATCCAGGCTTATGGTTTGAACCTGGTCGCTGACGTCGATCTTGACTTCCCGTGCCGAACCGGCGAGATAAGTGCCTTCAATCTGACGACCGGTCCGCAACGTCAGGGTGTCGGCCGGCAACAGGCTTGTTAAGGTGAGAGCGTATCCCGCAACAATAAGTCGAATACTATTGCGCGCGTACGAAACAGGAACTCGGGTACCTTGAGCTAAGATGGTCGATCTAAATGGCGCTTTCATAAGCAAACCTCGTGAATCTAAGTTGCAATCAAAGCGCCATCGCGATCCGTCCTGGTAAGCCAGAATAGTTATCGGATTTTGGCGTTCCATAGGATTTACAATGCGGCTTCAATGGTGTGACCGGGGATCGTTTGGACCGCGATGAACACAGTTGTACTCCATCGGCTCATCGGCGGCCCAAACTGATTTCTTCTTAGTCTTCGAACGACCGCATGCCGCCCTGGAACTTGTTCTTGATCACGTTTCCCCAAAGCCACTTGATCACGCGAGCGTCGTTGTAGCAGTAGGCGAGGTTGTGGTTGAGGGTCGAGAAACAGTGTTGCTGGCACGTTTTCTTCATGCCGGCAAGCTGCTCGTGATCGAATTTCGACCGGTCGATGTTTCCCCAATCGTAGCTGGCGCCATACATCGGGAAGCAGGGCGCCACCGTGCCATCGGTCCGGATAATAACGTTATTCTGCCCGGCGCGACAGTTCCATTCCGCGAATTGCAGGTCGCCGTCCGCCCGCTCGACAATCCCCGGTACGCTAGCGAGCGCTCGGGACTGACTGCCGTTCCCGTTTGTTCCATCGCCATTCCAGCCATACTCTTTCAGTTCGACGCCCGACGACATGCGAATGAAGGCCTTGATCTCCTGCAGCCGCTGCACTGAGTTGACCATCTGGTAACCCGCCCGGTTCTTCTCGATCAGCCAGTCCACGAGCTGGTCGATAGCCCGCCAGTCTTCCGGCCGGATGTAAGTCGGGTTCTCGTAGAGATGTTTGAAATGGTCGCCCGGCTCGAGCATCGGAGTTTCGTTGATGTGATAGTCGGTAGCCACGCGGCAGTCGCGCGCATACTCGGTGAGCAGCCGGACGTCTTCCAGGTTGTTCCGGCAGATATTGATGTTAAAGAAGACAACGTACCCGTTGACGTATTGCTTGCGGAGAACATATTCCAGGTTTTTACGGGCGGGCACCAGCGCTTTAGGTAGGCCCGGCTTTACATCCCAGGCGTCCATGGCGAAGTTGAACGCCGAAACGCCGGCATCTCCAAGCCGGTCCGCCACTTCGGGCCGCAGTAATCGGCCATTGGTCGCGACGTAAACCCAGAAACCTCGCTTAGCCGCATAGTTAACGACTTTGTGCACAAAGTCCGGCCTGAGGAGCGGCTCGCCTCCCATCAGTGCCAGAACCCGGCACCCGTGATCGTGGAGCCAGTCGATCGAGCGGCGCGCGACGTCTTCCGTCATGCCCTTGACCTTATTGTTGTACGACCAGCAGTACCAGCAGTCCAGGTTGCACTTGTACTCGATGAAGAGATACGCCGTAATCGGGTGAAACTCTCCCGGCATAACTCGAGACCGCACATAGGGAAGCAGCCAGCCGCGAGAGGCGCGATAGATGTAGTCAAGCCCCCATTTTCGCTTCTCGGGCGGCGCCTCCGGGCCCGGATCGTTCAGTCGTTCCGGAAACTGCGGAAATACCGGATCGGGGAGAGAAAGACCTTTCGACTCGGCCGGTGCCGGAGGACGCTGGCTCGCGCTGATCAACAGGTCGTTTATAGCTACGTCGATTCGGAACTTGGGGGCAGCCGTCATGATTTTACCTTTCGGTTCAGATTCTGGAAAGCCTTCTAGCCGCGTAATCAAGCAGGAGACATACCACTCCGGCTGGCGGTTCAAGTACAGCTCCAGCTTGTTGATACTCCTATGACTTTGATTCCCGGAGCTCCCCTTCAATGCCGAAAGATTGCATTTGATCGGCACGTGACTTCGGCGGGTGCCGGCCCTCGATCCGAGGTCACTCCGGGCCCATCGCGAAGGCGCTTGCAGGCAGACCGGCTACTGGTAGCCTACCCCCTGGCGACGTCACTCTTCTCTTAAGATATCGATCTTCAGATTGACCGTCGCATCTTTGCGCGAATCGAAACGGCTCAGAGTCTTCGCGCGGCTCCATGCATTCCGATAATGCGCTTTCAGGATATAATCCCGGTCAGGATCCAGATCCATAAAGAAATAGGTGCCATCGTTTCTCGTCATGAATGACCGGACATAGAGCGTGGCCGCGTCTTCGATTTGGACCACCGTAGATGATAGCGGAGCTCCCTCACGATCGGTGACCACGCCTCTTACGGAACGCGCCGGCGTTTGCGCGGATCCGCAGAAAAATGGCGCGGCCACAGAAAAGATGATCACAAGCGCCGCGTTACCCAGAAAGCCGGTCGATGTTTTGCACATTCTCTTCCCCTGTGACATAGACCGCATCTGAAGTACCCAGTGAGACCCACAGACATAAGGCCATTTGAGGAACGGGCATACGGCCTGTTTATTTACGACCATCCGGGCCTCATCTGTGCCGATTCTAGGCATGTGGCTCGGCGGGGGACGATTTTTCGTCACTCGCACCCGCGGTTGCCCGGCGATTGTTCGAACTCGAAGTAGTCACTGCCCTGAAAGCAGGCGTGCCCCTTGCCATGGAGGAGCTGCTTTTATAGACCCGGTAGCGGCTGGCATTAAAGCCACCCGTCATCGAAGCCACGGGCGCGGCCTACCATGCCGGCACTTCGGCTCAAACGGCCGCACTCACGGGCGGCTGAAGCCTTTCCCACGCCGCTCTCACCCTCGATTAGTATCGTCGGGGCCTCGCTCGCCGCCACACGCTTCGCAAATTTCAGAACTTGCCGCATCGATTCCGAGCTGGCGACCAGCCTTCGGTTGGAAATTCCTCGCCATTGCTCCGCCGGGCAACCACTTCCTGGTGCCGCGGCATTCCTCGCGAGGCCTAAGGAGATCCGGCGAGTTCCACGACGGGCGTGCCATCATGATGCAGGGCAAACGGGGACGGCAGCAGGATGTCCAGCGGCTTGCCGAGGATCTCCCCGGCTGCGTACCCGAACACCCGCTCGGCCGATCGGTTGTAAGACGATAATTCGCTCTTCGCTGTCCACGGAAATAATCGCATCCTCGACCAGATCGAGTATTTTCGTCTGCGCATCGGCCGAAACCGGCCGTAACCATTCAGTTGAATCCGCCGGATGCAATCTGGTCCGGGCTATCTCCCACACTCGCATTTCGCCTCCGTGTACAAAGCCTGCGGCACTGGCCCGACTCCGGGTCACACAATCGGCAGCGCCTCTTTGCCGCATCGCGCGGCGCCACTCCGCGTTGTACTCTTACGACCCGCAGAGCGATCATTTGGCCGCTAATTATGACGGGAACTCTCTGCTCACTCATACAATCGTGCGATGTGAAATTTCCGCATCCGCGATTGCAGGGTTGTCCGCTTCAGCCCGAGCCGGGCGCCTGCTCCGTTCGCGCCTCCCACCAATCCCCTGGATTCCTTTAGCACCTGCAGGATGCGTGCACGCTCGATATCGCAAACGTTGGAAGCCCCCTGGGGCGGTATGACCGGCATAGCCGTGCGGTTAATTTCCGGCATCGCGAACTGCAGCTCGGATCCGTGGCTCAAAACGACCGACCGCTCGATCACGTTTTGCAGCTCGCGAATATTGCCCGGCCAATCGTAATTCGTGAGCGCATCCAATACCGCCGTGGAAATTTTGTCGATTCTCCGGCCCATTCGTTGCGCGTATTTTTGGACGAAGTGGCACGTCAGCAACGGGATGTCCTCGCGCCGCTCCCGCAGCGGAGGCACTTTCAGCGGGAACACGTTCAGCCGGAAGTACAGGTCGGCCCGGAACCGGCCCTCAGCCACCATCGCCTTCAGATCCCGGTTTGTCGCGGCAAGAATCCGCACGTCCACGTTGATCGTCCGGTTGCTGCCCAAACGCTCCAGTTTCTGTTCCTGCAGAGCCCTCAACAGCTTGGACTGAAGCTCCAGCGGGATCTCGCCAATCTCGTCGAGAAACAGCGTCCCTTCGTGCGCCAGTTCAAAACGCCCGAGTTTTTGCGCGAACGCTCCGGTAAACGAGCCCTTCTCGTGCCCAAACAGCTCGCTCTCCAGAAGGGTAGCCGGAATGGCGGCGCAATTGACCTTGACGAAGGGCCTCTTGCTCCGGCTGCTCCGGTCGTGGATGGCGCGATATCACGCTCATGGATCTGCAGATGCCGGACATCGGCGGTTCACCTACGGCCTGCGGTGGGAGCAGCTCTGGCTCTCCGACTCCAACGTGGCCGGCGGCAAACGCATCAACAAAGTCGCATTCGCCGTGCCGACCGGTGCGGCGCAGGGAAATCTCGGCCGCAATACCCTCAACTCGCGCCGCTCACACGTCGACCCCATGCAGAAATCCACCACGAGATTAGCTGGCGTTCGGCGTCAGTCAGATTTTCAATTTGAAAGGCAAACTGAAACAGGGATTCATCCCAGGCGTGGCCCCCAGACAAAAGGGCATGGCCCTTCTGGTCGATCTTTTTGATAGCCGCTCTTACTTCTTTCCTCATAGCAAACCTACCGTATGTTTCAATAGCGTTATAGGCATGCGCCCGGCCAGTTGGGCTTGGCGATAAATACCTGAAACGAATCGGAATCGGTGCTTGAGTGCGCGACGTTTTTCGGCAGACGCGTCGCGAGTGCCGGCGCTTCGGCTCAGTTGGATTTTGTAAGCCGGTCTGGGGTGCGCCCGTAGGCGGATCGAGTTTGCAATCCGCGGGACCGGTCTAAGGAGTTGTGTGAGAGGAGCTCAGGTGACCTGGAGAAGCAGGTGTGATCGTTGCACCGAGCCTTCGATCAGTTCGCTTCCGGCGCCTGGGTGCGCTTGCCACAACTCAAACGGCGGTTGCGGCAAGCTTGTATTCCAGGTGCCGGTAGTGGCGCTTCCGATGCCATCGGCCGGCTTCTGCATCGGCATGGCTTCTTTTTGGGCCAGGCCTTTTTAGTACTGCGCATGAACCTTGTCTACAGCGAACATGGCGCCCGTCTGATGACAAACCGTGCAGCTTTCGCCAAGAGATGAGGACGTAACACTCGCGAAATGCGCAGCCGCGTCCTTGGCCACGTGGCAGCCAGAGCACGCCGTCGCGGTGGCCCCTTCCGGGTTCATGTATCCCTGCGGGTTCACCACGTTGTTCAAGCCGACGGGCAGGTTCGCCTCCGATCCCTTTACGTGACACAAGGAGCAGTTGGCGAGGTCGGTCGCCTTCCCCTTGGGCGACATCGCCGGGAAGAGTGTGCCTGAGAAATCATTGTGACTTCCGCCGAAACCCACTACCGTGTAGGACCCGCCATCGGCCAGCATGTTCACGCCGTCGTGGACCCGGTGCACCAGCAGCGAGAAGTTGATACCCTGTGCCGGCGCACTCTTGTCCGCCGCAACCACCGCGCTGCCCCGTACCGCGGCATCCGTGTTCGATGCGTTATGGCACATCACGCAATATTCCGGGTTATTGCGCAGCGTTCCGTGTACCGAAAGGCTCACGTGACATTGATTGCACTTGTCGACGGCCACTACCTGGCGGCGCGGCGCCACCGCCGATCCATCCACCGAAAAGTACACGACTTTATTTGGGGCGCCGTAGGTGACACTCTTCTGCTTCAGCGTTCCGGGCAGCAGATTTTCTGTCCGCCGGGCCTCCACGCCGATCGCATAGGTCCCGGTCGCTTTGGCCGGCACGCTATGAGTGAACTGGTAGGTGCAATTTCCGCCGCCGTCGCAAGCGGCGGTTTGGGTCGCTATCTCGGTCACGTACCCTGGAGTGCTTGCCGTGTCGCTGCCAAAACTGGTGTAACCGTAGTCCGCGGTTGGGCCGGCCATGGTGAAATTGAGAAAGCCGAGTGCGGAAAGCTTCACCGCATTACCGTTCTTGTCCTGAATGGTGAAGGAGACTGTCGGCGCCTGACCGGCCAGACTGTTCTGGACGCTTTTGATGTTTACCGCCAGCCCGGAGAGCATGCTGGATTGATCGGGAACCACGTGCGCACCCTTAATGGAAGCATCGAATTCCAGTTCACCCTGCGGAAAATGGCAGTTGGCGCATTGCTTGTCGTCAATTTGCGGACCGCCCGCATGTTTCGCTCCAGTCGCAAAGTTGACGTCGTTGTGACACGCCCCGCAGGCCTCGCGCGTCGGATTAGTGAGGTACGCCGTGGCTTGCGCCGCGCCCGTCTTCTGCGAATGACAGGTTTCACAATTCCGCGGATCGCCTGGATCCGCCGGGTATGCAATCTTGGAAAAGTCCTCTCCGTTCACGATCAGAGGCTTACCGGCGGCGACACTGGGCAGTTTCTTGCCCATGTGCATCTCGTGAATCATCACTTTCAGATCGAGCGACCCCCCCGTGGTGGTGTCCACGTTCTGCGGGGTGTGGCAGAGTACGCACATCTCCACGCCGCGCCGTCTTCCGCCATGCCAGGAGAGTTGGTCATGGCACGAGTTACAACTTGCCGTACGGACGATGTCGTGTACTTTCGTTACGTTCGCGCCATTCGGAACAAAGTTGAACGTAGCGCTTGCATAGTTTGTGCCGAGGTTGTAGTCCGTGAGCGTGCGCGTGGCGTAGATACCGATCGTGTGCGTGGCCGATGCGTCGAAACCGGCAGGCGCCTTGGTCTTCAAAACATACTGATACTGCCCGGGTCCCACGGTGGTCGTCACGCCGCCGGAATCGGGCCCGGGCTGATTTGTGGAGACTATGGCCGGACCGGAATTCGCGCGGGTCGTGTAGGCGGTGTAGTCTTCCTGATCCTTGGGCAACACCGCCGCGATGTAACCGAGGCTGATCGTCCCGGGGGTCGTGACACCAGCGGCATCCAGCGGCAGACCGGCCGGATCCGTCAAGGTGTACACCACGGTGATGGTTCCATCCGGAGCGATCTGAGCGCCGTTCACGGTGATCGTAAGCCCCGGCCGGACGAACTCGACGGTCGCCGCGTCGGTGTAATATGCCTTCTCGCGCGGTGAGTACGGTTTCCGGGCAGCGCCGGTGACCGACAAGGCGACCAAAACCAAGACGCCCGCAACTCGTGCGTATCGGTAGATGCTCTTCGTGCGTTCGCTTTTCATCGTGTTCTCGGCCTCACTTCTTTTGCAGGCTTGCGGCGTAGTCGGACAAGTTCAGCGTCTTCAGTACTCCGGGAGGCGCTTCATCCATCGCAAGCGGTTCGTGACAGGTATTACAATCCTGTGTGATCGATTCTTTTTTGTCGGATGTCGAATGTGATCCGTCATGACATCGGAAGCAGCCTGGAGCGTCCGTATGTCCAAGGTTGTTCGGGTAAGTGCCCCAGCTAACCTTAAGGTCGGGAAATACGTTGCGGTTGTAGATGGCCGCGATCTCAGCCCCCGCGGCCGCGATGTCTTGCCCCCGCTTGTTGCAGAGGGCCGGATCGCTCTGCCGGTAATACTCCGTCAACGCAGCCGGAATCGCGCGCGAGGCTTCGTCGTTGCTCGCGTATTTCGCCTTGAGTAACAGGACTGCCTCTTTTTTGATGAAAGGCAGCGTGGAAGCAATCCGGCCCTCCGCCAGCGCCCCGTCCACCGCCCGATCCGGAAGATCGAATGTGTGGGTCGGGCGGTTATGGCAATCGACGCACTGCATCTCGTAGCGAGGGAGGTTCGCGATCGAAGCCGGGTTCGAGCCATCGGCCAGAAACGCGTTGGACACGCCAGTCTTCCGATTCCGGCACTCTACCCACGGGATTGTCTGGCGGGCGGAATCCGATGCCGCGTAGTGAATTTCCACTCCGGGACCCATATGCTTTCCGTGAATGCCGCCCAAATCTCCACCTCCGATCAGCATCATCAATACGGTCTGGGTTTCGGTATTGGCCGCGTCTTCCTGAAAACGTTCAATGACGCGTAGTTTTACGGCGTCGAACTTCTGGGGCCAGTGGCATTGCTCGCACGTGACCCTAGAGGGCACGAGGCGTCCACTCTGAATCGCCGACTCAATCGGTTTTCGTGCGCGATGAAAGACCACATCTAACAATTGACGGGTGCCGGCCGCCTTACTGGTAACCCACCCCGCTGCGCCGGGAGCGACGTGGCAATCGACGCAGAGTACCCTGGCGTGCGGCGAGTTCTGTCGCGCCGTAAACTCCGGTTTCATCACATGGCAGCTCTGTCCACAGAACTGGGCGGTTTCCATGTGCTCTACAGCGCGATAGGTGGCCTCGGCGCCGATTACGATATTGACGGCGGCAGTCAGAACAAAGAAGACGGCAATCCGCCGGAGGTAGATTCGCCGGTCGGGGAGAGCGATGAGATGCCGCTGCATTTTCTCGAGGCGTTTTCTGCCGAAGAAAATGCCGGCCACGATCAGAATCAGTCCGGCTATGAGTACGACGGGAATAATGATGAAGACCAGGATCCCGATATACGGGTTGCTAGTGTGCCCTCTTAATTGGACCGGCAGAGCAAAAAGCCACGAGCAGATGGCCGTGGTCGCCAAGGCAGCGCCCACAAAGGTGAGCCAATGGCTCGTGAGCAACATCAGTATCGGCCGTCTAGGGTTGTCTCCCATAAGTGATCGCGCACCTGCTCCCGCCCGTTCTTGTTTGCACGCACCGGGCCGCTGCTCTAAAGCGCCGGTAAAGAATTGATGTCCAGGATTTTCGGTACAACCCGCAATTTGAGTCGTCGTCTGGAGACATTTTCTTCGGCACCTGCCGAGGCATTTTGGAGATCCCGGCTCCAATATCCAGTTGTAGCCTGTCCCTAACGATTCTTTCTTGGGGATTTCCGCTGGATAACTTGATTGGTTGCCGCCGTGCCTATGCAGAAGGCGGAGGCACTCCAACCAAGATGCGAACCCTACTTACAACTATCTCTCTCCTGTGCTTGTCTATCTCGCTGGCATCGGCCGCTGATGCGACCGCCGGCCAGGCCGCTTACGCCAAGGCCTGTAAGACCTGCCACGGAGCGGATGGCGCGGCCAATCCCGCAATTGCCAAGATGATGAACGTCGAGATCCGCGATCTGAAATCGGCCGAAGTTCAAGCTCTCAGCGATGCGGACTTCAAACAGATCATCACGGCCGGAAAAGGAAAGATGCGGCCGGTCACGGCGGTATCAGGAGCGGATTTGGATAATGTCACGGCCTACGTTCGCAGTCTGAAGAAGTGAGGCCCGAAATCGACGGATTCGCTAGCGGAGGTAACAACGGATGAAGCGACTTTGTTATGGGATTGTCGGGCTGTTATCCGCGGTGGCGATTGCCGCTGCGCAATCCACCGCGGAGCTGGAACAGCAGTTACAGAACCTTAAACAGCAGTACGCCGAGACAACTCGCACGATGGAACAGCGCATGGCAGCGCTGGAGCAGCAGCTAGCGAACCAGCGCGCGGCCCCGGTGGCCTCGCCCAAGGACGGCACTGTCTCAGTCGGTGAACTGGCCGCAGCGGCAGCCGAGAAGGCCGTCTCGTCAGGCTCCAATCAGGTCGGCGCAAAATTTCAGGGCGCTGTGGCATCAGAGCCGACATACGACCTGCTGCGGGAAGCGGATCAGAAGATCGAGAAGCTGCAGCAGGAGGTCGGCGCCTTCGAGTTCCACGGATATTTCCGCTCGGGTTACGGCCTAAATGGAGCGGGTGGGCAGCAGGTTGCGTTTCAGGCTCCGGGTGCCGGAGCCAAGTACCGCTTGGGAAACGAAACCGAAACCTACGGAGAGCTCATCTTCGTCAACAATTGGCTCAACCCCGATCACGCCACGGACAAGGCATGGATAAAGACCGAGCTGATGTTGCAAGCGAATACCACGAACTCGGCGAGTTATGCCAACTTCCGCAACGGCTTGGGGAATGATCAATTTCGGCTTCGCGAGGCGTTCATTCAGGCCGGCAACGTTTTAGTGAGCCAGCCGGACGCGAAATTCTGGGCGGGCGAACGTTACTATCGCCGGCAGCATATAGAGATCAACGATTTCTACCCCCTCGATATGAGCGGTTACGGTGGCGGCGTTGAAGACGTGGACGTCAAGATCGGCAAGATGGCCGTTGCATACCTCGCGGGCGCGCGGCCCGACATCGTCACTCAGAATGGCTACCTCGCAAAGAGCAACGTCGATGTGCGGCTGTATGGATTAAAAGGGCCGGCGGGTCTTTGGGCTGGGTGGTTCGATTTCGCAACCACCAAAGGCGGGACCACTTCGGCAGGCCTCAAGATTCCCAGCACCGATGGATACGCATTTGGAGTGCGTCATCAAAGGCTCGAGTGGCACGGCGGCTACAACACCTTTATGGCCCAGTACGGGACCGGAGCTGCGAGCAACTTCAGCACGTCGATCGACGACCCCACACGCTACTTGCGCAGTGCCGCGCGGTTTCAGTTTGTGGAGCACCTTCTCGTCCAGCCGAACGATCGGTTTGCCATCATGCCGATCTTCGTCTACCAGCGCCTCAAGGACGGAAATCCCCAGCATGGCTGGAACCAGTGGGTGTCGTTCGGCGCGCGGCCGGAAGTATTCTTTACGAAATACATCTCGCTGGCCATGGAAGCTGGCGTTGACCGGACGAGCAGTCCGGGCGGTCGTAATGACGGTTGGTTGCGTAAGTTAACGATCGCACCGCAAATCGGGGCGGGCAGAAAATTCTTTAGCCGGCCGGTGCTGCGCACCTTCCTGACCTACGCCAACTGGTCGGACGGTTTCCGAGGCTTGGTCGGTGGAACGCCCTACTCGAGGAAGACGAGCGGCTTGACTTATGGCGTGCAGGCGGAGACATGGTTCTAGGAAAGGTTCCACGATATGCCAGTTGAAGAAATCAGCAGCACCAATCTTAACTCCCCGGTGGCGCCGTCCACATTCGTGGAGACAAACTACTCGCGTCCGCTGGCGATTGTGACAACCCTGTTCTTCATGTGGGGCTTTCTGACCTGCCTGAATGACATCTTAGTGCCGCACTTCAAGTCGATCTTTGACCTGAGCTACGCGCGAGTGATGCTAATTCAGTTTGCGTTCTTCTCGGCGTATTTCCTGTTTTCGCTGCCGTGGTCGAGGATTGTAAACACGATCGGCTACCAGCGCACCATGGTGGCCGGCCTGCTGACGATGGCCGCCGGAGCTTTCCTGTTTATACCGGCTGCGGCCGCGGTTTCATTTCCGCTGTTTCTAACCGCCCTCATGGTTTTGGCTGCCGGGATCACGGGTCTGCAGGTGGCCGCAAATCCGTACGTCGTGGTCTTGGGCAACCCGGAAACCGCATCCAGCCGGTTGGATTTGACACAAGCGTTCAACTCCTTGGGAACGACCGTCGCGCCGAAACTCGGCGGACTGCTGATTCTGAGCGCCGCGCCGTTAGCGATCGAGCAGTTACGGGGGCTCACACCGCAGGCGCTCCAGGCATATCGCGCGACCCAAGCCGCATCTGTAAAGCTTCCGTATGCGGTGATTGGCCTGGCGTTGCTGGTCTTGGCGATCGTGATCGGCGCATCGAAACTGCCCAAGATCGAGCATCCTGCGCCTCGAGGTGCGGAGAGTCCTCAGGATTCCATTTGGAGACATCCCAACCTGATCCTCGGGGCGCTTGGGATTTTTGCCTATGTGGGCGCAGAGGTCTCAATCGGCAGCTTTCTGGTCAATTACTTTGGCTTGCCGGGGATCGCCGGGATGTCCGCGAAGACGGCTGCCGGCTATGTATCGTTCTATTGGGGGGGCGCAATGATCGGGCGGTTCCTCGGAGCCCCCGCGTTGCGCCGGATCAAAGCCGGAAAGGTGCTGGCATTTTGCTCGATCGCCGCAGCTCTGTTGGTAACCGCATCGATGCTCACCGCCGGGCACGCGGCCATTTGGACGATCCTGGCAGTCGGATTCTTTAACTCGATCATGTTCCCCACAATCTTCAGCCTCGGCGTCGCCGAACTCGGGCCGCTGACCAGCAACGGATCGGGCCTTCTGAACATGGCGATTGTGGGCGGCGCTGTGCTGCCCGTAATTCAGGGCGCGATTGCCGACCAGTTCGGGCTGCATCACGCCTTTGTGCTGCCGGTAGTCTGCTACCTGTACATCTTGTTCTACGCGCTGAGTGGATCGAGGTCGAACCGCGAGCGGTATGGGAGAGTTTAGGAGACAGAGATGCTACTGGCAGGCGACATCGGTGGAACCAAGACCGCGCTCGGCGTTTTTTCTGAGGAGCGAGGAGCGCACGCGGCCCTCGCGGAATCGGAGGTCCACAGCGCGGATCATGGAAGCCTGGAGTCCATCGCGAAGGAGTTCCTTGCGAAGACCGGACTGAAGGTCGACCGTGCGTGCTTCGGGGTCGCTGGGCCCGTGCTTGCAGGACGGGCTAAGGTCACGAACCTCCCCTGGATCGTCGACCAGGCCGCGATGGCTAAGGAACTGAGTCTGGATGCCGTCCATCTGCTGAATGACCTCGAAGCGATCGCGTGTGCGATTCCCGGGCTGAGGCCGGAAGATGTCGAGGAGCTCAGCGCGGGAGCGCCGGTCGAACACGGAAACATTGCCGTGTTTGCACCGGGGACCGGATTGGGCGAGGCGTTTCTTACCTGGGAGGAGACCGAATACCGCGCACACAGCTCGGAGGGAGGCCACGCGGATTTCGCGCCGACGGACGAAGTCCAGATCCGCCTGCTCGAATTCATGCAGCAGCGGTTCGAGCACGTCAGTTACGAGCATGTCTGCTCGGGAGTTGGGATCCCCCACGTCTACGATTTTTTCCGCGACTGCGAGAAGACAGAGGAACGCGCAGAGATTGCGGAGAGGATCGCGATGGCCGGCGATCGCACGAAAGCGATTATCCGAAGTGCGCTGGACGCCGTTGATCCCAGCCCGCGATGCACCGCCACGATTGAGACAGTTGTTTCGATCATGGGAAGCGAAGCGGGGAACCTCGCGCTCAAAGTTCTCGCGGTGGGCGGCGTGTACCTGGCAGGTGGAGTTGCCGTCCATCTTCTACCGGCACTGAAATCGCCGCGATTTCTGCGATCGTTCCGTCACAAAGGCCGTTTCGCTGAGGTGATGAGCCGCATCCCGGTGCACCTGATGACCGGCAAAGTCGGGCTCGCCGGCGCTGCGGCATACGGTCTGAGGAGGGCGCTCGCGGCAACGGCTGGTACCCCGATTCCGCGCGCGAGTTAGTCCGGGCTGGATGTGGGGCCGCTCAGGACACTTCAGAAGTAAGACCGTTCCGCTGAAGTACAAGTTCGCCCGGATCTGTCCGACCGCTGAACGGCTACCGCGTCGGGTCCGTCCTCTGCGCTGGTGCGGCGGCCGGCTCTGCCAGACAATCTGCAGTGCGCGGTCGCGGCGAATGCGTCCCGCCGGAATTCCACGAGCGCGGTGCGGCCGTCCGACAGTACTGTTGCAACGTTTCATTTACTCGCTTCAGCCTGGATTTCCGTTTTGACGACTTGTTCGATAACCTCCTGACATAGCCGGACGTTACCAGGCAGGAACTTGGAAGACTGTGCGCAGGGTGGTGGCTAAGGTGGAGTTTCACTTCGGGGAGTTGTTTCCGCGGGAGGGCTTCATTGTGCTGCTAGTAAATGAACCACCGCTTCTGCCACCCCTTGAAGGACGGCCAACCCGAAAACCTGCTGGCTTTTAAGCCGGTTCCCCGACACCCTTTCGCCCCGCCCGCCTATTTGTGCTCATTGGGTTTTCGTTTCTCAGCGGACGCTACCCTGCTGGCATCGGCAAGGCTGCAATCCGCCGCACCACACCCCCAAACAGCCGCCGAGTTAAATGGCTCTCGGCCAGTAGCAGCCAGTAATAGCGGGCGTGCTTCACCAACCGCCCACCCGTCTTAACCAGCCTCTGCTGCAAACTTGTCAGCGACCAATTGTCGATCCTTCTCGGAAGCACCAGCCGCCGCCACAGGTTGCCCAAGTTGTATGCCATCATGGCGGCCGGCTATGTGCTACAACTAACGATGGACCAGGGACAAGCTTCTACTTTACGCTTCCGAAGCACCAGGGAGTAACAAAATGCCGGAGCCGCGGCAGACTAGCGCATTCATCGCGGTTGTGGATCACTTGGTTTCCGGAAGAAAAGCCTCCGAACGTGGTGGATCAATCGCTGCCATTTTGGGCTGTTCTCTCCTGTGCCTATGCTTACTCACAACTCCTGCTCACGCCCTTGATCCGAACAAACGTCTCACCCAGTACATCCACACTGCTTGGAGAACGCAAGATGGGTCACTGCCAGCGGGAATGTATCACATTACACAAACCTCGGATGGCTTCCTCTGGTTCTTATCTCTTCCCGCCGACATCTATAGGTTCGACGGCGTCCAATTCCTGCCTTGGCATTTACCTGCCGGTGTCTCCATTGATAGATCGATGAACATCTTTGCCGACGACGCAGGTGGGCTCTGGGTACTGGGACCTCGTGACATCGTCCGACTGAAAGGAGCGGTTGTAGGTTCTCACTTTCAGTTGGAAGGGGGAATGTTTCAAAGCGTTAGTGAGGCGCCGGATGGTTCTTTGTGGGTCCTGGACTCCAACTCGGATGCGCCCCTTTGCCATCTTACGGATTCACTCAAGTGCTACGGGAAGGAAGATGGAATAACCATCTCCGATATCCAGGCCGTTCTGTCGGACGGCAACGGCGGTTTTTGGCTCGGAGGGAGGGCGGGAGACCTTGTCCACTGGCATGCTGGGAATTCGGACCAGTACAAAGTAGGAGGCGAGGTCTTTAGTTTGGCGCGTGGTTCCGATGGAACGCTGTGGGTGGGATTATCTGCAGAAGGCCCAGGTCAAGGGCTTCAACAATTGAAGGATGGTGCCGTAAAGCCATTTGTGACCCCACCGTTCAATGGAAGTGGCTTCGATATCGGCGCTCTGATGTTCGACCATGACGGCAATCTCTGGGTCGGTACGAAAGCAAAGGGGATTTTTCGTGTCCA